>JBBIKA010000024.1:0-23718 GCA_037445695.1 Chloroflexota bacterium
CGGCGCCGGCGTCGGGGTGACGACCTTCTCCACCACCTTCTCGACGGTCTTCTCGACCGGCTTCTCGACGACCTTCTCCTGCGTGACGACCTGCGTCACGACCTTCTCGACCACCTGCGGGGTCGGTGCCGCGCAGGCCGACAGGAGCATGCTCAGGACAACGACGATCCCGAGCGCCACAGACAACTTCTTGCTAGACATTGTCTCCTCCTGATAGAATTGAATAAGCTGAAATGGGCTGGTCTTGCCTCGACTGCAGATGGAAAAGCAATCTCACCCCCTTTCATGCGTTACTTCTGATACAACCAGCAGGCTACGAAGTGTTCACTGCCGTAATCGCGGAACTCCGGTTCCTGCTCACGGCAGATGTCCATCACCTTCGGGCAGCGCGTGCAGAAGTGGCAGCCCTTCGGTGGATTGACCGGGGTCGGCACGTCCCCTTCCAGGATGATGCGCTGGCGCTTCTCTTCGACCACCGGGTCGGGGATCGGCACGGCCGACAAAAGTGCCTGGCTGTACGGATGCAGCGGATTCTTGTACAGCTCATCCCGATCGGCCATCTCCATGATCTTGCCCAGGTACATGACGGCGATGCGATCGGAAATATGGCGCACCACCGACAGGTCGTGGGCAATGAACAGATAGGTGAGGCCGAACTGCTCCTGCAGATCCTCCAACAGGTTGATGATCTGCGCCTGGATCGAAACATCCAGGGCCGAGATCGGCTCGTCGCAAACGATGAAGGCGGGATTGACCGCCAGCGCGCGCGCAACGCCGATGCGTTGGCGCTGGCCGCCGGAAAACTCGTGCGGATAGCGGTTGATGAAATACGGGTTGAGGCCCACCACGCGCAGCAGCTCGCGCACGCGTTCCAGCCGTTCCGGCTTGGTACCGATATTGTGCACTTCCAACGGCTCGGAGATGATGCTGCCGACCGTCATGCGCGGGTTGAGGGAGGCATAAGGATCCTGGAAGATCATCTGCATCCGCCGCCGCATCGGCCGCAGCTCGCTGTCTTTCATCTGGACCAGGTCTTTGCCCTCAAAGAGGACGTGGCCGGCCGTCGGCCGGTAGAGCTGCAAAATCGCGCGGCCGGTGGTGGACTTGCCGCACCCCGACTCGCCGACCAATCCCAACGTTTCCCCGCGATAGACGTGAAAACTGATCCCATCCACCGCCTTCACATCGGCCACATGGCGTTGCAGGATGCCCCGGTAGATCGGGAACCACATCTTGAGGTCCTTCACCTCCACCAGCCGTTCGCGGCCCGTCGTGCTCTGAACGCTCATTGTACCACCTCCGCCGGCGAAGCGCTCCTGCCGGCGCGGAACCGGGTGATATCCACCCAGCATGCGATCTTATGTCCAGGCCCGACAGGTTCCAGTTGGGGGTTCTCGGTCGCACAGCGTTCGATCCGATAGCGGCAACGGGCATAGAACGGGCAACCCTTCGGCAGGTCAATCAAATCGGGCGGCAGGCCCTCGATGGAGGTCAGGCGTCGCGCCCGCGCCTCATCCAGCCGCGGCAACGAGCCGAGCAGGCCGACCGTATAAGGATGGCGCGGATTGCCGTACAATTCCTTGACCGGGGCTTCTTCCACGATAAAGCCGGCATACATCACGATCACGCGATGCGCCAGGCCGGCCACCACGCCCAGATCGTGGGTGATCCAGATGATCGCCATGCCGATCTCGTCGCGCAGCCGCTTCACCAGGTCGGTGATCTGGGCCTGGATTGTCACGTCGAGCGCGGTCGTCGGCTCATCTGCGATCAACAGTTGGGGGTTGCAGCTCAGACCCATGGCGATCATCACGCGCTGGCGCATGCCGCCGGAGAACTGATGGGGATAATCGTCGAGCCGGCTGGCGGCCTGGGGGATGCCGACCATTTCCAACAGCTCCACGCTGCGTTTGCGCGCGGCCGCTTTGTCCATCCCCATATGCAACATCAGCGCTTCCGAAAGCTGGAAGCCGATGGTCAACACCGGATTCAACGAAGTCATCGGATCCTGAAATACCATGGCGATCCGATTGCCGCGCACCTGACGGATCTCGTCGTCCGTCATCTTGAGCAGGTCCTTGCCGTCGAACCAGACTTCCCCGCCCGTGATCTTGCCCGGGGGCTGCGGAATCAGCCGCAACAAGGACATCACGCCCACACTCTTGCCGCAGCCGCTTTCACCCACAATTGCCAGGGTTTCCCCCTCGTCCAGCGTATAACTGATGCCATTGACCGCGTGGACGACCCCGTCCTGGGTGAAGAAGCGTGTCTCCAGCCCCTTCACTTCCAACAATCTACCCATTCCTTAGCCTCCAAAGGCCTGGTATGAACGATGGGAATGTGTGGCGTCGGCCCGATGCAATAAGGTCCGAAAAAAGGAAAAGCATGACGCCAAACGCCCGCAGGAGGCGCCTATCGAACCTCCCCAGATGCACTGACTGTGGATAATAGCACAGCGCCAGAACGATGTCAAATCATTCCTGTTTTGAGACCAGATGACAGGCGACCCAATGGTGGGGGCGTTTCTCCTCGAAGGCCGGCTCCACGCGTCGGCAGATCTCCTCGGCGACGGGGCAACGGGTATGGAAACGACACCCCGGAGGCGGATTGACCGGGCTAGGCACATCGCCCGACAGGATGATGCGCTGACGCTTGAGCCTGGGATTCGGGATCGGGATGGCCGACATCAGCGCTTGCGTATAGGGATGCAAGGGATTGCGGAACAGCTCCTCGCGGTCGGCCAGCTCCGCCATCTTCCCCAGGTACATCACCGCCACCCGATCGCTGATATGCTCGACGACGCTCAGGTTGTGGGCGATAAAGAGGTAGGTAAGGCCGAACTCGCGTTGTAGATCGCGCAGCAGGTTGAGCACCTGCGACTGCACCGAGACGTCCAGCGCGCTCACCGGCTCATCGCAGACGACGAATTCGGGGCGCAGGATCAAGGCCCGCGCGATGCCGATGCGCTGGCGTTGGCCGCCGGAAAACTCGTGGGGATATCGCTCGCGATGATATTCCTCCAGCCCTACCTTGCGCAGCATTTCCAGCACGGCCGCGTTGCGCTGCTCTTTGTCTTTCATGCCGTGAATCAACAACCCCTCGGCGATACTTTCGCCGATCGGCACGCGCGGATCAAGAGAGGAATAAGGATCCTGAAAGACGATCTGCATGTTGCGGCGCAACTGCTTCATGGTACGAGCATCGGCCTGGGCCAGATCTACCCCCCGAAAGTGAACGCTGCCGGAGGTCGGCGGGATCAGGCGCAGGATGGCGCGGCCCACGGTCGTCTTGCCGCACCCCGATTCGCCCACCAAACCCAGGCACTCCCCCTTGCGAATGGTAAAGCTCACGCCGTCCACGGCCTTGACATAGCCCGTCACGCGTTGGAGCAGGCCGCTCTTGATGGGAAAGTACTTCTTGAGGTCCTGGACAACGACGAGGTCTTCGTTCCGATCGGTCATAATGGCTCCTACTGATACAGCCAACAGCGCACGGTGTGGCCCGGCGCTACCGGCTTCAATTCCGGTTCTTGCTCGGTGCAGATGGTCAAGCCATGTTCGATGCGGGCCCGACAGCGCGGCGCGAACTGGCATCCTGGCGGCAAATTCACCAGGTTGGGCACGTTGCCCGGAATCACATCGAGCCGGTCCTTGACAACCCCCAGGACGGGCACCGAGTTGAGCAGGCCTATGGTATAGGGATGCTGGGGTTGCTCGAAGATGGTCACGACA
The DNA here is from genome assembly GCA_037445695.1 of Chloroflexota bacterium. Classification (GTDB taxonomy): domain Bacteria; phylum Chloroflexota; class Anaerolineae; order CG2-30-64-16; family CG2-30-64-16; genus CAKZKT01. Next base: position 3,732 of record JBBIKA010000024.1, read on the forward strand.
TCTGCCTGTTCGACGATGCGGCCGGCGTACATCACCGCCACCCGCTGACACATCTCGGCCACAATGCCCAGGTCGTGGGTGATCAAGATGATCGCCGTGCCCATCTCCGACTGGAGCCGGCGCAGCAGATCGAGGATCTGGGCCTGGATGGTCACGTCGAGAGCGGTGGTCGGCTCATCGGCGATGAGGAGTTCGGGCAAACACGCCAGCGCCATGGCGATCATCACGCGCTGCGCCATGCCGCCCGAAAGCTCATGCGGGTAAGCATCCACCCGCTTCTCCGGCTCCGGAATGCCTACCAGCTTGAGCAGTTCGATCGCCCGCGCCCGGCCCACTTTCTTGCCCAGCCCCTGATGGATCTCCAGCACCTCCGAGAGCTGATCGCCGACGCGGAACACCGGGTTCAGGCACGACGTGGGCTGCTGAAAGATCATCGAGATCCGATTGCCGCGGATCCGGGTCATTTCGGCCTCGGAGAGTTGCACCAGGTCCTGGCCGTCGAAGAGGATCTGGCCGTCCACGATCCGGCCCGGCACGCCGACGAGCCGCATGATCGAAAACGAGGTTACGCTCTTGCCGCAACCCGATTCGCCCACCAGGCCGAGCACCTCTCCGCGGTCTATGTAGAAATCCACTCCATCCACTGCTTTGACCACGCCGGCTTCGGTGAAGAAATAGGTCTTCAGCCCGCGCACCTCGAGCATGTGTTGTCCGTCGGGCGAAGGAGCGGTATTGACGTGGTTCACTCGGGATACTCCTTGGTTTGGGTGTTGGGTATTGGGGATTGGGATATTCATGGTGCAAAGCCCAGGGCCTGGAGGGCGTTGCGCAGCGGCTCTACCGTGCGCAGGACCGGGCCGTTTGCCATGTATTGACCGTTCCTACCCAAAAATACGACCGGCTGATCGGCATGGCGGCCGGTGATCGGAAAGAGCATCTGGGTGGGCCAGCCGGTGTTGAAGCCGGCATGGAGCTTCACCGGTCGGTCGAAGAACGCCTCGACCGTCAGATACAGGCTGTAGGCGTCCTCCAGCGAGGCGGCCGACAGCCCGATCCCCGACGAGCGCACGGCGCCCTGCGCCAGGCTCGCGCGCACGGCCTCGGCCAGCTCCACATAGCCAACCTGGCCCGGCTCGAACACGCTGCGTCGTCCTCCCTGATAGACGATGATCCGCGTTGGACGCTCCTCGAAGCGGGGCCAGAACCAGAGCGGATCCTGTGCCGCCAGCGCGATGGTGGCGAAGACCGTCACCAGGCTGAAACCGATCAACGCAATGAACATGCCGACGAGATTGACCCGCAACCTCTCCGTCGGCGGCTTTCCGACCATCTTCCCCTCTTGTAACGGCCAGACCAGGCTCGCCTCACGACGTTGGCCCTACAGCTTCAACCGCGGATCCAACGCGTCGCGCAGCCCATCGCCCAGGAAGTTGATGGCGAGCACGGTGACGAAGATGAAGAGGCCGGGCGAAAGGGTCTGTGTGAAGAGATAGTCCAGCGGCGCGCCGCGCGCCTCGTTGAGCATGTTGCCCCAGGTGGGGGTGGGCGGCATGACGCCGAAGCCCAGGAACGACAGCGCCGATTCCGAGATGATCACGCCGCCGAAGCCCAGGGTGGCCGCCACGATGATCGGCGCCAGCGAGTTGGGGATCAGGTGGCCGAAGATGATGCGCGCCTGGTTGCCGCCGAGCGCCCGCGTGGCCGCGATGAAATCTTGCTCGCGCAGGCTGAGCACCGAGCCGCGCACCAGGCGGGAGAGACCCATCCAGCCGAAGATCAACAGCACGAAGATGATGATCACCACGCTGAGCTGCGAGCCCAGGAAATTCTGCAGCGCCACAAACTGGCGCAGGCTGCTGGAAAGGACCAGCAGCAAGGGCAACGTCGGCAGCGTCAGGAGCAGGTCGGCGAAGCGCATCAACAGCGTGTCCACCCAGCCGCCGGAGATGCCCGCCACCGCGCCGATGATCGTGCCGACGATGACCGTCAAGGCCGTGGTGATGAGCGCGACCAGGAGCGAGTAGCGGCCGGCATAGAGCAGCCGCGAAAAGATGTCGCGGCCCAGGGCATCGGTGCCCAAGATGTGGACCGGCCGGCCCTCATTGCCGGGCGTGAAGAGCGGCGCATAAGGCTTGCGCAGGTCAATTTCCTCGTAGTCATAGGGCGCAATGATCGGCGCGGCCGCGCTGACCAGGACCACGACGATCAAGATGAACAGGCCGAGCATCGCCAGCTTGTGGCGGCGCAGGCGCCGCCATGCCAATCCCCATTGACTGACCGGCTTCGAGACCGGAATCGGCTCGCGGCCGAGAAGTTGCTCCGCTGTCGTTGCTGTCATGAAGTGCGACTCCCACCGTTCAGTTGTCGGTTCAGCTATACTGAATCCGCGGATCCACCACCGCGTACATCACATCGGCCACCAGGTTCGAGAAGATCAACAGGAACGCCTCGATGACCAACAGCCCCTGTACCACGGGCCAATCCACCACCGAGATGGCATCTATGTTCAGGCGTCCCATGCCCGGCCAGGAAAAGATCGTCTCGGTGATGATCGCGCCGCCAAACAGGCCCGGAATCGCCAGGGCCAGGATGGTGATCAACGGGATCAAGGCGTTGCGCAGGCCGTGTTTGAGGATCACGACCCGCTCCTTCAGGCCCTTGGCGCGCGCCGTGCGCATGTAATCCTGGCGCAACACCTCGAGCATCGAAGTGCGCGTGTAACGCACCCAGCCGGCCATGTTGAAATAGGTCAGGACCAGGGTCGGCAGGGCCACGTGATGCAGGCCGTCCAGGATGGTCGCCAGCTCCTTGCCTGCCAGCTCGGGGTAGGTGCGCCCCAGGGAAAAGATGCGCCCCAGCGCCTCGATGATATCCCCTTCGGCGCCGGCCGCCCGCACCCCGCCGGTGGGAAACCAGCCCAAAGCCACCGAGAAGATGGCGATGGCCATCAGGCCGGTCCAAAAGGTGGGCATGGATTGGCCGAAGAAGGCCAGCGCCGTGACGATATAATCGGTGACCGAGTACTGTTTGACGGCGGAAAAGATGCCGATCGGCACCGCCAGGATGATCGCCAGGAGGGTGGAAAGGCCCATGAGCAACACCGTATAGCCCAACCGGCCCCAGATCAATTCCAACACCGGCGTGCCCGGCTTCAGAGTCCACGACTGGCCCATATCCCCCTTGACGACCTTGCCGAGCCAGCGCAAATAACGGCCCTGATCGAGCCGGCACGGCAATGGCACGCCGGCCTCCTTGGGGCAGTACCAGCCCGGCAACAGCGGTTTGTCCAGGTCGAGCAGCGCGTTCAGGCGCTCAATGTGCGATTGCCCCAGTCGCGGATTCGAGAGTTTCAGCAGATCGAATGGGCCACCCGGCACGATGTTGAGGATGACGTAGATGAGGATGGAAACAAAGAAAAGCAGCACAACCGACTGGATCAACCGCCGTATGATGAAGGTGGTCATCAGGCATCCCTCTGTACAAATCAGCCGCCAGGAGAGCGTCAGGCGAAGCGTTCCTGGCGGCTGAAGCTCAGGCATCCCCCAGGTGCCCGGCGCTCGCCGGACGGCCGGACACCCGAGGGCGCATCTTACAGCCCGGCGAGGCTACTTGCTCAACTCCCACTGCCAGGCGTTCCAACCGCACGGCGCCGAGCTGGTCGGGCCGCAGGTGTAGTTCTTGAAGCCCGTGCGGGCCGCCACCGGCACAGCGTTCACCCACAGCGGGATGACCGGCACTTCGGTGGTCCAGGCCTTGAAGAACGGCGCGTAGGCCGCCTTGCGCTTGGGCACCGACACGATGATGTCGGCGTTGTTCTCGGCGTCGTTCAAGGCCTTATCCGCTTCCTTGTTGCACCAGCCCGGAGTATTCTGGCCGGAGTAGTTGTTCTCCTTGGTCGGAATGCCCGCGCAGTTGTAGAGGCCCCAGAACCCGGGATCGTCGCCGCCGACCCAGGTGTAGATGGCCGCGTCGAAGGTGCGGCAGTTCAGCGGGCCGCCGGCCGAGCAGGTGGCGAAGAGGCCGCGACCGTACAGGAACTGGAGGTTCACGCCGACGTTGATGCCCTTCCACTGCGCCTGGATCGCCTGCGCGATCTTTTGGCGGTCGGCCCGGTCGGTGGTCATCAGGGTGATCTCCAGCTTCTTGGTCTCATTGCCCACCTTCTTGGTGCACGGCAGCGACTTGCAGTCCCAGCCGGCTTCGGCCAGCAACGCCTTGGCCTTGGCCGGATCGTAGGTGTATTTGGTATAGTCCTCGGTGTAGTACTGGCTGTTGGTCTTCAGGATGGCGCCGGGCAGTTCCGCCGAAGCGTACTTGCCGTAGTACAGCGTGTCAATCATCGTCTTCTTGTCGGTGGCGTAGTAGAGCGCCTGGCGCACCTTGACGTCGTCCAGCGGGAACTTGGTGGTGTTCAGGTCAATGTGCTCCCAGGAGTACTCGTTGTACCACCAGAGCTTGTAGATGCCGGCGGCCGCGATCTTGTCCAGGTCGGGCGAGTCCGCCGCGCCCAGGCCGGCCACGCTGCTGATGGCGTCAATCTCGCCCTTCTGCAGGGCCGCGATCACGGCCTTGCTCTCGCCGAAGAAGCGCCAGACGATCGTCTTGATCTTGGGGTCGCCCAACGGGAACGGCTTGTCGCTCTTCTCCAGCACGATCTCCTGGCCCGCCTTCCACTCCTTGACCACATACGCGCCATCGCCGACCGGCTTCTTGGCGAAGTCGCTCTTGGCCTGGTCCTTGGCCGGCGTCTTGCTGATGATGTGCGCCGGCATCCAGCCGATGAAGGTCCAATAAACCGGATCTACGACCGGCTGGCCCGTGGCCGAATAGGCATTCTCCTTGTAGTCATCCACGAACTTCTCGAACGGCACGTTGCCCTTCAAGGTGCCGGCCTCGGCCGCCTTGGCCTGGTTGTGGCTCATCCAGATCACCGTAACGGTGTTGTCGTCCACGGCCTTGATATCGTAGATCTTCTCGATGCCCACGCGGCTGGCCACCTCGAACTCGGGATCCATGTAGAGCTTCCACCAGGCCAGCACGTCCTTGCTGGTCACCGGCGTGCCATCGGTCCAGCGCCAGCCCTTCTTGATCTTGTAGGTGACCTCCAGGTGCCGGTCGGCTCCTTCGCCCACCCACTTGGCGCCGCCGTTGTCAATCGTCGGCACGCTCTCGCAGCCCAACGGCACCCACTCGGCCTTGTCGTTTTGGCTCATGCAGCCCACGAAGACGGGCGCCAGCACGATGGTGCGGGCCATCATAGCGCCGATCATGGGATGCAAGGTGTCCGGCTCCTGTTGTAGCGCGATCACGGCCGTGTCGGCCGGCTTCTCGGCCGGCTTGGTCGGCACGGGGGTCGGCGGCACCGGCGTCGGGGTCACCACCTTCTCGACCACCTTTTCCTTCTCGACCACGACCGTAGCCTGGACGACCTTCTCCACCGGCTTCTCGACGACCTTCTCGACGACCTGCGGCGTCGGAGCCGCGCAGGCGCTCAGGATCATGCTGAGGATGATGATCACACCCAGCGCGACGGACCACTTCTTGCCAGACATTGTCTCCTCCTGATAGGGGTGTAATGGAAGATGAAACGCGGACAGAACCAGACGGCCCAAGGAAAAGGTTCGGAGTTTCCAGGCTTCGGCGGCTGACGACGCGCAAGTTGCCCCGCAACCGGACGCATCGCAGACGCCACTCGATCACCTCCTTTCGGGATGGAGCGCAAAAGGTGAATGACCGCTTTCCCTGACTCGCGCTATATGCCGCCTTAAATAGAAGCGGCATAAGGATAGCATCAGATAGGATAGATGTCAAGTCAAATTCGACGCAAATATCAGGCAACCAGGCGCCGCGCGGCCGCGGCGCGGTACATGTGGCTCTACGGCTTTTGGTGGGAAGATGGTAGGGCTCGCAACTTGCGTGGCCCCATCCCCCAGCCCCTTCCCCGCCCGGCGGGGAAGGGGTGAAGCTGATAGTGGGGTATTTTGGCCGCCTTCGGCGGCCAAAATACCCCTTTCAAAAGGATTCCCCGCCCCCGCTTGCGGGGCGGGGAAGTCCTTCTATTGCGGGGTTTTGGGGCCGCAAAGCGGCCCCAAAACCCCGCTCTTGACCGGGCTTCCTCCTCTCCCGCCAAGCGGAAGAGGAGGTCAGGGGGTGAGGGTCCGCTCCCGAGGCGCAATGCGCGGGATAACGCTGAACAGTTACGCGGCGCGTTGAACTGGTACAATTTGCGCCACCTGTTTTATAATATCGGCCATGCCGATCATTGACATCAGCCGACCGTTGGCGGCCGACCTGGCCGTATGGCCGGGCGATCCGCCGTTTGTCATCCGCGCGCTTGCCAGCCGGCACGCAGGGGCGGCCGTCAACCTGTCGGCCCTGGCGCTGAGCGCGCACACCGGCGCGCATGTGGACGCGCCGCACCACTTTGCCGATTGCGCTCCCGCGATCGCCGATCTCGATCTGGCGCTCTTCTGGGGGCCGGCCCAGGTGGTCACCGCGCCGCGCGCGGCCGGCCCCCTGACGCCGGCCGACTTCGGCCATGTGGACCTGCGCCGCGCGCCGCGGCTGCTCGTGCGTTCGTCGGCCAGCCCGACCGATCCGACCGTGTTCCCCGCGGCCTATCCCTTTCCGACCGAGGCGCTGGCCGACCATCTGGGGCGCCTGGGCATCTGCCTGTACGGCACCGACGCACCGTCGGTAGATCCGCCGGAGAGCACCGATCTGGCGGTGCATCGCGCGCTCTATCGCCACGGCATCGCCATCCTGGAGTGGCTGGACCTGTCTCGCGCAGCCGACGGCCTGTACGAACTGGTCGCCCTCCCGCTCAAGATCGTCGGGGGCGATGGGAGCCCGGTGCGCGCGGCATTGCGCCCATCGGAGTGACTACGCCATGACCGAACATCATGCTCATTCGCCATACCTGGAAGACATCCCACGCGAAGAGGCCCTGGAGCGCTGGTTCGCGGCCCTGGCACGGGTTGGCCTCGATCGGCCCCTGGAGGGCGAATGGGTGGCGCTGGAGGACGCGGCCGGCCGCATTACGGCCGAGCCGGTGTGGGCGCTGATCTCTTCGCCCCACTATCACGCGGCCGCCATGGACGGCTACGCGGTGCGCGCCGAAGAGACGCGCGGCGCGTCGGAAACGCGGCCGGTCTACCTGACCATCGGCCAACAGGCGTTCTACGTGGACACCGGCGACCCCTTGCCCCCCGGCACGAACGCGGTGATCATGGTGGAAGATGTACAGGTGCGGAAAGGAGCTGAAGCGGCAAACGGGCAAGGCGACCAGGGCGCGATCGAGGTGTTGGCAGCGGTGCCGCCGTGGCAACACGTGCGGCCGATGGGCGAAGACATGGTGGCCACCGAACTGATCCTGCCGGCCAACCATCAGTTGCGGCCGCAGGACGTCGGCGCGGCGGCCGGGGCCGGCCATGCCCGGCTCTGCGTGCGCCGCAAGCCGCGCGTGGCCATCCAGCCGACGGGCACCGAACTGGTGCCGCCGGGCAGCAACGTGCGACCGGGCGACATCATCGAATATAACTCGCTGGTGTTGGGCGCCATGATCGGCGAATGGGGCGCGGCCGTCACCCGCCTGCCGCCGCTCAAGGACGATTACGCCGCGATCCGGGCGCGCATCCTGGAAGCCGGCCGCGATCACGACCTGGTGATCGTCAATGCCGGTTCATCGGCCGGCTCCGAAGATTTCACCGCCCGCATCATCGCCGAACTGGGCCAGGTGCTGGTGCACGGCATGGCCATCCGGCCGGGGCATCCGGTGATCCTGGGGTTGATCGAGCTGCCGGAAGAGGCGGCCGACGGCCAACAGCCAACGACCCACGGCAAACGGTGGGTCCCGGTCATCGGGTTGCCGGGCTATCCGGTATCGGCCGCGATCACGTGCGAGCTGGTCGTCAGGCCCACGCTTGCGCGCTGGCTGGGCCGGCCGGTCGAGCCGCCGGCCGAGATCACCGCCACGATCACGCGCAAGGTGGTTAGCCCGGAAGGGGAAGAGGAATTTCTGCGCGTCACGGTGGGCCAGGTGGGCGATCGCGTGGTGGCCACCCCCCTGCCGGGCGGATCCGGCGTGTTGATGTCGCTGGTGCGGGCCGATGGAATTGTGCGCATCCCGCGCGGGGAAGGGGGCTTCGAGCCGGGCACGCCTGTCACCGTGGCGCTCTACCGCTCGCCGGCCGCCATTCGTCACACGATCGTGGCTATCGGCAGCCACGACCTGACCCTCGATCTGTTGGCCGACGAGCTGGGCCGCCGGCAGCCGGGCTGGCGGCTCAGCTCGGCCAACGTCGGCAGCCTGGGCGGCTTGTTGGCGCTCGGCCGCGGGGAGGCGCACCTGGCCGGCGCGCACCTGCTGGACGAGGCGACCGGCGAGTACAATCTGCCGTACATCCGGCGCTACCTGCCCGGCGTTCCCGTGCGGGTGATCGGCTTCGTGCGCCGCGTGCAGGGGTTGATCGTGCCGGCCGGCAATCCGAAGGGGATCCGCACCCTGGCCGATCTGGCCCGGCCCGACGTCACCTTCATCAACCGGCAACGCGGCGCGGGCACCCGCATCCTGCTCGATTACCGCCTGAAACAGGCGGGCATCCACCCGCGCCAGATCCAGGGCTACGAGCGCCAGGAGTTCACGCATCTGGCCGTAGCGGCCGCGGTCGCTTCGGGCGCGGCCGATTGCGGCCCGGGCATCCTGGCCGCCGCCCGCGCGCTGGGCCTTGATTTCGTGCCCCTCGACGAGGAGCGCTACGATCTCATCATCCCGGCGCGTTTCTACGACGATCCGCTCCTGGCGCCGCTGCTGGCGATCGTGCGAGATCCGGCGTTCCAGGCGCGCGTCGAGGCGTTGGGCGGCTATACGGTCGCCGACATGGGAACGGTGTTGGCCGAGATCGCGTGATGGACGAACAAGCACACCCGGCCGGAGAAGGTAGAGTTCGCGTCCGCATTTTGCCCTTTCCGGCGCCTCTCAGGCCGGTCCCCCGGCTGATCTTGTGGGATGAACCGGGCCGGCCCAACGAAGAGGCGTTGCGCGGCCGGCTCGCGGCCGCGGGTTATCAGGTCGTGAAATGGTCGAGCGAGCCGGCCACGGGCTATCCTCCGCACGCACACATCTACCCGGAGCTGGTCTGGCTCATTAGCGGCAGCCTGACGGTGATCCTGCCGGCCGAGCGCCGCCTGCTCGAGCTGGCGCCGGGCGATCGCATCGAGATTCCCCAGGGGGTGGTGCACGGCACCATGGCCGGCCCCGACGGCGCCGGCTATCTCTTGGCGACGAAATAGGACGCGGGTTCAGCTCTTGGTCAGCTCACGGGCGATGATCACGCGCTGGATCTGGCTGGTGCCCTCGTAGATCTGGTAGATCTTGGCGTCGCGCATCAGCTTCTCGACCGGATACTCGCGGCCATAGCCGTAGCCGCCGAAGACCTGGACCGCGTCGGTGGTGGCCTGCATGCACATATCGGCCGCGAAGGCCTTGGCGAAAGCGGCCTCCTTGACGTTGGGTTGGCCGTGATCTACGAGCCAGGCTGCCTTCCAGGTGAGGAGGCGCGCGGCCTCGATGTTCAGCGCCATGTCGGCCAGCATGAAGCTGATGGCCTGGTTCGCGATGAGCGGCTTGCCGAACGCGCGGCGCTCCTGGGCATAGCGCAGCGCCTCATCGAGCGCCCGCCGGGCCACGCCGACGGCCGCCGCGGCCACCGGCGGCCGGGAGTGATCGAAGACGCGCATGGCGAGCAAGAAGCCTTCCCCTTCGCCCCCCAATCGCGCTTCCAGCGGCACGTGCACATCTTCCAGGGCGATCTCGCCCGTCCAGGCCGCGTGTTGGCCCATCTTCGGGATCGGCTTGCCGCAGGTGACTCCTGGCCGGTCGCGCTCCACGATGAACGCGGTGATGCCCTGGTGCCGCGCGGCCGGATCGGTCTTGGCGAACACGACGAAGAAGCCGGCGACCGGCGCGTTGGTGATCCAGGTCTTGGTGCCGTTCAGGATGTATTCGTCCCCGCGGCGCACCGCGGTCATCTGAATGCCCGCCACATCGGAGCCGGCCGCGGGTTCCGTAAGCGCATAGGCGGCCAGCTCGCCGCCGGCGGTCAAGCGCGGCAGATAGCGCTGCTTCTGTTCTGCGGTGCCGGCCAGCAGGATCGGCCAGGCGGCCAAGTTGTTCAGCATGATCGCCGTCTGAATGCCCGAACAGGCCCAGGCCAGCTCCTCGTTGATGAGGCACTCTTCCAACACGCCCAGTCCCGGGCCGCCGTATTCCGGCGGAATGTTGGAGCTGAGCAGCCCTAGCTTCTGCGCCTTTTTGATGATGGGCCAGGGGTATTCGTCGCTGCGGTCGTAGTGTTCGGCGGCGGGCAAGATCTCCCTTTGGGCGAACCGCCGCGCCGTGTCGCGGATCATCTCTTGCTCTTCGGAGAGGGTGAAATCGAGCATCGGAACACCTCCTTGAAATATAGGGACTCTGCGGCTTTTGGTGGGAAGACGGTAGGACTCGCAGCTTGCGTGGCCCCATCCCCCGGCCCCTTCCCCGCCAGGCGGGGAAGGGGCGAAGCGAATAGCGGGGTATTTTGGCCGCCGAAGGCGGCCAAAATACCCCTTTCGAGGGCTCCCCGCCCCCCGCTTGCGGGGGGCGGGGTCAGGGGGACTCACTGCATCCGGAATTGCCGAAATGCCTCTTGTCCCGCCAGAAGCTGGAGAACCAAGATAAGCCAAACCCGGATGTGGAACCGGAAACCGCACGACAGAGGCGCCGAGAGCGCTGAGGGGTCGAAGACCTCTGTGTAATTGGCCGCAGCATCTGGAATTCTTTTAGCACGCCTTGGTGTCTCTGTCAAACGGTGCTATAATTGTGTAACCTTGCTGACATTCCTTGTCCAAAGGAGAGAAACATCATGAAGTATCGTACATTCGGACGGCTCGGCTGGCAGGTGTCGGCGCTCGGCTTCGGCGCGATGCGCCTGCCCACCATCGCCGGCGACGCGGGGCAGATTGATGAGGCAGAGGCCACGCGCATGCTCCGCTATGCGATAGATCATGGCGTAAATTATCTGGACACCGCTTATCCCTATCACCAGGGCAACAGCGAGCGGCTGCTCGGCCGCGTTTTGCAGGACGGCTATCGCGCGCGCGTCAAGCTGGCCACCAAGATGCCGTGTTGGATGGTCCAATCGGCCGATGACTTCGACCGTTATCTGGATGAACAACTGGAGCGGCTCCAGACCGACGCGCTTGACCTCTATCTGCTGCACGGATTGCGCGCGGAGCGCTGGCAGAAGGTGCGCGATTTGGGCGTGCGCGAGTGGGCCGAGCGCAAGATGGCCGAGGGCAAGTTTCGGCATCTGGGCTTCTCGTTCCATGACAGCTTCGAGGTGTTTCAGCAGATCCTGGACGAGTATGACGGCTGGGCCATGTGCCAGATCCAATATAACTACATGGACGAACATCATCAGGCGGGGGTGCGTGGCCTCCGCTTGGCCGCCGAGCGCGGCCTGGCGGTTGTCGTCATGGAGCCGTTGCGCGGGGGCTTGCTCGCCGGGCCGCCGCCGGCCAGCGTTCAGGCACTGTGGGCCGCCGCGACCGTCCGGCGCACCCCGGCCGAATGGGCGCTGCGCTGGCTCTGGAATCAGCCCGAGGTCTCGGTGGTGCTGAGCGGCATGAGCACTATGCAACAAGTGCAGGAGAACATCGCCAGCGCCGAACATGCGACGGTGGGCAATCTGTCGGCCGCCGACCTGGAGCTGATCGCCCGCGTGCGCGACCAATATCGCGCGCTCACGCCCATCCCGTGCACCGACTGCAAGTATTGTCAGCCGTGCCCGAACAACGTGGCGATCCCGCGCATCTTCGAATTCTACAACATGGCCATCGTCTACAATGCGCCGGAGCGGGCGCGTCAGAGCTATGTGCGCTGGCTGAGCGCCGAGGAGCGCGCCGATCGGTGCCTGGAGTGCGGCGAGTGCGAGTCGAAGTGCCCGCAGGGGATCCAGATCATCGAGTGGCTGAAGAAGGCCGACGCATATCTGAACACCAATTGACCTCAGGTGGCGCGGGCTTCAAGCCTGCGCCACCTGAATCTCCCCTACTCCACCCACAATGGCACGAATTTAAACTGATCCACGTCCACCAACCCCATGTCCGTCAGCTTCAGATGCGGAATCACCTCCAGCGCCAGGAAGCTGAGCGTCATAAAAGGATCATGGAGACTGGTGCCCAGGCTATGCGCGGCCTCAATCACCTCGTCGAGCTGGCGGCGCACCTCGGTGATCGGCCGGTTAGACATCAGCCCGGCGATCGGCAGCGGCAGCCGGGCCAGGATGCGCACCCCATCGGCCACGGCCAACCCGCCGCCCATATCCGCAATGGCGCCGGCCGCGGTCGAGAGCGAGATGTTATCGGTGCCCGCGACCACCAGGTTGTGATGATCGTGCGCGATGGTGGACGCGATCGCGCCCCGGCGCAATCCCAGCCCCTGCACGAATCCCTTGCCCACCCGGCCGGTCGCCATGTGCCGCTCGATCACGGCCATCTTGAGGATATCGCGCTCGATATCGGGAACCGCGAAGCCCGAAGCCGTGGGGATTTCCAGAATGCGATCTTCGGTGATCAGGCTATCGGGCACGGCGCCGATGACGTGCGCATAGCGCCCTTCGGCCGGAATGGTGAAATCTACCGTGTGCCAGTTGACGTTCATCGAGCCGCGCAGGTAAGAAGGCCGATCGGGCAACTCGAACGGCAACAGTTGGCCGTTCTCGGCTACCACCTGGCCGCTGCGGATCACCAGCCGGACGCGAAACTCCCGGGGATCGTCGAAGACGATCAGGTCGGCGCGGCTGCCGGGCCGGATGCCCCCGCGATCGTAAAGCCGAAACCATTCGGCCGTGTTGAGGGTGGCCATGCGGATCGCCGTCACCAGATCTACGCCCCCCCGAATGGCCGCGCGCACCAGGTGATCCACGCTCCCCTCGTCCAACAAGTCGGCGGGGTGGCGATCGTCGGTGCAGAAGCAGATGCGCCGGGCATTATCGCACGAAAGCAGCGGCAACAGCTCGCCCAGATTGTGCGCATTGGTGGCCTCTCGAATGAGGACGTACATGCCCAGGCGCAGCTTCTCGCGCGCCTCCTCGACCGTCGTGCATTCGTGATCCGAACCGATGCCGGCGGCCAGATAGGCGTTCAACGCCTTGCCCGTCAGGCCGGGCGCGTGGCCGTCGAGCACCCGACTCTTGAATGCCTCGATCTTCTCCAGCGTGGTCGGGTCCTCGTTGACCACCCCCGGATAGTTCATCATCTCGCCCAGGCCGAGCACCCAGCGGTCGTTTTGCAGCGCGACGATGTCCTTCGCCTCCAGATAGGCGCCGGCGGTGGCCATGTGGGTGGCCGGGACACATGAAGGCACCATCACGAACATGCTGAGCTGGCCGTACTTCGCCTGATCGAACATGTAACGAATGCCGTCGAGACCCAACACGTTGGTGATCTCATGCGGATCGGCGATGACCGAGGTGATCCCGCGCGGCACGACCGCGGCCGCGAACTGGCGCACGCCCACCATCGAGCTTTCGATGTGGACGTGGGCGTCTATCAGGCCGGGCGCCAGGTAGCTACCGGCCAGATCAATCTCGCGTAGTCCCTCGTAGCCGGGGCCGATGCCGGCGACACGGGCATTGTAGATCGCCACATCGGTGGGGTAGATCTCGCCCGAATAGACGTTCACCAGTTGGGCGTTGCGCAACACCAGATCGGCCGGTGCGTCGCCCCGCGCCACGCGTATCAGGCCATTCAGTTCCATCGTTTCCCTCTCCTATCACGTACAATTTGGCCGATTATACCACATCCACATGACGCCAGTCATTTGCAGAAATACAGCTTTCAGCTAGAATAGCGATTGTAATCCTAGCGGTACCGGCCGATTCACGCATGAAGGATTGTACCCCGACAGAAAGGTGGTGATCGAGCGACCGATTGCGTATTTTCTCCGTTTGCCGACGATTCGCATTCCGCATGTCACCCAGAAGGAGGAGCACCATGTTGCACAAACGCCTTTGGGGCCTGGTGGCCCTGTTGACCGTTCTGTCTCTCATTGTGGGCGCCTGTGCGCCTGCCCCCGCGCCCGCGCCGGCCGTCAAAGTCGAGCCGACCAAAGCCCCGGAAGCGCCCAAGGCGGCCGAGCCGACCAAAGCCCCGGAAAAGCCGGCCTTGCAGATCCCCGATGTCGTCCAGGGCAAGTTCAACGTCGCCATGGTTCTGATCGGCCCTCACGATGACGGCGGTTGGAGCCAGGCCCACTACGAAGGCCTCGAGTACATCAAGGCCAACGTGCCCAACGTGAATGTCGCCTACGTCGAAAACGTGCCCGAAGGCACCGACTCGGAGCAGGTGTTTCGCAGCCTGGCCCGCAAGGGCTTCAACCTGATCTTCGGCACCTCGTTCGGCTTCATGGATCCGATGGAGACGGTCGCCAACGAGTTCCCCAAGGTCATGTTCGTCCACATCAGCGGCTATAAATCCAACGAGAAGAACTTCGGCAACCTGTTCGGCGCGATGGAAAACATGAAATACCTGGCGGGCATGATCGCCGGCGCGCGCGCCAAGAAGGACGGCAATCCCAAGCTCGGCTACATGGCCACCTTCCCGATCCCCGAAGAGCTGCGTCTGGGCAACGCCATCGCGCTCGGCATGAAGAAGACGTGCCCCGAATGCACCATGGACGTGCGCTGGATCAACACCTGGCACGATCCGGTCATCGAGAAGCAGGCTGCCGAATCGCTGTTTGATGCCGGCGCCCAGGTGGTCTTCACCGGCGCGGACACGCCGGCCGTGGCCGATGTGGCGCAGGCCAAGGGCAAGTGGGGTGTCACCTACGACTGGGTGGGCTCCTGCAAGGTGGAGCGCTGCCTCACCGCGCCCTATTGGAACTGGGGCCCCATCTATGCCGACATCACCAAGCAAGTGCAGGCCGGCACCTACAAGCCGGGGTGGCAATACTTCGACGCGAATTCCGGTGGCCTGGGCATCTATGGCCTGATGGAAGGCCAGAAGCTGACGAAGGGCATGGAAGACCTGCCGCCTGAAGTCATCAAAGAGGTCAAAGATCTCCTGGCCAAGATGCTGAAGGGCGAATTCACCCGCTTCGATGTGTTTGCCGGTGAAATCAAAGACAACAAGGGCAAGGTCATCGTGCCCAAAGGCGAGAAGATGCAACAGGCCGATCTGGATCAGTTCCCGCCCGGCGCCGAAGGCCTGAAGTGCAAGTACTGCATGTACTGGTGGGCCGAGGGCATCACCGCAGAGCTGCCGAAACAGTGAGAAGGTAGACAAGGAAATAAGTAGGCAAGTAGACAAGGAAATAAGTAGACAAGTAAACAAGGAAATAAGTAGACAATGATCCTTGTCTACTTGTCTACCTGTCTACTTGTCTACCTGTCTACCTGTCTACCTTCTTCCTCCCCCCGTGAGGATTCTATGCCCGAACCCGTGAACGCCGTGGAGATGCACGGCATCGTCAAACGCTTCCCCGGCGTCCTGGCCAACGATCACGTGGATTTCGTGCTGCGCCAGGGCGAGGTGCATGCCTTGCTCGGCGAAAACGGGGCGGGCAAGAGCACCCTGATGAACATCCTGGCCGGCCTTTATCGGCCCGACCAGGGCACGATCCTGGTGAACGGCCGGCGCGTCCACTTCAACTCCCCGCGCGATGCCATCGCCGCCGGCATCGGCATGATCCACCAGCACTTCATGCTGGTCCCTTCGCAGACCGTCACCGAGAACATCGTGCTCGGCCTGGATACCCCGCGTTTCTTCCTCCGCCTGGCGCAGCTCGACCGCCAGATCCTGGAGCTGCAAGCCCGCTATGGCTTGAAGGTAGATCCCAGGGCCAAGATCTGGCAACTGTCGGTCGGCGAACAGCAGCGCGTGGAGATCCTCAAGATGCTCTACCGGGGCGCGCGGGTGCTCATCATGGACGAGCCGACGGCCGTCTTGACCCCGCAGGAGGTCGAAGAGCTGTTCGTTACCCTGCGCGATATGGTCGCCGGCGGGCACTCGATCGTTTTCATCAGCCACAAGCTGGACGAGGTGCTCTCCATCGCCCACCGGATCACCGTATTGCAACACGGCCGGGTGACCGCCGCCGGGCTGGATGCGAAGTCGGTGACCAAGCGCCAGCTTGCGCAGTTGATGGTCGGTCGCGAGGTGGTGTTCACCGTGCAGAAGCCGCCGGCCCGCCGGGGAGAGGTGGTGTTGAGCGTCGAAGACGTCTGGGCCGACAACGACCGCGGCCTGCCGGCCTTGAAGGGACTTTCGCTGCAGGTATGCAGCGGCGAGATTCTCGGCGTGGCCGGCGTGGCCGGCAACGGCCAAAGCGAGCTGGCGCAGGTGATCACCGGCCTGCGCAAATGTCGCCGCGGCCGGATCGTCATCAACGGCCGCGACATTGCCAATCGGTCGCCGGCCGCGGCCATCGCCCAGCAGATTGCCCATGTGCCGGAAGACCGCACGGGCGTGGGCACCGCGCCCACCCTGAGCGTGGCCGACAATCTGATCATGAAGAGCTACCGGCTGCCGCCCATCTCCGACGGCTGGGTGCTCAACCGGCCCGTGATCCGCCAGCAGGCCGAGAAGCTCAAGAGCGATTACGACATCATCGCGCCGTCGGTAGACGTCCAGGCGCGATTGCTTTCGGGCGGCAACCTGCAAAAGGCCATTCTGGCGCGCGAGATGTCGGCCGGGCCGAAGCTGATCGTGGCCGTGCAACCGACGCGCGGGCTCGACGTCGGCGCGATCGAGGCGGTGCAGCAGGTGCTGCTCAATGAGCGCAGCCGCGGCACGGCCATCCTGCTCATCTCCGAGGAGCTCGACGAATTGATGTCGCTTTCCGATCGCATCATCGTGATGTACGAAGGCGAGATCATGGGCGAAGTGAAGCCGGAGGAGACTACCCTGGAGCAGCTTGGCTTGATGATGGCCGGCCAGAAACTGGAACAGACTGCGATCGGCCCGGCTACGGAGTGAGAAAGCAATGGCCATGACCGAAACGACCGCAACGGGTTTTCGCCTGCCTTTCACCCTGCGCGTTGAGCCGCGCCTGGAAGCCCCGCGTTGGTTGGGCGCCGTCACGTCGGCCGGCGCGCTGATCGTGGCCTTGGTGATCGGCGGCGGGATCATCGCGCTGGCGGGCGGCGATCCGATCCGCTCGTATCAACACATCTTCAAGGCTGCGTTCGGCAGCGTGGGCGTGCTGAACGATACGCTGGTCAAGGCCACGCCGCTCATCCTGGTGGGGCTGGCGTGCGCGCTGGCGTTTCGGATGCGGTTGTGGAACATCGGCGCGGAGGGGCAGTTCTTCCTGGGCGCCTGGGGTGCCAGCGCGGTGGTCCTGATTCCTTTGCTTCCCAAGACCGCGCCGCGGCCGCTCATGTTGCTCGCCATGGCGCTGGCGGGGTTCCTGTGCGGCGCGCTGTGGGCCTGGTTGCCCGGCTATCTGAGGGCCCGGTTGAACGTCAACGAAGTGGTCACCACCCTGATGATGAACTACATCGCCGTGTCGTGGGTGCTCTACTGGGTGTTCGGCGCGTGGAGCGAAGGGGGCTTCCAGATGTCCCCCGTCTTTCCCAAAAACGCCTGGCTGCCGCGGCTGACCGATTACGCCGGCGCCGTGGAAGCCTTCGCCGGACTGACGCTTCACCTGGGCTTCCTGTTCGGGCTGATCGCGGCCGTCCTGGTGTGGTTCATCCTCCAGCGCAGCCGCTGGGGCTACGAGATCCGGCTGATCGGCGACAATCCGCGCGCGGCTCATTACGCGGGCGTGAACATGGTGCGCAACACCGTGCTGGTGATGATGCTGTCGGGCGGGCTGGCCGGCCTGGCCGGCATGTCGGAGATCGCCGGCGTGGTCCATCGGCTGCAAGGCGCGATCTCGCCCGGCTACGGCTTCACGGGCATCATCATCGCCTGGTTGGCCAAGCTCAATCCGTTCGCGGTGGTGCTGGTCTCGATCCTGTTCGGCGGCCTGATCCTGGCCGGACGCGAGATCCAGCCTTCGGGTGTGCCACGCATGCTCCAGGGGGTCATCCTCTTCTGCGTGATCGCCAGCGATGTCCTGTTGCGCTATCGGGTGCGGCTCGTGCGGCGAGGTGCTGAATGATTGACTGGATCATCGTCCTCCAGGCCGGCGTGGCCACCGGCACGGTGTTGCTCTTCGCGACCATCGGCGAGATCCTGGCCGAACGATCCGGCGTCATGAACCTGGGCGTCGAGGGGATGATGCTGATCGGCGCGATGACGGCGTACAAGACGGCCGTGTTGATCGGCCAGCCGTGGTTGGGCGTCCTCTTCGCGATGGTGGCGGCCGGCGCGCTGAGCCTGCTCCACGCGCTGGTGACGATCAGCTTTCAGGCCGATCAGGTGGTGAGCGGCCTGGCGACGAATTTCATGGGGATCGGATTGAGCCTGGTGTTAGGGGAGGGATTGAGCAAGGCCGGCACGGTGGCGTTGTTGCCTTCGTACACGGTGCCGCTCCTGAGCAACATTCCGGTGATCGGGCCGATCTTTTTCACCAATCACAGCGTGATGGTGTACGGGGGCTATCTGTTGACGCCGGCCGTCTGGTTTTACATTAACCGAACACGGCCCGGGCTCCATCTGCGCGCGGTGGGCGAATATCCGTCCGCGGCCGATGCGCTCGGCATCAATGTTTATCGTCTGCGCTATCTGTACGTTTTCGTCGGCGGCGTGTTGGCGGGCCTGGCCGGAGCCACGATCAGCCTGGCGGTATCGCCCGGCTGGTTCAGCGAGCTGACCACATCGGGCCAGGGATGGATCGCCATCGGCCTGGTGATCTTCGCCCAGTGGGACCCATGGCGGGCGCTGGCCGGCGCGTATATGTTCGGCGCGGTCCGCCGCCTGATCCTGGACCTGCAGGGGCCGCAGACGTTGCTCGGCTTGGCCAATCCCTTCTACTACATGCCGAAGCTGGGCTTCTTTCTCCAGATGTTGCCCTATGCCCTGGTGATCCTGATCCTTTTCATCGGCTCGCGCGAGGCGCTGAGGAAGCGCATCGGCGCGCCGGCCGCGCTGGGCACGCCCTACGTGCGCGGCGAGCGGGGATAAGCCTCGCCCGGGTCTCCAACCCCCCACCTTTGACAGGGTTCCCCCTCTCCCGCTTGGCGGGAGAGGGGGGCAGGGGGTGAGGGCGACTTTCACGTGCCGGGCACTTCCGAAGTGCCCGGCACGTGAAAACAAAAAGCCCGCCCCTTCTTCAGGGGCGGACCACGACCGACGGGGACTCCCAGCAAACCTGTTCGACGGGTCGCCCGGTGCGGGATGATGGCGGCCGCTTGCCTCAATCGCCGTGATAAACAAGCGTGATGCCGAGTTCCTGGCAGCGTTCCCGCACCTCATCGCCGATGCTCATGGCGATCATGATGCCTTCCACTTTGACGCCCGGATTCAACGCCTGCACAAAGACCACTTTCTCGTGTAGCCGATCAATATCTTCCCACTCGCAGTAGCTTTTCACTTCAAAGACCGAGATCTGACCATCCTGAGCAAGGATATCTATCTCGAAGCGCCGTTGCCCCGGAAGGCCCACCACGCCGTTCTCATCCATCATTCTTTGGCGCAGCCGAAGCTGATCGGGCTTGATGTCGGGCCGACGCAAGGCGACCCGCAACGCGCCGGCCACCACATCTTCCAGTCGCCGACCCGATCGCCTTTGCAATCCCCCGACAACGCCCTCAACCCAATCGCGCAGATCGCGCATTTCCTGCTGCAGGCCTTCGAAGCGCCGATCCATGTCTTCGAAGCGTTGATCAACCTGCTCGAAACGCTGATCCATCTGTTCGAAGCGCCGATCAACCTCTGCGAAGCGCCGATCAATCTGCTCGAAGCGTTGGTCAATCTCTTCGAAGCGCCGATCAATCTGCTCGAAGCGCCGATCAATCTGCTCGAAGCGCTGATCAATCTGCTCGAAGCGCTGATC
>JBBIKA010000024.1:23818-28367 GCA_037445695.1 Chloroflexota bacterium
GATCAATCTGCTCGAAGCGCTGATCAATCTGCTCGAAGCGCTGATCCGTCTTGGTGCTGAAGCGTTTGAATTCACCGCGGAACTCTCGCATCTCCGCGAGGATCGCCGCCGTCTCTTCTTTGGTGGTGAAAACACGCAGAAAAGCACGGAACGCGCGATGTTCCAGGTCGGGATTGCGTTCGATCATTTCTGGAAGCTGCTCTTCCAGAATGTACAAGACCTCTTCATCCTTCAGCTTCAACATCGTCTACCTGCCGTTCAACCGTAGCGCGACCGCGCCTATTTATGGATACTAAACCGATACAACTAAAGTATAACACACAGTTCCGCTACTTGCAACCGCTATAATTTTAAGACAGGCGGTGTTTGCGCAGCTCGCCCAGCAATTCATCCAGCGGCGCCTTGGCCAGAGCCACGCAGCGATCGGCCGCGCCGTAGGAGATGTAAAGGTCCCCCTCGTACACGTAGCCGCCAACCGGAAAGACCACGTTGCCCACGTCGCCGAACCGTTCGTAGTCCTCTTCCGGCTCGAGGATCGGGTAGGGCAGGCGAGCGATGACGCGCGAAGGATTGTGGGCGTCGAGCAGCGCCGCGCCGGCGCGATAGATGAAGGGTTGGGTTGCGAAGAACGCGGCCGCCTTTTCTCGGTCTTGCAGCGCGGCCGCGGCCTCTTCCCAGGAGACGAGGCGCTCGGGGAAGACTTCGACCGCGTGATAGATCAGGAGCCAGCCGTCTTCGGTCAGGATCGGCGGCACGCTGCCGCCCACCTTGCCGCACTCCCAGGGGAACGCGGCCCGCAACACGGTCGAGGCCTCGACCCGGCGTTCGTAATCGGCCCAATTGCGCAGGTCGAGCAGCTCTTCGAACGAGTCGAAGTAGTCAATCTGGATGTTGGGCGAGACCCGATGTACATAGGCGATCTTGCCGCCGATGCGCTGCGGGAAGATGAAGGCGTCTTTGTCCCAGGTGTAATGATCTACATAGCCCAGCTTTTCGGCCGTGGTGAAGTCGCGGGTGCGCGCGATGCCTACGCGGGCGCGATCCTGGCCCGCGGGCGCGGCGTCCTTGTCCCACCCGCAGTAGAACAGGTAGTACGCGCCTTCGAACGGCACGATGCGCGCGTCCTGACAGCCGGATATATCCCACGGCTCCGACGGCGACAACAGCGGCCGATTCGTGTCGAAGAGCAGCTCGCCGTGCGGGGTCAGGCGGGCGTAGCGGACCTCGTCCACGGCATAGTTCGATTGGGTGGTCGGGTCGTACTTCGTTCGCCATTCGCAGTAGCGGTAGGCCATGTGGACGATATCGCCGTCCAGGGCCATGCCGGCGTTGAATTTGGCGATCGTGTGGGTTTCGGCGGTGGCGGGCGCCAGGACAACGCCCAGACGTTGGAGCTTGAACACGGTGCACCTCTTGCGGATAGGGGAGCCGGGATGCGCGCCCCTTCGTTCATTCGCCGTCGTTCGTCGTCGGCAATGTGGCCAGCAGCGCCAGTTGGGCTTCGATCAACGCCAGGAGGTCGTCTGCGGGGCCGGCCACCGACCGGCGCCGGGCCGCGGCTGCTTCCAGTGCGGTGCGCAGGAACGCGACGCGATCGGCGGCCACGAGGCGGCGCAGGCCGTCGGCCTGAAGAGCGGGATCGGCTGCGACGGCGCCGGCCCCCGCGCCGGCCTGGCGCACCGCGCGCGCCAGGCGGTAGACCACTTCGCGTTCGCCCTCGGCCAGTTGGCGGTAGAGCGTGCGCTGTTGGGGGGTGGATTGGCTCTGGGCGTAGCCTTCGCACACCTCAACCAACGCGCGATGGTGGGCCAGTTCAGCGCTCAACGCCCCGAGCGGTTCGTCGGCCAGCAGGTGCGCTTCGGCCGGCTCCGCGGCCAGGCCGGCCAATAGGTCCTCGGTGACGCCTGCGGGCAGGGGCACGCGCGCGGCGGCCAAGAGGTAGTGCTCGTGGGCCGCCATCTCTCGACGCACGCCGTCGGGCATGGTGGCCGAGAAGCCTTTCGGGTTGTGCTGCGAGCGATGACAGGCCCAGGCGGCCATGCGACGCTCGACCCACGGCTCGACGTGCATGATGACGTCAATTTCTTCGTCGGGGGTGCCGTAGAAGGGCAACAGTTCGCCGTTCAGCTCGACGCGGAACTCTTTCAGGCCGGGCGCGGCTTCGAAGATGCTTTGCGGCAGCGCTCGGGTGAAGAGCCGGGCCGGCGCCCAGGTCGGGCCGGCCTCGGGGTAGGCATCGGCGTCGGCGGCCAGGGTGAACGCGGCGCGCACCATCTCCCAGATGGCCAGGTGGTCGGGGTGGGGATAGAGGCCGTGTTCGGGGTGCGTCAGGATGACGTGCGGCCGGATGGCCCGGATCTGACGCACGAGTTCGCCGATCGCCTGTTCCCGCGGCAGGTTTTTCACGCCGCCGTCGGGCCAGTCGAGCCAGCGCAGCTCGCGAATGCCGATATGGGCGCAGGCGCATTCCAGCTCGGCGGTGCGCACCTGGGCCAAGGTTTCGCGCGTGGCGCAATCCGGGCAGTAGATCGTCGCGGCCTCCCCGCGCGTGGCACAGATCAAGACGGTGCGCATCCCACGGTCGCTGTAGTACGCCAGGGTCGAGCCCACGCCGATCTCGTCGTCGGGGTGGGCAAAGATGGCCAGGATGGTGAGAGGGTTGTCCATAGATGAATCTGTTGCTCCGAGAGATGATAGTTTACGCGGCCGGCCTGTTTAAGTGCCGGCCGCGTGGATCGCGCAGTTCACGGCGCAACCTGGACGAATTCGCCGTTTTTGACCTGGAAGATGTAGATCTGCGGCGCGGCCAGGTCCCCGTTATCGCGAAAGCGCACCCTGCCGAGCGGGGTGGTCAGATCGAGCTGGCGGATGGCATCGGCGATGCGGGTGGCGTTGAGCGCGCCGGCCTTCTTAGTGCCTTCGACCAGCACCTGCATGGCGCTGTAGCCGTTGATCGAGTAGGTGTCCGGGTTGCGGTATTCGACCGCCTGATAGGCCTGCACCCACGCCTGATCCACGGCCGACTTGGGGCTGGGCGCAAAGCCGGTGACGTACATGCCTTCGGCCGCGCCGTCGGAATTGTCAATGGTGGCGGCCAAGAAGCAGCCGTCGGAGGCCATGAAGGTGAGCTCTTCCAGCGCGGCGTCGCGCAGGTCGGCCCGCAGGTAAGGGCACTCGACCTCGTAGCCGGCGTAGTAGATCGCATCTACGCCGGCCGCTTTGATGCGCTCCACTTCGGCGCCGAAGCGGTTCTGTTCGACCTTGACCTGAAGAACGAGGGGCGTCTGCGCGCCCAGGCGTTGCAGCTCGGCCGCGGCGAGTTTGCCCAGGTCTATGCCGTAAGGATCGTCGTTGTGGAGCACGGCGACTTTCCTGGCGCCGAGCTTCTTCACCAGGTATTCCGCGCCGATCTTCGCCTGCACGTCGTTGGCCGCGTTCACGCGGAAGAAGTTGCGAAAGCCGCGCTGCGTCAAGCTGACCTCGGAAGCGGTCGGGGTGATGACGATGATCGGCAGGTCCTTGTAGATCGCCATGGCGGCATCCGTCTGGCCGGAATTCGGGTGGCCGATTACGCCGATCACCCGTTCTCCGCGTTCGACCGCTGCTTTGATCTGCTCGGCCACGCTCACCGCCACCTCTGAGTCGGCCTCGTCGTCCAGCGCGATCACCTTGATCTTGTAGCCGAGCAGGCCGCCGCTGCGGTTGACCTGTTCGGCCATCAGGCGCACGCCGCCGGCCACGGTCTGTCCGGTGTTGGCCTGGAAGCCCGAGAGGGGTCCTGCGACGTAGACCGTCACCTCGCCTCGGGTGGCCGCGGGGCCGGCCGCGCAGCCGGCCAGGGCGAGCGCCAGGGCCAGGGCGATCAACGCCATCAGGGGGGTGTTGCGCGGTGCGCGCGGGGATGGAAAGATGCGCCATAAATTGCGCAGTACGGTTGTGCGAAGTGGCATGGTGCGACTCCTTTTATCTCGCCGCCTGTCGCCTGCGAAGCGCTGCGCCGGCCGGCTGTTCGACCGCCTCCGTGTCGGAGCGGTAGATTTCGTTGAGCGATTCAACCAGGTCCTGGAGCGCCAGCACCTCCCCGCGGATGTCCTCGCGCAGCCGATCGGCCCGGTCCGAGTCTACCTCTCTGCTGCTGACCAGAAGCAGTTGGGAATAGACAGTGCCCAGCGCGGCCAGGGAGTGATCGAGCTGCAGATCGGCGCGCGCCATGCGCGCGTTGAGTTCTTGCAGGTTGGCGTAGAACTGGCGCTGCGACTCCAGGGTCTGCGCGATCTGGCTGCGCACCTGGGGATTGCGTTCGTTGGCCAGCCGCTTTTCCAGCTCGCCGATCTCCTTGGGCACGGCGCTTTGGTCGCGGCGGATGATGGCATCGGCCCGGTAGGCATCAATGCGACGCGCCAACATCACCATGTTGGCGATCCAGTCGTACACCTGAGCGGTGGTGGCCACCAGCCGATCGCGCAGGACGCCGCTCTTCTGTTGGGCCACGACTTCCTGGATGCGCTGCCGGTACTGTTCCGCCTCTTCGATTTTGGCGCGCAGCTCG
>JBBIKA010000025.1:0-28278 GCA_037445695.1 Chloroflexota bacterium
CCCCGGGGGGGGGGGGGGGGGGGGGGGGGGGGGGGGCTCACTGCATCCGGAATTGTCGAAATGTCTTTTGTCCCGCTAGAAGCTGGAGAACCGTAATTAAATAAAAATGCGCCCTTTCGTCCCAAGGACGGAAGGGCGCTTCCGCGGTACCACCCTGGTTGGCAGGATCGGGCGCAGGTATCAGGTCGTGGGTATGATTATCCCACCTGGCCCCAACACCCGATCTGAGCTACCCCCTCAATGGCGCTAACGGGCACATCCCGGAGCTCTCTACCGTCGGGCATCCCCAATCCCTAATCTCCAATCCCCCAATATCCGGACGCCCGCCCCTCAAGAGCTCGACTCCCCGGCGACCTTCGGCGGCGCTCACATCCTGAGGAGGCTCTCAGCCGGTGACCTCCTCTCTCTGGCGACGGCCTGCCGCCTACTCCTCCGGTTCGACGTCTTGTGCGATTCAATTGTGACACGGATTATAATGGGGAAGGCCACAATTGTCAAACGTTCAAAGACGGCACCCGAATGGCGCCGGTCAGAGATAGCTCCCGGCCGAAGTGACATTTGACGTAGTGGCCTGGGCTCACCTCTGCGAAGGCGGGCTCAGCGGTGCGACAGAGATCGGCTGCGTAACTACACCGCGGATGGAAATAACAGCCGGCAGGCGGGTTAGCCGGATTGGCCACCTCGCCGGTCAACAAGATACGCTTCTCCCGCGGCCGGGGATCAGGCCTGGGGATGGCCGACATCAGCGCTTCGGTATACGGATGCTTCGGCGAGAGAAATAGCTCGGCGGTCGGCGCCAGCTCGACGACCTTGCCGACATACATCACGGCCACCCGGTCGCTGATGTGGGCCACCACGCTGAGATCGTGGGCAATGAACAAATACGTCAAGCCCATCTGTTCTTGCAGGTCCTTGAGCAGATTGAGGATCTGCGCCTGCACGGACACGTCCAGGGCCGAGACCGGTTCATCGCAGACTACGAACTTGGGATAGGGCGCCAGGGCGCGCGCCAGGCCGATCCGCTGGCGCTGGCCGCCGCTGAAGGCGTGGGGATAGCGGCGCATGTATTCGGGCCGCAGGCCCACCAACTGCAACATCTCCGCCACCCGATCTTCGAGTTCCTTGCCGCGGGCAATGCCCATGGCGCGCAACGGCGCGCCGACGATATCCAGCAAGGTCATGCGCGGGTTCAGAGAAGCGTAAGGGTCCTGGAAGATCATCCGCACGTTGCGGCGTACCTGCCGGACCTGTTCCTTGGTCAACTGGCAGATATCCACGCGGCCGAGGTTCGGATCACGGAACCAGATCTGGCCGCCGGTCGGCTCGATCGCGCGCAAGACACACCGGCCGGTCGTCGTCTTGCCGCAGCCGCTTTCACCTACCAAGCCCAAAGTCTCGCCCTCCATCACGTGGAGGTCTACGTCGTCCACGGCCTTTACATGGCCCACGGTCCTCTTGAAAAACCCTCGCCGGATCGGAAAATGTTTTTTCAGGCCCTTGATTTCCAGCAATGGTTCATCCGGGTTTGCCGGAGCGCGGCGCTCAGGATCAGGCATGTTGGCTTCCCTTCACTTGGCGTAGAGATGACAGCGCACCAGATGGCCGGAGCCGACCGCTACGTTAGGCGGCTCGACCTGATCGCAGAGATCGGCAATGAAGTCCGGACAGCGCGGATGGAAGGTGCACCCCTTGAGCCGGCTATACGGATCGGGCACCATGCCCTTGATCATCTGAAGCCGCCTCGGCCGATCGCTGCGCACGATGGACTCGTCGAGGTGGGGGATCGAGGCGAGCAAGCCGCGCGTATAAGGGTGCAATGGGTTAAGGAAGATCGTTTGCACATCGGTCTGTTCGACCACCCGGCCCAGATACATCACGGCCACCTCTTCGGCCATCTCGGCCACCACCCCCAGGTTGTGGGTGATGTACATGATCGCCATGCCCAGCTCGCCTTGCAGAGAGCGCATCAGGTCGAGGATCTGCGCCTCGGTCGTCACATCCAGGGCGGTCGTCGGCTCATCGGCGATGAGGAGATGCGGGTGGCAACTGAGGGCCATGGCGATCACCGCGCGCTGGCGCATGCCGCCGCTCAACTGGAAAGGATAGTCGTCAATGGTCTGTTCCGGCTTGGGAATCTTCACGCGGGCCAGCATCTCGATCGCGCGTTCGCGCGCTTCGGCCTTGCTCACCTTTTGGTGGAGGATAATGGCCTCCATGATCTGCTGCCCCACCGTGCGCACCGGGCTCATGGCCGTCATCGGCTCCTGAAAGACCATGGAGATCTGGTTGCCGCGGATCTCGCGGATCTCCCGGCCGGTGGGATCCAGCGCGGTGATGTTCACCACCTCCACCGTATTGCCGTTCGCCTGGGTCGGCCGATAGTACAGGATCTCGCCGCGTTCGATGCGCCCCGGCGGCGGCACCAATCGCAACAGCGAGAGCGCGGTAATGCTTTTGCCGCAACCGCTTTCGCCAACGATGCCCAGGGTCTGGCCCCGTCTGATCGCCAGATCGACGCCGTCCACCGCGCGCACGATTCCCTCGGCCAAATGAAAATGAACGTGCAGGTTCTTGATTTCGACCAGGACGTTGTTGTCGCGTTCCGTCATGGCAACCCTCTAACCGGTCACGTAGGGATCGGCGGCATCGCGCAGGCCATCGCCCAGGAAGTTGAACATCAGCACCGCCGTGATCACAAAGGCGGTGGGCCAAAGCAGCCAGGGCAATTGCGAGATCGTCTGCAGGTTCTGGGCATCTTGCAACATGACCCCCCAGCTAATGGTGGGCGGATGCAGGCCGATGCCCAGGAAGCTCAGGGCCGTCTCGCCCAGGATCATCCCCGGGATGGCGATCGTCAACGAGACGATGATGTAGCTGGCAAATCCAGGCAACATGTAGCGGGTCACGATCTGCCATTCGTTTTCGCCATCCAGTTTGGCGGCCATGACGTAGTCTTCCTCGCGCAGGCTCAACATCTTGCCGCGCACCGTGCGTGCCAGCGAAGTCCAGCCGAGGACCGAAAGAATGATGGTGACGTAGAAATAAGTGCGGAGCTGCGGCCAGTCTTGCGGCAGAGCGGCCGCCAGCGACATCCACAACGGGATCGTCGGCAGCGAGACCAACACATCAATGATGCGCATCACCACCTCATCCACCACGCCGCCGAAGTAGCCGGCAAAGCCGCCCAAAAGCAACCCCAGGACGAAAGAAAGGAAGACGCCGATCAGACCGACCGTCAGCGAAATGCGCGCGCCGTGGAAGATGCGCGAGAGTACGCACCGGCCCAGGTTATCGGTGCCCAAAACGAACACCGGCGCCTCGGCCGCGCCTGTGCCGAACAGGTGCCAATCGCTCGGGAAGAGTCCCCACAGCTCATAGGGGTCGCCATGAACGAACAGACGGACGGGGTAGATGAGCCCCGTATCCTCCTTGTACACCGGGCGCATGGTCACCGGATCGCGTGCCCGTATGATGCCATACACAAACGGTCCGCGAAACACGCCCTGGGTGTCGAAGAGATGGATGTTCGATGGGGGCTTGGCGGCAAATTCTTTGTAACGATGGAGCGGATCGTGCGGGCTCAGGAACTCGGCAAAGGCCGCAATGAAGTAGAAAATGCCCAGCACGACCATGGCGAAATTCGCCAGGCGATGACGGCGAAATTTCCACCACACCAGTTGCCACTGCCCGGCCCGGTAAAACTCTTCCCCGCGGGCCTGGATGAGGCGCCGGGCCTTCTGCTCCTCTCGCTCCTCTTTGGAGTCAGCTTGTGACGTGCTCATACTCCTTCCATGCTCCCGAACCGGATGCGCGGATCCACGGCCGCCAGCAGGATATCCGAAATCAAGCTGCCGACCGCCGTCAGGGTACCGATCAAGACGATATACGCGCCGGCCATGTACATATCCTGGCGCATCAGCGCACGCCAGAGCACCGGCCCGGCGGTATTCAGGTTCAGCACGATCTCGACGACCATCCCGCCCGAAAAGAACCAGACCAACAGCCACCCGAACGTGCTGAGGATGGGGTTGATGGCGATCCGCACGGGGTACCGGATCAGCATGGCAAACTCCGACAGCCCCTTGGCGCGGGCCACGGTGACGTACGGCTTGCGCAGCTCGTCCAGCATGGTCGCCCGCAAGGTGCGGATCAGGTTGGCCGTGCCGCCGATGGCCAGGATGACGACGGGAACCCACAGATGCGAAATGAGATCCACGAGCTTGGCCCAGCTCCAGGGTTGTGTCTCAAACTCGGGCGAGAAAAGCCCGCCCACTTTGATCCCGAAGTAGGTAAAGGCCACATACATGATGAGCAGCGCCAGGAGAAAGCCGGGCGTGGCCAGGCCGATGAAGCCCAAAAAGGTAAAGAAGTAGTCGGCAATAGAATATTGCTTCACGGCCACATAGATGCCGACCGGGATGGCAAACGACCAGCAAACGACGAAGCTCAGAAAAGCGATCGCAAAAGTGATGCCGATCCTGGCCACGATCACGTCGTTAACGGGTTTCTGCCAGTCGAATGAATAGCCAAAATCGCCTCGCGTCACGATGCCGGTGATCCACTTGAGATACTGGATATACATAGGTTGATCGAGGCCATACATCTTGGTGAAGCGTTCGACTTCGGCCTGATCCACCGTGGCGCCGCTCGAGCGCAAGCGATTCATGTATTCCGTGAGGTAATCGCCGGGCGGAAGCTGGACGATGATGAAGGCCAAAACGGAGATCAAGAAGATCTGCGGGATCATCCGCAACAGGCGTTTGATGATATAACTCAGCATAAGGCGTTTCCCCCTCCGTGCCTGGCACTTCTCCAGTGCCAGGCACGTGATCGCACGCCTTGCTCAGGCGCGCTGACCGCCTTCGTAGTAGAAGGCCTCAGGATGATACGTCGAGACGCCGTAGGTATCCCAACCCATGGGCGACTTGGGCCGCGGCAGGTTACGCAGATTCTTGTTGAAGAGCAACGGGGCCGGGCACTCCAGGACCAGGCCGATCTCCAGCGGGTTGTCGGCCAGCCAGTCGAAGATCTGTTGGCCCAGCTTGACGCGCTCGTCTTCGTCCACGACCGCGGTCATCTTGTCAAAGAGGTCGTATAGCTTCTTGATCTCGGCCGGCGGCTCGATGATGCCCGGCGCGCTCCGATCGGCCGCATTATACCAGACGGCCCACGCCGAGCAAGCCGTGCCCTGGCCCGGATCGCCGGTCGGGATGAACCACTGCGGCTGGATGTGCAGGAGCATATCGGTGCAGCGGTCGGCATGCCAGACGCCGCAGTGCACCTGATAGCCCAACATCCGCTCGTTGTAGAGGCTTTCCTGAATCTCCTTGGTGGTGGCGTCAATGCCCACTTCGCGCCAGTAGGTGACGACCATTTCGGTCAGCTTGTTCGTGACAGGGCCCACGCGCGGCCCGGCATGTTCGATGTTGAACTTAAGCGGCTTGCCGTCGGGCCGGAGGCGGATGCCGTCAGGGCCTTTCTTGAGGCCCATCTCGTCCAACAGCTTGTTCGCCAGGTTCTTATCGTACTGCGCCCAGGCCGTGCCGTACTTCTCCTTATAGTACTTGGAGTTGGGCATCGGACTGATCTGGCCCATGCGCGCCATGCCGAAGAACAGGCTCTGGTTGATCTCATCCCGATCAATCGCCACCGATAGCGCCTTGACGAAGTTCGGGTGGTTCACGATCTGCGTGAGGACCGGATCGTCCTTGAGATAGTGTTGCGGGAACAGAACGTAGCGGTCGGACATGCAGGAGAGCAGGTCCGCGACCTTGTAATTGGCCTTGGCCTCGTTCTCCTTGTAGAAGGGATAATCGGCCATGGTGACGCTATGCTGGCCGACCATATCCAGTTCGCTCTGGGCGATCTTGAGCTTGACCGCTTCGTCGTTGCTCACCAAGTCGTAGCGCAGCTTGTCAATGTACGGTAACTGATTGCCGGCCAGGTCCACCTTCCAGTAGTAAGGGTTGCGCTCCCACAGGTACAGCCCTTCTTGCGGCCGGCTGACGATATGCCAGGGAGAAAGAACCGGGTAGTTCTCGTTGACGACATGATCGGGCCCCTGCCAGACCCCCATGCCCCAGCCGATGCGGTTATTGAACAGCGCTGCCCAGTTCTCCAGCTTGTTCTCTTTGGCCAACGCTTCCAGCTTGGCCTTATCCGTGTACTTGGCATGGTACTTCTTGAGATAGTGCGACGGCGCCAGGATGCTGGGGTTATTGCCGGGCTCGAAGCGGGTCAGATGGGCCGGGAAGTTGCCGAACGTCGCCGCAAACGTGATCTTGAAGGTGAAGTCGTCTACGATCTGCACCTTCATCGGCTCGCCACCGAAGCGGAACTGCCACGGCGGGCTGGTGACGAGCTCCTTGTTCATGTAGTAGTCTTCCCACCAGAAGCGCACGTCTTCGGTCGTCAGCGGCTCGCCGTCCGACCACTTCATGCCCTTGCGCAGCTTGATCGTGTAGGTCTTGCCGTCGGGGGTGACGGACCAGCTTTCGAGGATGTTGGGGACGATGGTGCGCAGGTCAATGTCCGAGTAATGCAACATGCGTTCGGAGTTGAGGTCGTAGTTCTCGACGAACCAGGTCGGCGACAGATGGATCATGCGCAGTTCGCCGCCGTAGACGCCGATGGCCTCGCGGCCGCCGACCACCACCGGATTATCCGGCAACCGTTTCTCGACGGGGGGCAGCTTGCCGGCATCCACCAGCGGCTTGAGCATCGGCGGCTCGGCCATCTTCTTCGGCACTTCGACCGTCACCTTAACGACTTCCGTCTGCTTCACCACGACCGGCACCGTCTCTTTGACCGTCACCTGGACGGTCTCTTTGACCGGCACCGTCTCTTTGATCACGATGGGAGTCCCCTGTGCGCCGCATGCCGCTGCCACTGCTCCCACCACGGCGGTAGCGGACATCTTCAGAAACTGGCGGCGCCTGATCTGCCTCTTGTCCATCTTGTTCCCTCCTCGCTAACGATTGAAACGATAGGTATACCAGAGAAACACGATCCCGATGACCGGCTCACCGGCGAGCATGAGCCAGCGCAACCAGTTTGCGCCGAATCCCCCTTGCAGCCACAACAAACCCAGATCGGCCGCAAAGATCAACAACAGCAACACCCCCGTGATCCGGGCAAAGTACTTGAACAGCCCGAATTTCTGGGCCCGCGTCCTGAACGCCTCTTCCGAGACGATCATCAGGACAAACCAGAGCAACCCACATCCGAGTGTAAAAACCCGGTCAAAAAACCGCGCCCGCTGCACATAGATGATCGAATCGCGCACGTAAAACGCGCCAAGAAGAGCCAGAAAGTCGTTGCGAGCGATGATGCAAAGCCACAAGGCCAGAGCAAGAACGATTACCCACAACAGATAGGCAACGATGTAATTAAGGCCTCGTTTGATCATCGTCGCGCCCTTCCGCCCGGCGACCGATCGCCGAGAAGAGGCCGATCATGCACCGATGAGAACACCCACGCGCGCCAGCGCGGCCTCGAAATCTTCGTACAGGATCGGCATGCGCAAATAGAGATCCGCGCCCGCGATCCGCTCAGCAGGATCTTCCTCCTGCCAGAAACACAGAATCACCGGTATCTGATGTGTTGCCTGATCTGCCTTCAAAGCATGCACCATGGCCCGGCATCGCGCCTCCGGAATGCCGGCGCCGAGGACAATCGCGACAGGTTTGGTGTATTGGACCAGGGTGAGGACATCTTCGCCGGGATTGGCGAACACGATGTGGTGCGCACTGGTGCGCACGTAACGCCGCAGCAGATAAGAGAAGTGGGAATCGGCTCCGATGACCATGATGCTGGCCGATGCGTTCCCACTCATAGCATCTCCTTTCACTGCCTCCGATTGCCTCGGCCCGAATTTTACCGTAATCGGCCACCAAAGTCTTGCAGTTTCGGGCCGCGATGTTGTATTTTAGGGACAACTTACGCACGGCCATCACGCGCGGGCCGATTATTGCGCGTAGGCCCGACGCGGTGTGGGTTCAGCGGCCGGCCAGGTAGGCGCGCGGAGAAACGCCCATCTCCTCCCGGAAGACGCGAGCAAAATAGCTGCTGCTAGAGAACCCTACGGCCAGCGCAACCTCGGTGATGTTCTTCGCGCCGGCTTCCAACAGGAGGCGCGCCCGATGCAAACGATAACGATTAAGATAAGCATTCAGCGTGATGCCCACTTCCCGATGAAAGCTACGGGTCAAATGCCGTTCGCTCAAGCCGACGTAGGCGGCCACATCCCGCCGCGCAATCGGCTCTGTGTAATGCGCGTGGATGTAGGCCATGGCCTTGCGCACGATCCGTTGGCTCTCGGAACCGGCCCTGCGTTTGTGTGCCAGCACCGAGGCCACGTGCGCCAACGTCTCTTCCACCGTGAAGACTCCCTTCTCCAGCACGCTCACCACGCCCCAGTTCAGCCGCGCCATGTCTTCGGTCGTCAAGGCCTGGCCGGTCACAACAATCACCGGAATGTGCCACAGCGACTCTTCCTGATGCATGGCCTCAAGCACCGCGAAGCCATCCATCTCAGGCATCAGCAGATCCAACAAGATGAGGCCAGGACGTTCCTGGCGGATCAGCTTGAGCGCCTCGCGGCCGTCGCGCGCCCGTAGAACCCGACACTCGGGCAACTGATCCTGGATGATGCGGGCATGCAGATCGAGGGTCTCGGGCTCATCATCTACCACCAGAATGGTTTGCGCCTTCCCCTCGCCGGCCGGGCGATCCAAAAGCCCTTGCGCGCGCAGAATGTCGTTTAAGGCCGAAACCCCGATAGGCTTGGTGAGATAATCTATCTCCAACAAGGAACCACGGCCCGCAGGATTTTCCAGCGCATAGAACAACACAGGCAAGTCGCGCGTTGCGGGATTCTCCTTGATAGCCCGCAGGATCTCCCAGCCCTGTTCGGCGGCCAGGCCGAAATCGAGCGCCACCGCATCCGGCAAGGCATGCAACAGACATGTCGGCCAATCGGTTTCCCCATCCACCGGATAGATTTGCGCCTCTACCCCATGCTGCAACAGATCGGCTTTGACCAGAGCACCTTTTTCGGCATCCTTAACCAGGAGAAGGATCCGCTGGGCCCGGGGAGATTCCACCCCCAGACTTACACCCGGCACATCCCCCTCCATGATCGGCAGGGAAAAGTAGAAGGTCGAGCCACGCCCTTCCTCGCCCGATGAATACACGCCGATGTGGCCGCCGTGCATCTCTATCAGGCGTTTGCAGATGGCCAGCCCTAGGCCCAGGCCTCCATAGCCACGCGCCGCCGTCCGCTCCGACTGGCGAAATTCGTCGAAGATCGCTTCCTGTTCATGCGGCGGTATGCCTAGACCGGTATCGCTCACCGAGATGCGCACCTGGCGGTTCTCGACGGTGGCCGAGAGCGTGATCGCGCCGGACACGGTGAACTTTACGGCGTTGCCGATCAGATTGAGGATCACCTGGCGGAGCCGTGTTCGATCTCCCCACACGCGCGGCAGATAGGCGGGCATTGCGATCCGCCACGCCAAGCCTTTATCGTGCGCCAGCTTGCGACCGATGGCAGCCACTGCCTCAATGACCTCCCGCATATCCAGCGGTTCACACGACAGCCTCAGCCGGCCCATGTCGCTGCTGGCCAGGTCCAACACATCGCGGATCAGTGCGTCGAGATGTTGGGCGCTGATGTAAATCGTCTCCAGGTCCTCTTGCAAGGTAAGCAGGCGCTGTGGCGCGTCCGACCCGCTCTCTTTGAGCAACATGTGGCTGAGGCCGGAAATCACGTTCAGGGGCGCCCGCAGTTCATGGCTCACCGTCGAAAGGAAGCGGCTCTTCAGGCGATTCGCTTCTTCGGCCAGCCGCCGACCTTCCTCGGCCAGGCGCCTGGCCTCGACAGCCTCCCGATACAATTGAACGCCTCGCAGGGCGGCTCCTAACTGGCGCACGATGTCGGCGCAAGGCTCCAAGACCTCGGCATCAAAGGCCACGAAACCCCAGAGGGCCTCCTGGATCTTCAGCGGCAACAAGGCCAGGGAAAACGGCCGCTCATCCGGGTAGAGTCCTGGCGGCGGGAATGTCCGGCTGGGAAAACGCCGCGGGGTGTCCGCAGAACCAAGCGGAGTCTGCAGGACACCCCAGGCAACCGGATCGTCCCCTTCGGCTTCATAATAAACCACCGCGGCATGCCGAATGCCGATGGACGGCAGATTGGTGACCAGACTATGCAGGATCTCCTCTTGATCCTGGGTTGCGAAAAACTCGCTGGTCATCAGCCCTACCTGATCGGCCATCTGGGCCTGGTGAATCAGGCGGCGCGTAGCGCCCCCGCGTGCGGCCGCGCTGATGATCATGCGTGCTTGATGGAACATGTCTTCCATCTGCTGGGCGGAGAGCGCCGTCGCCGCCTGGCGCGCCAGCACCGGCAGATGGCTTCGCAAAACCGAGAGCGCCGCCTGCCACCCGTGGAGGTCATCCCCGCTGACCGACACCTGGGCCACGATCGGCCGCAAGACCTGCAGAAAAATCGCCGGGTCATTGCAGGTCAGCGCCTGCGCGCAAGCGGCAAGCAGGCGCCGGCTCAGCTCGGCAACCTCCTGCAGCTTCAACCAATGCGATTCGTTGTATATGGCCGCGGTCATCGCCTCGGCCAACGGAAGGCCCGAACCGGCAAACGCGCCCGGCAGACAGCCACACGACTCGCGGATCGTCAGCCGCGTCGGGATGCGAATCGGCTCGGCAGGCGCCTGGTGCCCCGCGATGACCCGCAACAGCCATTCCAGCGCCTGATAGCCCAGCTCGAACATCGGATAGTGGACGGTGGTGAGGGGTGGCGTCTGGCCGCGTGCCTCCAGCCGATCGTCGAAGCCGATGACGGCCACATCGCGCGGCACGGCCAGGCCCGCGGCGTGGAGCTCGTCCATGGCCCCGAGCGCCGAAAGGTCGTTACTGGCCAGCACCGCGCTGAAGCGGACGCGACGCTCCAAAAGCCGGCGGAGCGCCTGGCGGCCGCCGTCATAGGAGTGGCTGCCGAAAACGACGAGACGCGGATCATCTTCCAGCCCTAGCTTGCGCACCCCTTCCTGGTAGGCGCGCAACCGGAGCGCGCAATCGCCCTGAGCCAGCTGCGGATGGCCCGCAATAAAGGCAATGGCACGATGGCCATGGTCGGCCAGATGCCGCAGCGCCTCCTGAATGCCCTGCTCGTTGTCTACCACGATGGCCGGCCCCCTATCGCGATCCCCGGCATAGATCATCGGGAAGCCGCCGGCCACCAGGCTCGCGAAATAGTGCTCTCCCGCCTCGAGCGCGGGGGGCGACATGAAGATCAGCCCGTCCGTATTCCAGGGACCGACCGGCACAAAATCGGCCCCGGCTGCAAGAAACGGCCCGGCCGGCTTCTGTTGACTGAAGTCGCGCGGCGGACCTACGCCGCATGCCAGAAGCAGGTTACAGCCGCGGTCTCTGGCCGCGGCCTGAATGCCGCGAAACACATGGCCAAGAAAGCTGTCCAGAGTGCCCGAGTAGACCTGCCAGCCGGCCACTACGCCGATGGTCAGACGGTCATGTTTGCCTTGCGTCGTACCCATGGCGTTCTCCCATCGCGTCTCAACCCGCGCGAGATGGGCAGCCGCGTGCGCCGTCCGTTATACCCCCGCCGCATCCGCCAGGCTGCGGCCTTCGGCCAACAGAGCCTGCACCGTCTCGACACTGTGGGCCTCGGCATAGACCCGCAAGACCGGCTCCGTGCCCGAAGGACGGATCAGCAGCCAGCTATCATCGGCCAGAAGATACTTGACCCCGTCGCGCGTGTTGATCGCCGCCACGGGGATGTCGGCCAGCCGCGCGGGCGCATGCGCCACCAGCCAGGCGACCAGCTCGGCCTTGTTGAACGGCCGCACGTGGAAATCGTTGCGGGCATAGCTGAACTGGCCGATCTGCGCCATGATGTCGGCCAGCAACGCTTCGGGCGTTTTGCCGTAAACGGCCACGATCTCGGCCAGAAGCAGCCCCATCAGCACGCCGTCCCCCTCCGGGATATGGCCCTTGATGCTGATGCCGCCCGACTCCTCGCCCCCGATCAACACGTCGTGGGTGAGCATGAGATCGGCGATATAATTGAAGCCCACCGGCGTCTCATGGACGACCAGGCCGTAATCTCTGGCCAGGCGGTTGAGCATCTGGGTCGTCGAGACGGTCTTGACCACGGCCCCGCGCTGTCGGCGCTCGTCCACCAGGTAGCGCAGCGCCAGCGCCATGATGCAATGCGGGTCGAAGAAGCGGCCGCTGGGGCCGACTGCGCCGGTGCGATCGGCATCGCCGTCCATGGCCAGGCCCAGGTCGAAGCCCCCGCCGGGCACCATCGCGAGCAGCGGCTTCAGGTAGCGCTCGATCGGCTCGGGATGGATGCCGTTGAAGCCCGGATTCATCTCCCCGCGGATCTCCACCACCTCGGCGCCCGCCTCTGCCAACAGATCGCGCAGGTAACCGCGGCCCGAACCATGCATGGCATCCACCACCACGCGCAAGTTCCGCCGCCGGATGGCCTCCCGATCAACCAGCCGCCAGACATGCTCGCGATAGGCCGGGAAGGGATCGAACCGTTCCACCAAACCCTGGGCCTGCGCGTCGGCCAGGTCCATGCGCTGCGGCTCGCGCTGGGCCGCGATGTTCGCCGCGATGCGCGCCTCCACGCGGCGGGTCTGCGCGTTGTTCGCGCCGCCGCCGAAGGCCGCCTTGAGCTTGATCCCGTTGTAGCGCGGGGGATTGTGGCTGGCGGTGATCATCACGCCGCCCGCGGCCTGCAGATGCGGAATGGCGAAAGAGACGACCGGCGTCGGCGCATCGCGCGTGGTCAAAGCCACCCGCAGGCCGTTGGCCGCCAACACCTCGCTGACCGCAATGGCATAGCGATCGGACAGGAAGCGCGTGTCGAAGCCGACAACCGCCAGCGCGGCCGGCCCGGCATCTTCGCGCAACACGTCGGCGATTCCTTGCGCGACATGGCGCACATTGGCGAAGGTGAAATCATCGCTGATGACGGCTCGCCAGCCGTCGGTGCCGAAGGTAATGGTCATATCAGTCCACCTCGAGGCAATCCAAATATACTCACGGATGCAAGCGCAGCCCGCTCCGTCCCGTCGCATCTCCGGCCGGATCAACGGATTGGGCCAGAGTGCGCACCAAGGCCGCATAGTCGGCGGCCAGTGCCTGAGCGGTCGCCAACGAAGCAGATTCGACAACGATCCGAAAAATCGGCTGATCGGCGTCAGGCCGGACGAGCACCCAAGTCTCGTCGGACAGATAGATCTTGAGGCCGTCTATCGTTTCGATACGGAATTTGGCAAAGCGTTCCAACAGATAACGCATCGCTCGGCCCCGCACATCCCAGGCCGCCGGCACCGTCAGGGTCGCCAGGTGAAACCGCGGCAGCTCGGCGATGATCTGGGAGAGCGGCCGCTCCTGACGCGCCAGCAACTCGACGAGCTTGCCGATCGCGAACAGGCCATCCGCGGCCGGCTGGAGGGAGGGAAAGATGAAATAGCCGGCGCCATCCCCGGCCATGGCCACGCCGTCGGCCGCAGCAGCTTCCATGAGCGACTGCATATCCCCCGCGCAGCGGCGCACCTGGCCGCCATAACGTTGGGCCAGTCGCTCGAACACCCGCGGCTGGTCGGTAGGCACCACGACCGTGCTCCCCTGGTAGCTCTGCAACACCAGGGCGGCCATGACCGCACAAGCCAGCGTGTCGGGCACCTCCCGGCCGGTCTCATCTACCAGGAACACCCGTTCGCCGCCTACATCCAACCGCACCCCCAGGCGAACATCCTGCAACACACCGGTGATCGCTGCAAGCTGCGCCCGCTCGGCCCGAAACTCCTCCTGGGAAATGGCGACTCTGTTGGCGTCCACGCGCGCGTTGAGCGGCACCACTTCGACATCGAGCTGATCTAACAATTGCGGCAAAATGTCGGCGGCCGGCGCATGGGCATAGTCCACCACGATCTTCTGCCGCGCCCGCTGGATGGTCGGCACGTCGAGGGCCGCCAAATAGCCCCGGCTGTACACTTCGGCCGTATCATAAGCGTATTCGATGTTGCCGATATCCTCCATGTAGACCCGGCGATAATCTTCGCGAAAGAAGATCTGCTCGATGGCGCGCTCCTTCTCGCGGGACAGATTCAAGCCCGAGCCGTCGAAGAAGCGAATGTCAACCACGCGCGGATCGTAAGGCGATAGCCGCACGTGCACCCCGCCCGCCGCGCCGTGCCTGCGCGTATAGTAGCGCGCCACCGGAATCGGCACGGTCCGCAGGTCGAGCACGTGGTTGCCGGCCGACGGCAGGCCGGCAATCAGAGCACGTTTGATCATGCGAGAGCTGCGGTGCGGATCGCGATTCAGGACGACCACGCTCCCCTTCGGCAGGGTCGAGCCGAAGGCCGCGCCCAGACGGGCTACGAAGTCGGGCGTGAGGTCCACGTTGACGACGCCCGTCACGCCATAGCGGCCGAACAGCGCGCGGCGGCCCTGTGACCCCCAAATGATGCTATGCGCTACGGTGGCGCCGGCATCTACTGCTTTGTTGGGCCACAGCTTGACTCCCGCTTGGATCACGGCACCTTCGCCCACGATCGAGCGATCGGCGATCACGGCGCCCTCGTAGACACACGCCCGCTTCTTCAAGCTGCACTGGCTGCTGATGACGGCCCCGCGCAGTTCGACGCCTTCGCCGATATAGCAGTTGCGCCAGATGATGCTGCGATGGATGCGGGCGCGGTTGTCTATCACCGTAAAGGGACGAATCACGGCCGGACCGTGGATTTCGACCCCGTGCTTGATCTGGACTTCTTCGCCCAGGTAGATCGGGCCGAAGATCTGCGCATCGTCTTCGATCTGGACGGGTCCGCCCGTCCAGATGCCGCTGCCGACGCGTTGGCCCAACTCGCCTAGCTTCAGGGCGCCGTTGAGCAGGTCGAAGTTCGCCCGCTGATACTCGCTCAACGTGCCGACGTCGCACCAGTAGCCCTCGGCGATGTAGCCGTAGAGCGGCTCCCCGCGCGCCAACATCTGCGGGAAGACCTGCTGGCTCCAATCTACCGGCCGGCCGGCAGGAACGCGGCTCAACACCTCCGGCTCGACCACGTAAATGCCGGTGTTGACCGTGTCGGACGTGACGGAGCCCCACCTGGGCTTCTCCAGAAACTGCGCCACCCGGCCGTCGTCATGGATATTGATGATCCCGTACTCGAGCGGATTCGGCACACGATAGAGCGCCATCGTCAACAGGGCCTGGCGCTGCCGATGATACTCGATCAGGCGGGTCAGGTCGAAATCGGTCAGCGCGTCGCCGCTGATGACCAGGAACGGCTCATCTTTCGACAGCCGGGCCTGCGCGTTCTTGACGCTGCCGGCGGTGCCCAGCGGCGACTCTTCGACGACATATTCGATATTCACGCCGAAGGCTTTGCCGTCTCCGAAAAAGTCCTGGATCTGGGCGGCCAGATATTGCAGCGTCATCACGATGTCAACGATGTCGTGTTGTTTGAGGAGGTAGAGGATGTGGCCCAACACCGGACGGTTGACCACCGGCAACATCGGCTTGGGCCGTTCCAGCGTGAGGGGGCGCAGGCGGGAGCCTTCGCCGCCTGCCATGACGACCGCTTTCATGGCGGCTCCTGCGTTCGATCAATGCAATATCACAATCCCGGAATGACGCAAAACCTGATCTGACAAACGGCCGGGGATCCGCTCACCTTCGGCGCAGATCATACCATAGAGATGACCAATGACGCAACCTGCACGTAGAGAGCATTTCCAGCAGACGATTTTGGGCCTTTTCGCCCCAGCGCCATACCACAAAGATTGCCAGGAGCGCGGCGGCCGCCACCACAGCCCAGCCCGGCCCGCGCACCCGGCCGGCCGACGTGCCCGCCCACACGGCGAACGCGATGCCCGGCAGGCGGCCGAGCGCGGCTGCGGCGATCAAAAGCGCCAGAGGCAAACGGGTGAGGCCGGCCAGAAAACAGGCCGCGTCGTCCGGCAGGCCGGGGAGCAAGAAAATCAGAAAGAAAAAGCCTAACCCGCGGCCGGCCGCCAGCCGATCGAGCCGCTCCACCGGGCCGGGGCCGAGCAGGCGCACGACCAGCGGCCGGCCCGCCAGCCGCGCCAGGCCCATCGCCGCGGCCGAGCCCACCACGGCGCCGATCCAGCTATACACCAGGCCCGGCCCCAAACCGTAAAGATAGCCGGCCGCAAAGTTGATCGCCTGGCCCGGGATCGGCGCGACGAGGACCTGCCCCACGTATAGGCCGATCAACACGGCCGGCCCCCACGCGCCGGCCCCGCGCAACGCCGCAACCAGATGCGCGCGGCGAGCGAAAAGCGCCGCGATCTGCGGCCGCCAGAGGATCAGCGGCGCAATCAAGGCCCCGAGGAGAGCAGCGCCCACCATCAGGCGCAACCAGAGGGGCCAGGCCACGAGCGGCCGCGGCATTTCCCGGCGCTGTTCATCGCTCACGTTCATCATCCTCCGACCATCGCACAATCCCGCGGCCGCTTGGCACTCCCGGCCCGGTCGAGTATAATCGCATTATGCCACAAAACGCACCGCGCGGCTACCTGACCCTGCTGGTCTTCACGGCCGGCTTCGTGACCCTCGGCGTCGAGCTGAGCGCGTCGCGGCTGCTCGACCCGTGGTTCGGCAATTCGCTGGTCGTCTGGGCCAGCTTGATCGGCCTGATCTTATTATACCTGGCGGTCGGCTACTGGCTAGGCGGCGCCATCGCCGACCGCTCGCCGCGGCTGCTCACCCTGCTGCGCCTGACCGGCGTGGCCGCGTGCGGCATCGGCCTGATCCCGACCATCAGTCGGCCGGTGTTGAGCGTCGCCGGCCGGGGCGTTGCCGGGCTAGATGCCGGGCTGCTGATCGGCAGCATGGCGGCCATGCTGATCCTCTTCGCCGCGCCGGTGACTCTGCTCGGCTGCGTGAGCCCGTTCGCGGTGCGGCTGGCGTTGCACGATGTGGCCGCCGGCGGCAAGGTAGCGGGTCGGCTGTACGCGATCTCGACCGCCGGCAGCATCCTGGGCGCGTTCCTGCCGGTGCTGCTCTTGATTCCCAACCTCGGCACGCGGCGTACTTTCGCGGTGCTGGCCGGCTCCCTGCTCCTGGTGGTCGCGGCCGGACTGGCGCGCGTCGGCCGGCGCCGAGAAGTGGAGTTGTCCCTGAGCGCATTCGCCCTGGTCATCGCCTTGGGCTGGTGGCCCGGCAGACCGCTGAAGGGGACCCCAGGGTTGGTGTATGAAACGGAATCGGCCTATAACTACATCCAGGTACTGGACTTCGGGACGGAACGCCAGTTGCGGCTGAACGAAGGAGAAGGCATTCATTCCGTCTATCGGCCGGGGGGCGGCCTCGCCGACGGGATTTGGGATTACTTTTTGATCGCGCCGGCCTTCAACCCCGCGCCCTACGGCCCGGAGCGCGTGCGTCGCGTCTATATCGGCGGCCTGGCGGCCGGCACCATCGCCCGCTTGCTGACCGAGGCCTACGGCC
Organism: Chloroflexota bacterium; assembly: GCA_037445695.1. Taxonomy (GTDB): domain Bacteria; phylum Chloroflexota; class Anaerolineae; order CG2-30-64-16; family CG2-30-64-16; genus CAKZKT01. Next base: position 17,537 of record JBBIKA010000025.1, read on the forward strand.
CCATCGCCATTGATGGCGCCGAACTAGACCCGGAAATCATCCGGGTCGGCCGTGAATGGTTCGCCATGACCGAGCCGAACCTGAACGCCGTGGCGGCCGATGCGCGTTGGCAGCTGGCCCACTCCCCGCTCCCCAATCCCCAATACGACCTTATCGCCATGGACGCCTACCGGCCGCCCTATATTCCGTTTCACCTGACCACGGTCGAGTTTTTCGCGCTGGCGCGCGATCGGCTGGCCGAAGACGGGGTCGTGGCGGTCAACGCGGGACGAACGCATAGCGACTACAGCCTGGTGCAGGCCATCGCGGCCACCATGCAACAGGTCTTTCCCAGCGTCTACCTCCTCGACCTGCCGGACGACGGCCAACTCGGCAACACGCTGGTCGTGGCGACGCGGCGCCCTACCACCCTGGCCGATTTTCGCGCCAACCTGCCGGCCTTCGACGCGCCGCTCCTGGCCGCCATCGGCCAGCAGGCGGTGGGCCTGGTCTCGGTCGCCGCGCCGCCGGCCGGCACGCCCATCTTCACCGACGATCGCGCGCCGGTGGAACAGGTAGTGCACGCGCTGGTGTGGCGGGAGATGATGGGGGATTAGGAATTAGGGATTGGAGGTGTGATGGTTGCGTATGCTTTGGTACGGCCGCCGGGCGAGAGCTTCCGGCGGGCGATCAGTTCGCGCGCTGAGGCGATTGACGTGGCGCTGGCGCAACGCCAACATGCAGAATATCGGCAGGCGCTGGTCGCGGCCGGCCTGACGGTGGAAACCTTGCCGCCGGACGAGCGGTTCCCCGACAGTTGCTTCATGCAGGACGGTGCGGTGATCATCGCCGGCCGCGGCATCATCGGCCGGCCCGGCGCGCCAAGCCGACGCGGGGAGGAGGACGCCGTAGCCGCAGTGCTGGCCGGCCGTTTCCCGCTGAGCCGCATCGTTGCGCCCGGCACGCTGGAAGGCGGCGACGTGCTCGTTCTGCCCGACCGGGTGGCCGTCGGCCGATCGGGCCGCACGAACGCGGCGGGCATCGCGCAACTGGCGGTAGCGCTGGCCGAGGTTGGCCTGCCGGTTTACTCCGCACCGGTCGAAGGGTATCTGCACCTGATGACCGCGGTCACTTGCCTCGGCCAGGGGATGGCGCTGGCCGTCGAGGGCTGGCCGCTGCCGGCGCCGCTGGCCGATCTGCGGGTGTTGCGCGTGCCCGCAGCCGAAGCGTATGCCGCCAACGTGTTGGCCGTCGGCGATCGGGTAGTCATGCCGGCCGGCTATAGCCGCACGGCCGCCATGTTGAAGGCCAGCGGGTTCACCGTGTTGCCGGTCCCGCTCTCCGAGTTCGCCAAGGCCGACGGCGGCGTGACGTGTCTGGCGTTAGTGTGGTAAAATAGGCGAGCATTGGGGATTGGATATTTTCGAGGAGGTGGACCTTGCAAGCATTCGATTACGTGCGAGCGCAGAGCACGGAGCAGGCGGTCGCGCTGCTGGCTGAGGCGGGCGACCGCGCGCGCGTCTTGGCCGGCGGGACCGATCTGTTGGTCCAAATGAAGGAGGGGCGGCGCAAGGTTGCCCTGGTCGTGGATGTCAAGTTCATCCCCGAGCTGAACGAGCTCTGTTATGACCCGGCCGACGGGCTATGGCTGGGCGCGGCCGTGCCGTGCTATCGCATCTACGGCAACGCGGCGGTGGCGCACGCCTATCCCGGCCTGATTGATGCCGCCTCGCTGATCGGCGGGGTGCAGATCCAGGGTCGGGCCACCTTGGGCGGCAACCTGTGCAACGCGTCGCCGGCCGCGGACTCGATCCCCGCGCTGATCGTCCATTCGGCGGTGGCGTTGATCGCCGGGCCGGCCGGCCGCCGCCAGGTGCCGGTGGAGGCGTTTTGCACCGGGCCGGGCCGCACCGTCCTGGCCCCCGACGAGCTGCTGGTGGCGCTTCATCTGCCGCCGTCCCGGCCGGGCTTCGGCGCGGCCTATCTCCGCTTTACCCCGCGCAACGAGATGGACATCGCGGTGGTCGGCGCGGGCGCGGCGCTCCAGTTGGACGAGCGCGGGGAGACGATCGTGGCCGGCCGGGTGGCGCTCGGCGCGGTGGCGCCCACGCCCCTCTACGTGCAGGAGGCCGAACGCACGCTGATCGGCCGGCCGGTGCGCGAGGCCGACGCCGCGTTCGCCGAGGCCGGCGAGATCGCCCGCGCGGCAGCCCGGCCGATAGATGATATGCGCGGCACGGCCGCCCAGCGCCGCCACCTCTCGGCCGTGCTGACCCGCCGCGCGCTGCGCAATGCCCTGGCGCGCAGCCTGGCGAGCCTGAAAGGAGTTGAGCAATGACACCGGCCACGAACGAAATCAAGGTGAATGCCCGCATCAACGGCGAACCGGTGGAGTTTTTCTGTGAACCGCGGCAAACGCTGCTGGAAGTGCTGCGCGACCGGCTGGGCCTGACCGGCGTCAAGGAGGGGTGCGGCAACGGCAACTGCGGCGCGTGCAACGTGATCATGGATGGCGTGTTGGTCAACTCGTGCCTGGTGCTGGCCGTCGAGGCCGAAGGCCGCACGATCACCACGGTCGAAGGGCTGGCGGCGAACGGCGGATTACATCCGCTGCAACAGAGCTTTCTGGAACACGCTGCGCTCCAGTGCGGCGTTTGCACGCCGGGCTTCCTCTTGGCGGCCAAGGCGCTGCTCGACCGCAACCCCCACCCCACCGAGCGGGAGGTGCGCTATTGGCTGGCCGGCAACCTGTGCCGCTGCACCGGCTACGACAAGATCGTCCGCGCCGTCCTGGACGCCGCGGCAAAGATGGCGATGCGATGAAACGATTGGAGGGCCGCATGAGTGAACACCAGACCACCCAAGAGATGGTTTCGACTGCCTATAAGGTCATCGGCACGCGGCCGGCCCGGCCCGACGGGGTAGACAAGGTGACCGGCCGGGCGCTGTTCGGCGCGGATATCCAGTTGCCCGGCCTGCTGCACGGCAAAGTGCTGCGCAGCCCGCACGCCCACGCCCGCATCCGCCGCATTGATGTGAGCCGGGCCGCCCGCTTGCCCGGCGTCAAGGCCATCATCACCGCGGCCGACCTGCCCGATGTGGAAAACAAAATCCAGGAGGTGGGCGAAGGTGCCATCGGCCTGAAATACCTCAGCGCCAACCTCCTGGCGCGCGACAAGGTGCTCTACCATGGCCATCCGGTGGCCGCCGTCGCCGCGACCAGCATCCACATCGCCGAAGAGGCGCTGGCCTTGATCGAGGTCGAGTACGAGGTGTTGCCGCCGGTGCTCGACGTGCGCGCGGCCATGGCGGCCGACGCGCCGATCCTGCTCGACGATCTGCGCACCGACGAGCTGGGCCGCAAAGGCACGAAGCCGACCAACGTCGCCGAGCACATCCGGTTCCAGATGGGCGATCCGGCGGCGGGCTTCGCGGCCGCCGACGTGATCGTCGAGCGCGAGTTCACCACCAGCACGGTGCACCAGGGCTACATCGAGCCGCAGACCGCCACCGCTCTGTGGAACCGGGACGACACGATCACCATCTGGACGAGCACCCAGGGCGCGCACAGCGCGCGCGATCAGGTGGCCGAGGTGCTCCAGTGGCCCGCCACCCGCATCAAGGTGGTGCCGATGGAGGTCGGCGGCGGCTTCGGCGGCAAGGGCAACATCTACCTGGAGCCGCTGGCAGCGCTCCTCTCGCGCAAGGCCGGCCACAAGCCGGTCAAGCTGGTCATGACGCGCGCCGAGGTATTGATGGCCACCGGGCCCACTTCCGGTTCGTTCATCCGCGTGAAGATGGGCGCGACGAAGGACGGCCGCCTCACCGCGGCCGAGGTGTGGATGGCCTACGAGGCGGGCGCCTTCCCCGGCTCGCCGGTCGGCGCCGGCATGAACGTCATCCTGGCCCCCTATCGCATCGAGAACGTGCTCATTGACGGCTACGATGTGGTCGTCAACAAGCCGCGCACATCGGCCTATCGCGCGCCGGGCGGCACCAACGCGGCCTACGCGGCCGAGGTCGTCATTGACGAGCTGTGCGAGAAGCTGGGCATGGATCCGCTGGAGTTCCGGCTGCGGAACGGCGTCCGGGAGGGCGACCGACGGGCGTCGGGGCCGACTTACCCGCGCATCGGCTACCTGGAGACCGTGCGGGCCATCCAGCAGAGCGAACACTATCGCACGCCGCTGGAAGGCCCGAACCGGGGCCGCGGGATCGCCTCGGGCTATTGGGGCAACTGGGGCGGCCGCTCGTCGGTGGCGGCCAGCGTGAACGCCGACGGCCAGGTCAACCTGGTCGTCGGCTCCGTTGACCTGAGCGGCACGCGCACCACCCTCGCCATGCAGCTCGCCGAGACGCTCGGCATCCCGGTCGAGCACGTCAAGCCGGTCGTCGCGGATACGGACGCCGTCGGCTACAACGATGTGACCGGCGGCAGCCGTACCACGTTCGGCACCGGCGTGGCGGTCTGCGAAGTGGGGCGGAAGCTGAAGGAGGAAATGATCGGCCGCGTGGCCGAGCTGTGGGAAGTGGACCCGGTCGAAGTGACCTACGCCGACGGCGTCTTCGCAGCCGGCGAGCGGCGCATGACCTTCCAAGAGGCCGCCGGCCGGCTCAACGAAGATCGGCCCGTCATGGTCAGCGCCACGACCCACGCCCAGGAGGTCGGCCCCGGCTTTGCGACCCACTGCGTGGACGTAGAGGTGGATCCCGAGACCGGCAAGGTCACGATCTTGCGTTACACCGCGGCCCAAGATGTCGGCCGGGCAGTGCACCCGGACCTCGTCGAGGGGCAGATCCAGGGCGGCGTGACGCAAGGCATCGGCTGGGCGCTCAATGAGGAGTATTTCTATGACCAGGAAGGGCGCCTGCTGAATGCCACGCTCCTGGACTATCGCATGCCCGTCGCGCCCGACCTGCCGATGATTGACACGATCCTGGTCGAGGTGCCGAACCCCGGCCATCCCTACGGCGTGCGCGGGGTCGGCGAGGTGCCGATCGTGCCGCCGGCCGGCGCGCTGGCCAATGCCATCTATCATGCGGTCGGCGTGCGGCTGACGCACCTGCCCATGTCGCCGGCGCGCATCCTCGAGGCGCTGTGGGCCAAAGCCTGACATGATGGCGCGGGCAGAGACGTGGCGGCCACGTCTCTGCCCGCGACCGCGGAGAAAGCTCACCCGCAATGGCAACCGTTTGGATTCCTCCCCTTTTGCGCGACTTGACCGGTGGCATCCAGCAGGTCACCGTCCCCGGCGAGACGGTGCGCGACCTGATTGCGGCGCTCGACGCGCGCTATCCCGGCCTCGCCGGCCGCCTGATCGAGGAAGGGACGCTGCGCCGCGGGCTGGTGCTGACCATTGACGGCGTGACCAGCCGACAGGGCCTGCGCGCGCGCGTCGGGCCCGAGAGCGAGGTGCATTTCGTGCCGGCCATCGGCGGCGGCTGATCTCTCTGTCCTTTTCGTGCCGGCCGAACGCCCGGCAAACTCCCCCTGAAATTGCGACAACTTACGTCGGACGGCCCCCGCCCCTAACCCCGCCCTCGCTTCGCGAAATTTCGCGAAACGGGGGCGGGGAAGTCCTTCTATTGCGGGCCGCTTTGCGGCCCCAAAACCCTTTTTCCCCTACCCCTCCCCTCTCTCGCCGCCGTCAGGCGAGCGGGAGAGGGGAGGGGGGTGGAGTGAAAGTCCGCCCCCCTCCAGGACAATGCGCGGGATAACGGTGAACAGTTATGAGGGCTTTTCACTTTGACTTTTCGGCCTCCTGCAGGTATAGTGAGGGTTGTCATTACATTTTTGAGGACACGATACGGTTGCTATGAGCGAACTCGGGCGCATCCTGGCCGAAGCGCGGGCCGCCAAAGAGTTGAGCCTGGCGGACGTCGAAAAGGCGACCCGCATCCGGCAAAAATACCTGGCCGCTTTCGAGCAGGGCGATTTTGCCGACCTGCCGCGGGGGACCATTGCCCGTGGCTTCCTGCGCAACTACGCCGCTTTCCTGGGCCTGGACCCCGAAGAGATGGTCCGGCGTTATATCGAGGAAAGCCATGATGCCGACGAAGACATCGCGATTGCTGAGGTCGGCAAGCCACGGCTGGTGGATTATCGGCCGATTGAAATCGAGCTATTGGACACCCGGCGCAACCTGTCCTGGGTGCGTTGGGTTATTGCCGCCGCACTGATCACCGTGCTGGCCGTAGGAGGCTGGTGGTTTTTGAGCCGCGCGGAAAACGCTCCCTTTCTGGCCGCCTTCGGCCCGGCCCCGTCGCCCACCGAGACGACCACGCCGACGGCCACCCGCTGGATCGTGACGGCCACTCCGGCGGCGCCCACCGTGCCGCCGGCCACGCCCACCTCCGATCTGCTGCTGTTGCCGACCCCGACCGTGCTTCCGACCCCCACAGAGACCCCGCGGCCGACCGCGACCCCGGAGGTCGTTGCCCGCATCTCCGTGGCTGTGCGCATAGATCAGCGGGCCTGGTTGCGCGTCACGGCCGACGACGTGATGGTGCTCGAAGGCATCCTGGAGCCGGGCGAAGAGCGCAGTTGGGAAGCCCTCGCCTCGCTCAAGGTCTTGACCGGAAATGCCGGCGGGGTGGATTTGACGCTGAACGGCGTGAACCTGGGCAAAATGGGCACCACCGGCCAGGTCGTCGAACGGGCCTGGGTCGTAGATCAGGGCAAGGTGATGGAGCGCGGCCCCACTCCGGTGCCCCCCGCGGCGACCCCCACCTCCACGCCGGCCGGCTGATGACCCGAACAAAGCTACCGCGTCGGTTGATTGGATCGGACCATTGATGCGTTATTACCTGTTGACTTTAGGTTGCCCCAAGAACACGGTGGACAGCGAAGGCATGGCCATGCTCCTGAGCCAGGCCGGCTACCAGGGCACGGCCGCGGCAGAGGAGGCCGATATCCTGCTTGTTAACACTTGCGGCTTCCTGGCCGCCGCCGAAGAGGAGTCGCTGGCAGCCCTGCGCGAGCTGGCCCGCCACAAACGGCCCGGCCAGAAGCTCATCGCCGCGGGGTGCATGGCCCAGCGAGCCGGCGAGCGGATCGTACGCGAAGTGCCGGAGGTAGATGGTCTGTTGGGCACCCGGCGCTGGATGGAGATCGTGCCGTTCGTCCAGGCGTTGCGCGGGGGCCAGGGGGAACGGTCGTTTGGCCGTTACATGCTGCTCGGCGACCCGGAGCAGCCCAACCTCGCTCCTGTGCCCCGTCCGGCCGTCACGGCCGGCAGCGCCTACTTGAAGATCAGCGACGGCTGCAACGCGCCTTGCGCTTTCTGTTCGATCCCTCTCTTCAAGGGCCGGCTGCGCAGTCGGCCGCAGGACGCCATCGTGGCCGAGGCGCAGGCGTTGGTGGCCCAGGGCGCGCAAGAGCTCATCCTCATCGCGCAGGATACGACCGCCTACGGCCGCGATCTGGGCCGGCCAGACGCCCTGCCCGACCTGATGCGGGCCATCCTCGCGGCCGCGCCCCAACTGCGCTGGCTGCGCCTGATGTATGCTTACCCCGGCCACATCTCGGCCCGACTGATCGAGGTGATGGCCGGCGATCCGCGCGTCTGTCACTATCTGGACCTCCCGCTGCAACACGGCGATCCCGGCGTGTTGCGCCGCATGCGCCGGCCCGCCAACGTGGATCGCCTGCTCGACACCCTGACGCAGATGCGCGCCGCCATGCCCGACCTGGCGCTGCGCAGCACCTTCATCGTCGGCTATCCGGGCGAAACCGAGCAGGAGTTTCAACGGCTGCTCGATTTTCTGCAGCTCGTCCGCTTCGACAAGGTGGGAATCTTCACTTTCAGCCCGGAGCCGGGCACACCGGCCGGCGCAATGCCCGCTCAAGTGCCGGAAGAGGTTAAGCAGGAGCGCTATCGCCGCGCCATGGCGGTCCAACAGCGTATCTCCTTGGCGCGCAACCAGGCGCAGGTGGGGAAGACCTTAGAGGTGTTGATCGAAAGCCACGGCGAGATGGACGACGGCCGCTCGTCGAACGGCCACCCCAGGAAGCCGGTCTCCCTCGGCCGCTCCTATCGCGACGCGCCGGAAGTGGACGGGCTGGTGGTGGTGCCGGGCCGCGCGCCGGTCGGCCAGATGGTGCGGGTGAAGATCACCGGCGCGCTGGAGTACGACCTGATGGGAGAGCGCGTCCCATAGGCCGGCGCCTCATTCGATCACCCGATACTCGGCATCTATCGTCTCGGCCTCTGCGCTCGCGTCACGGTTTCTGGTCGCATTGCGCATCAGCGCGGCGCTATGCTCGGCCACGACATCCGGCGGACACAGGTTGATGAAGAGGCTCATGCCCAGCAAGAGCACCGCGATGTCGTCGAGCTGGCCGAGCGGCACGAGCAAATCGGGCAGCGCATCAATGGGGGAGAGGATGTAAAGGCCCATGATGCCGGGAAGCACCAGCTTGGTGGCCAGCGGCACGCGCGGGTCCCATAGCAAACGCCAGGCCAGACGCACGTTGCGCACGATCTCGGCCAGGAGGCTCAGGCGCTCATTCGGCTTCATCGGCCCCGATGCGATTGGGCTCATCGTTTTCGCTCCTTAGCAAATCACCTTCACCGCAGATCATAATCGCGGCAGGGCCTACTGTCAAATGATAAAACGATGCGGACATTGCTGGCCAGTTTGACCGATCATCCCATGGCGATGCTGCGCGGCATCGCGGCGCTGCGCGGGGTGGAACTGAAAACGAACCAGCGCGACGAGGCCGCGACTCAGCTTGCCGCGGCCCTGGCCGAGCCGGAAGCCGCCCGCGCCGGCCTGGCCGCATGTTCCGAGGCCGCGCGGACGGCCTGGGCGCAATTGGCCGCGGCCGGCGGCCGCATGAAGACGGCCGCCTTCGCGCGCACCTGGGGCGCGATCCGGCCCGTTGGCCCCGGCCGGCTGGAGCGCGAAGCGCTTTGGGAGCAGCCCCAAAGCCCGGCCGAAGAGCTGTGGTATCGCGGCCTCATCTTTCGCGGCTTCGCCGACCTGGGCGACGGCCCGGCCGAATACATCTACATCCCCAGCGAGCTGATGCCCGCGCAGCCTACCGTCGCCCCGACCGCGCCGGCGCCCGACCTGGCCCCGGTCGCCGCGCCCGCGGCCCAACGACAGGCGTTCAACACGCTGGCCGTAGATCTTTGCACGTTGCTGGCCGTCCTGCGCGAGCAGCCGGCGCGCGTGGAGCGCAGCGGGGAGGTGTCGGCGGCCGAGCTGGCCCGGCTGCGCGAAAGCCTGCTCATCCCCGACCCGACCCGCCTTGAACTGGCCCTGGCCCTGGCGCGCGGCCGGGGATGGCTGGCGCTCGACCGCGGTCGGCTCGTCCTGAACTCGCAAGCGGCCACCGCCTGGTTGCGCTTGATGCCCTGGGAGCAGATGACCTCGCTCTTCGAGACGTGGCGCGATAGCCCCGATCCGTCGCCGGGCCACACGGCCGGCTGGAACGACCTGCGCCATGTCCCGTCTCTGCAGGCCGAGGGCGCCTGGCGCAACGATCCGGTGATCGCGCGGCGCGCCATCCTGGACGCCCTGGGCCGGCTGGAGGCCCAGCGCTGGTATGCCCTTGCCGACTTCGTCGCCTGGATCAAGGCAACCAACCCCGACTTCCAGCGGCCCGACGGCGTATACACCGGCTGGTATCTGCGCGATATAGACACGGGACGCTATCTTTCCGGCTTCGAGTCGTGGGACGAGGTCGAGGGCCGGCTGATTCGCTTTCTGATCGTCGGCCCGCTCTTCTGGTTGGGCGCTACGGCCCTGGGCGAGGGGGCCGGTGGCCAGGAGTTGCTGTTCCGCCTGACGCCGGCGGGCGCGCGCTGGCTGGGCCGGCCGGCGACCGGCGACCTGCCAGCGCCCGGCCGCCTGATGGTGGACGAGCGCTTCATCGTCACCGCGCCCCTGCTCCTGCCGCTGTTCGATCGTTTTCGCCTCCTGCGCTTCACCGAGCCGGTCGGCGAGCCCTACGAGCCGGGCCGCCCCACGCGTCATCGGATCACGCGCGGGGGACTGGCGCGGGCGCGCGCGTCCGGCGTGAGTGCCAGGACCATCGTCGAATTCTTACAGCGCGCCAGCGCCGGCCGCGTGCCCCCGCGTGTCGTGGCCGCGCTGACGCGCTGGGACCAGCACGGCGGCACGGTGCGCCTCACCCGCGGGGCCGTGTTGCGCGTGGCCGATGCCGCCATCCTCGCGGCCCTGCGCGGCGACCCGGCCCTGGCGCCCCTGCTGGGCGATCTCCTCTCCGCCCAGGCCGTCATCGTGCGCGAGGAGCACCTGCCGCGCGTGGTGGGGGCGCTGGAGGAATTGGGATACACGGTCCACGTGGACTGACCCACCACACGTGCCAGGCACTTTGGAAGTGCCTGGCACGTAATGGCCCCAATCACACGTGCCAGGCACTCTGGAAGTGCCTGGCACGTCGCATTCTTATACTTCGCTAATGTCACGCCAACGCTCTTCTAACTAAACAGCAATAACCTGTTTCATGCTAAAAGACTGAAAGAAGCCGCAATGTAGTGCTTTGTTAGATTAGATTTTGCACTTTGCCGCATTGACCCCCACCCCCAGCCCCGCCCCCTTTTCGCGAAATTTCGCGAAAAGGGGGCGGGGAGAAGGCGGAATGGGGTTTGCGGGCGGCGAAGCCGCCCGCAAACCCCCTCCTCAGCACCCCCGCTCTCCCCTTTCAGGGGAGAGCGGGGGCCGGGGGGTGAGAGAAGTAAGGCGGCCGAAAAAGTAAATTCTTGGCTAACAAAGCAGTAGGCTTCGGGCGG
>JBBIKA010000026.1:0-25740 GCA_037445695.1 Chloroflexota bacterium
GGCTTCAGCCTCCGGCGGCGATGGCGTAGGCCCGCCCGACCGGTCGAGGCCCCTTGAGGGGCCTTCCACCTCGTAGCCGGATGGCTTCAGCCTCCGGCGGCCAGACCTGACGGCGAATGTGACATTGCCGATCACTCATGATGCCGGCAGTTTCTCGGCGAGCAGGGCCAGCGCCCGGCCGATCAACGCCTTCTCATCCTCGCTCAGGCGCGCGTCCAGGTCGGCGATCCAGGCCTGGCGCGCTTCCAGGACTTCGCGCAACACCTGCTCGCCCCTAGGGGTCAACTGGATGCGCTTGTTGCGACGGTCTTGCGGGTCTTCGGTGCGCGAGACCAACCCCTGTTGGACGAGGCGGTCGAGGGTCTGGCTGACGGCGGCGCTGGTCACGCCCATCTGTTCGCCCATCATGGAAACGTTGCAGCCGCCCTGTTCACCCTGGAGCTGGCGCAAGAGGAACATCTGCGTCATCGAGAGGCCGTGCTCTCTGGCGTAATGCCAGAAGCCGCGCATCGAGGCATGCATGAGCTGCCACAGCACTTTGCGAAAGAGCTCCGAGAAGGGAGACGTTTCGGCCGACACAGTTTATCCTTTTGAATAGTTAATCTTACTTATATAATAAGGCGCCTTGCCGATTTTGTCAAATGCGCGGCAATGGTTCAGCGCGTGAAAACGCCGACATACCGGCAAGCCGAAAAATTGAGATTTGGGGACCTGACGCGGTCAGTGGGCAGAGGTCGGCGGTCAGAGCGCAGAGGCCATGTAGGGGCGTGGCATGCACGCCCCTACACGGCCCGTCCTACTTCGTCGCCGTCGGCGTCGCCGCCGGGGTCGGGGTGGGCTGCAAGATGAAGTTTGCCCGGCCGCGAGTCACCAGCTCGTTCACCGAATAGTCGTTGACTTTGACATAATACGGCGACTCCGACGACTTGATGATGTACGTGCTGTCGGTCGCGTCGCGGGCGCCGATCGTGAGGGTGTACGTCTTCTCCTGGTTATCCTTCTTCGTCTTGAAGGTCACCACTGCGGACGGCTGCGCCATCCCGTATGACGGCTGTTCGCTCTTGCCCAGCGGCTGCTTCATGCGGATGCTGGTGGCATAGGTGAGCACCGTAGAGAAGTTGTTACTGCTGAACACCTCTCCCGGCCCGACCCCTTGCATCGTCCATTGCCCCTGGGCATCCTTTGCAAAGACGAATTCGCCGTTGGCATTCTTCAGCGTCAGCGAAACCACATCGCTCGACGAAACCTCCAGATACGAGGCATTGATCCAGGACGGCGCGTCCGCGTTCAGGTCGAAAGGTGCCAGATCGGCCGCGATATAAACCTCCTTCTGGCCGGCCACCCGCACGTGGGTGGCCCGGCCGCCCGCGCTGGAGCCGAAATAGAGCGTATAGCCGGTGCCCCCGGCCGTGCCGATCTCGACCTTGCGCTGGAAGGTGTCGTCGGCTACCTGGAGACGCTTGTAATTGGCTTCGTTTTGCGCCACCGCACGGCCGGCCTTGAGCCCGGCCAGCTTCGCCGTGATGGGCGTGATCTTCGTGGCATCAGCCGGGAAGTCGTCGGCGTCGGCCACCACCCAGCCGGCCGCGGCCTTCGCCAGGCGAATGGTCGTGCCGCGCTCATCGCGGATCGTCAGCGAAGTGATGTCTTCGGCCTTGAGGCCGCCGAGCAGCGGCGCCGCGGCCGCCTGTCCCGACGAGGGCAGGACGAACACCAGGCCTACCAGGATCAATTGCGCGACAAGGAGTCCGCTCAGGATCTGTTGTAGTCGAGTCATGGCCTTACCTCTCCGTCAGCACCATCGGCCGCTCATTGCGCCGCCGCACCATCCACACCACGCCGATCACGATGAGCGAGATCAGCGCAATGCCGTAGTTCAGCACCTCCCACACGGTCTCATCGCCGGCTTCCATCGGCTTGAGCACGCGCGCCGACGTGCCGCGGGCGCGAATGCCGAGCAGATCCAGATCCTCCACCGACCAATCCACCGCGTTTTGCAACAGCTTCAGGCTGTTCAGATAGCGATCGCCCGACATGTTCGCCGAGATCTGGAACACGATATCGGTCAGAAAATCGCTGCTGCCGATCACCACCAGCCGCGCCGTATCGGGCGATGATTCGATAACGCTGCCGGCCTGCGGCGTGGGTGTGGGGGTGGGCGCGGTCCCCTGATCTTGCTGGCTGGCCGTGGGGGTTGGCGTGGGCACGGGCACCGGCTTGTCTTTGAACGCACTCTCGAACGAACCGCGCACCGCGACCGCCAGCGGCCGGGCCGCGCGCTCCCCTTCTACCGGGAACCCGACGCCGGGATATTGCCGCAGATTCGGCTGGATGTCCGGGTTGGTGCGCAGCCACGAATTGGCCGACGACTTGAGCAACACCGATACCTGGCGCTCCTTGTTCTTCCCGGCGTCTACGGTGATCGGCGATGCAAAGTTGAGTGTGACCGCGGCGAGCTGGCTGACGATCGGGTGCGACTTGTCCATGCCGTCGGGCCGGATGTCCACAAAGAACGGATAGTTGATCGCCTGGTACTCGCGCACGATGGTGTTGCCTACCTGCCGATCCACTTGCACCGGGAACGGCTCGTTTTGCGGATCCATGACGATGGCCTTTTCGATGCGGATGCCGTAGCTGTCCAGCAGTTCGGCCAGGCCGTTTTCGATCGGCTTCAACGCCAGGTTCTGGCCGAGCGAATCTATCGTCAGCCCGAAGCTGCCGGTCGCGATCACCACCGACCCCCCGCGCATGAGGTATTGGTCCACGGCGAAGCGTGCCCGGTCATCCAGATCGCGCGGCCCGATGATGACGAGCACGTCAATGTCGGGGGGCACCTGGCCGCCGGACAGGTCTACGGTGCGCACGGTGTAGTCGCCGTCCAGTTGCTGGCGCGCGCGTTGCCAGGTGGCGATGTCCTGCTGGAGCTGGCCGAAAACGTTCGGCACGGTCTGCGGCGCGGGCGACCACCAGCCGACCACCTTCAAGAAGCCCGATGTCGAGCGTTTGAGGGCCGCCTCGATGGCCGTGCGCACGCTGGCCTCGCTGATGCCGCCCTCGGGCGCCAACACCTGCGTCTTGTCCCCGATCTGGAGGAGCATGTCCAGGTAGTACGACTGCGACGAGAACAGGGAGGCCGCGATCGGTCGCAGCTTATAGGTAGAGACCAGCTTCTGCCGGTTGATGCTCGCGTTGGCCGCGTCCGGGTCTACGATTTCGAAGCCGAACTTGCCCGCCGACTTGGCTTGCAGATCCTGCGCCACCTTCTTGACCGTCTCCGGCACATCCTTCAAGCCTTCCGGCAACGTATTCGGCGTTACCACCAGGGTCAGTTTGGCCGGCGCACTCAACGCCGCAAAGACGCTGTCTATGCTCTGGAAGCCGTATACCACCTTCTTGACCGCCCGCGTCAGGTCGTACTCCAGGTTGCGGAAGCGCACATCGGGCTGGCCGTCGCGGCGGCTCTGCACTTCGATCAGATCGCGGAAGCTGAGCACGGTATTCTGGTCGCCGTAGCGCACCAGCACGTCGAAGTAGCTGTTGATGACCGAAGCCTCGTAGCGGCCGGCCACCTGGAAGGGGGTCGGCTGAATGTTGTAGGTCTGGTTGGCTTCCAGCTCCTTGTCGGGATCCTTGGTCGGGTCCACCACCTCGACGCTGACCTTGCCCCGGCCGGCGATCTCGTATTCGCGCAACATGTCGCTGAGCTGAGGCACCAGGGGCGCCAGGAGCGGATGGGTCTTCTCGCTTACGTAGGCCCGGATCGTCAGCGGCTCCTGCAGGCCCGCCAGCAGCTCCTTCGTGGTGCGCGAAAGGCTATACTCGCGGCCGGCGGTCAGGTCGAGGCGCAGCACATTTAACGGGTAGAGCCACAGGTTGACCACTAGCAGGTTGGCGATGACCAGGCCAGAGGTCAGCGCCACGCGACGCCGATAGAGCGCGCTCGCCGCGCCCCGGCTCCAGCGCTTGCCGTCTACCGACAGGATGTTCAGGGTCAGGAAGATGCCGGTCAACGACAGATAGTAGGCCAGGTCGCGCAGGTCAATGACCCCGCGCTCGATGCTCTCAAAGCGGCTGCCGGTGCCGAGGCTGCGGAGCAGGTTGCCCAGCGTGCGGCCCACGAAATCGGTGACGCCTGAGGCGCCGAGCAGATAGAAGAAGCCGGCCACCAGCACCGTGGCGATCAGCGCGACAATCTGGTTGTCGGTGCGCGAGGAGATGAAGAGGCCGATGGCCGCGTAGGCGGCCGCCAGCAGCAGCGCGGCCAGATAGCCGCCGATCACCGGCCCCCAGTCCAGGTTGCCGATCAACGAGACGGTGATCGGCAGCGGGATGGTGAGCGCCAGCGCCAGCGCCAGGAGCGTCAGCACGGCCAGGAACTTGCCGAAGACCAGTTGCACCTTGCTCACCGGCAACGTCAACAGCACTTCCAGCGTGCCCGAACGCTGCTCTTCGCTCCATTGCCGCATGGTGAGCGCGGCCACCAGAAAGATCAACAGCACCGGCATCCAGCGGAACAACGGTCGCACATCCGCAATGCCGCGCGCGAAGAAAGTATCTACCCAGAAAAAGGCAAAAAGGGTCACGCCCAGAAACGCGCCGATGAAAATCAGCGCCATGGGCGAGCCGAAGTAGATAGAGAGTTCTTTACGGGTGATGGAGAGCGTCTGTCTCATGGGCTGTCCTTACCTCGCATCCGGTCTCACGCGTCTCACGCCGCCGTTGCCAGTTGATTGAACACCGTTTCCAGCGTCCGCACATCGCGCCGCAGCTCGCGCAGGGGCCAATCGCGGCTGCGGGCCAGATCGTAAATCGCCGGGCACAGGTCTATGTCGCCCATGCCCAGCACGCGATAGAGCGGATAGCCGTCGGCCGTGCGGCCATGTTCGATGCCGCGCACGCCGCTCAGGGTGCGCAGCGCGCGCTCGGCGCCGTCGGTGGGCCGGCTCAACACCAGGATCGCGTCCGCCGTGACCTCCAGGTCGGCGAGTCGGGCATCGGCTTTCACCTGGCCGTTCATCAGGATGACCGCGCGCTGGCACACCGCCTCCACTTCCGAGAGAATGTGCGAGGAGAAGAGCACCGTGCTCGACTGGGCCAGCCGACGGATCAGCCCGCGCACCTCGACGATCTGGGTCGGGTCGAGGCCAACGGTCGGTTCGTCCAGGATCAGCAGCTTGGGCTGGTGGAGGATCGCTTGCGCCAACCCCACGCGCTGACGATAGCCCTTGCTGAGCTCGCCGATGGGCCGCGTCAGATGATCGGTCAATGCGGTCGCCCGAACGGCTTTCGCGATGCGCGCCGGCTGTTCCGATGGCGGCACACGACGCAGGTCGGCCATCATCTTGAGGTAACTTTGCACCGACAGCTCGGCGTAGAGCGGCGCGTTCTCGGCCAGATAGCCGATGCGGCTTTGCACTTCCTGCGTATGTGTCAACACATCCAGCCCATCCACGCGGACCTGGCCACTGTCGGGTTGGAGATAACCGGTGAGGATCTTGATGAGGGTGGTCTTGCCGGCGCCGTTCGGCCCGAGCAATCCGACGATCTCGCCTGGAGCGATCGTCAACGATACATTGCGCAACGCCTGGACCGGGCCATAAGATTTCGAGACGTTTTTGACTTCGATCATGCGTCCATTTCCTCGCGCGGTCAGTGTTTCGTTACTATTACGTGCCAGGCACTTGGGAAGTGCCTGGCACGTGAGGTATTGGCACGTGAGGTATTATAGCGCGGGCGGCGGGTTTTGTTCATTAATACTCGATTAGAGATGTGGCGGTTGTACAGGGCGATTGAAATCGCGGCTCACGGGCCGGTGGCCGGGCGTCCACCTGCGTGGACGCCGCTGCCGGTCGGCGCAGGCCGACATGGCGGCGGCACGCCCCTGCGCCCCGCATTCATTCGGAGGATTACGGCGTCCGGGCACGCGCCCCCGTCACCGGCCGCGGTCGGCCTGGCCGCGCTGTTGAATCGTCTCCCAGGCGCGCGTGGCCTCATCGGCGACGGACAGGGGGATCGGCTCGGCGCTGTAACGCGCCTGCAAATAGAGGGAGGTCAGGGTCGCGAGTGCCTTGCTGCAATCGGGCCACACCGCGGCGAGGAAACGCCGATACTCTTCTGGTGTCATGCCCGGCGCGCGCACCAGGTCTTGCGTCGCGGCCCAGGCCAACAGCGCCTGATAGAGGCGTCGGACGCGCGCGGTCGGGTCGTCGCCGGCCACATCCACGAAGGGCGGCGGCTGGGGCGCCGGTCTTCGGCGCCGAAACAGCTCCTGGATCTGCGCCTTGAGCAGATCCAGCGAAAGCACGCTGTCCCGTACCTCTACCACATCCTCCTCGTGGAGGGAGCGAAAACGCTTGAACGCCAGTGCGAAGATCAGGATCACGATGCCGACGACCAGGATGGCCCCGCCGATGCGAAGCACCTGATACAGGACGGGCGAGACGGCCGCCGGATGGGTCTCCACCTCCTTCAGTTGCGCGTTCAGGTCGGGCAGCGAGGGCATCTTGAAGCTCTCGCCCTCCCCCTCGCCGCGCTTGCTGAGCAGCCGGTACAGCGGGCTCAGCACGGTGAAGATGACCCACGTCACGACCATCAACACATACCACAGCGCCTGCGCCAGCAAATCGAGCGCCGGCGACAGGGCGGCCAGGATGCGTCGCACCAGGTCGGGCGTGAGGAGTTGGACCACCAGCAGACCCATGGCCAGCAGCACAACAACCACGCCCACGATGGTGGCTAACCAGTAGCGGCTGACCCGGAAGGTGGGGTCGAAATGCTCTCGTTCGTGGCGCCGCGCCGCCCGCAAACTGGCCACCGCCAGGGTGTTCAGGCTGACGGCGACGAACATCAGAGCCGGTCCGAGCAACAGGCCGAGCGGCGCCCGGCCCAACGCCAGGCCGAGGGCCGCGGCAAGCCCCAATCCGGCCATGCCCAACGCGAAGTTATTGGCATATGTTTCGTAAAAGATCGTGTAGCGGCCGGCCAACACACCCCACCACCATAGCCAGGTGGCGATCAAGAGCGTGGGAATGCTCCGCAGCGGATCGTCCAGCGGCGCGGCCAACCAGCGCCAATCGGCCGGGGTCGGCTGCACACCCAACACGGCATACACCGTCATCGCCACCGCCAGGAGGCCGCTCACGGCCACCAGCGCCTGGCCGCCGCGCTCTGTCCACGCGGGCCGGCGGTTGGCCTGCCCGGCGTAGGAGGCGATCTGGGCGATGGCCGTGCTGGCCGCCAGCAGGCCGAACACGGCCGGCCACGACAGCAGGCCGTAATCGCCTGCGTCGGGCAATACGTTGATCAGACGCAGCCACGCCCATACCCACAGCGAGCGCATCAGCGCCAGCGCGTAGGGCAGGATGCCGTCGTCTACCGGGTGCCACGGCCGTTCAATCAGTGTCCAGCGCATGCAGATCCAACTCCATCAGGTGCCGATAGGCTTCGTGGCCGCCGATCCAGAAGGCCGGCAGCTCGTCCGGCAGGTCGGTCGGCGCCTCCTCTCCGACGGCGACCAGCGCCACCGGATGGCCGGCGCGGCGCGCGTCGAGGAGCGCGGCATAGAGCGCCTCATCGGCCGTTGCCGAGAGCGCGATCACCGTGGAGCCGACGGGCAACCCGCGCAGCTCCCGGTAGAGCAGGTCTTCCAGCGGCAACGTCGGATAACCCGAGACGCGCGCCAGCGCATCCAGGATGTCGAACCAGTGGGCCGGTCGCCGCGCCGGCGGCAGGCGCACGGTGAGCGCCTCGGCATTGCGCCATGATCCGTTGACGTACAGCCCTACGGCCTCGCGCGCATCCAGCAGGTAGCGGGCCAGCGATGCGGTGGCACTGATCGCGTACTCCAGATAATCCGGAATGATGCCGGGCGAGTCGCGCACCGTGCGCAGGTCGAGAAAGAGCGCGCTGGTATGCGCCGCGGCCGGATCGAAGACCTTCGTTTGCAGCTCGCCGCGGCGGGCGGTGGCGCGCCAGTGAATGAAGCGCGGACTGTCGCCCGCCTGATAGGGCCGCACGCCCGCCACGCGCAGCGGATCCTCGCTGAGCCGGCGCAGCGCCTGCGCATCGCCGAAGGGATGCGCGGCCGGCAGGCCGAGCGCCGTCACCGGCACCACCTTGGGATAGACGATCAGCCAGTCCGGCTCCTTCAGCTCGCGCACCTGCTGGCGGAAGCCAAACATGTCCCCTGATTGCAGCTCGGCCGGGCCGAATTCCAGCGCGCCGCGGTGGTCGGCCCGCAGCCGATACTGTTTGCGCACTCGTTCGTAGAACCAGAGCGACACCATGTGATAGAGAATGCGTCGGCCCGGCTTCCAGGAATGGCCCAGGCGCCCTTTCGTCAACGTGATCTGCCCCGGCCATTCGTCCTCCACCTTCAGCCACGCCAGCGGCAGCGGCTTCGCGTTGACGATCTCGATCGTCAGGTCGGTTTCCTCGCCCACGAACAGTCGCGGGGTGGCGATGCGGCGGGCATAGGTGACCTCGGCCAGCGCGTAGCGGTCCCATAGCGCGGTGATGCCGGCGACCAGCCCCAGCAGTACTGCCAACAGGAACACGAGCGGATTGCGCAACCAGACCGCCGCGATGAAGAGCAGGGCGGTCAACCAGTTCAGGGCGCGAGTCATGCCGCGGGGCCTTCCACCGACCAGCTCTCTTCGACCGGTACCGCTACCTGGCCGGCGATCTCCTGCAGGATGGTCGCGGCATTGCGGCCGCGCACGCGCGTGCGGCTGGTGACCATCAGCCGATGTTCGAGGGCCGGGCCCAGCAGGCATTTGACGTCGTCCGGCACCACGTAGCTGCGGCCGCGGATGGCCGCCAGTGCCTGGCTGGTGCGATAGAGCGCCAGCGCGCCGCGCGGGCTTGCGCCGAGCTGAATTGCCTCGTGGTTGCGGGTGGCGGCCACCAGCCGGACGATGTACGTCTCGACGGCCTCGTGGACGAACACCTGCCGCACGATCCGTTGCAGGTCGGCGATCTCTTCGGCGCTCACCACCGGCTGGAGGTCGGCCAGGGGGTTGCTTTCTCGGAAGCGCCGCAAGATGGCGCGCTCCTCTTCTTCGGCCGGATAGCCCAGGGTCACGCGCAACAGGAAACGATCCACCTGCGCTTCAGGCAGAGGAAAGGTACCCTCCAGCTCGACCGGGTTCTGCGTTGCCAGCACCAGGAACGGCCGCGGCAGGGGATGCGTGACGCCGTCTACCGTCACCTGGCGTTCCTCCATCGCTTCCAGCAGGGCCGATTGTGTGCGCGGGCCGGCGCGGTTGATCTCGTCGGCCAGGATGATCTGCGCGAAGAGCGGTCCCGGCCGATACTCGAAAGCGGCCGTGCGCTGATCGAAGACGCTGACGCCCGTGATGTCGCCCGGCAACAGGTCGGGCGTGAACTGGATGCGCTGGAAAGTGCAGCCCAACGATCTGGCCAGCGCCTTGGCCAGGGTCGTCTTGCCGATGCCGGGCACATCTTCCAACAGGACGTGCCCCTCGCACAACAGGGCCACCAACAGCAGCTCGACGGTCTCGTCTTTGCCGACGATGACCCGCCCCACGTTCTCTTTGATGCGGGCGGCCGTTGCGGCCACCCTCGCCAGTTCGGTCATGCTCTCGCTCCAAACAAAAAAGCCTCTATGGGCAATTCCATAGAGGCCATCAGCCGATATCATCGGCGTTTACAGCGAGCCTCATCGCTGTAGTTGTTATTGTACTCCATGCCACAATTTTGTCAATTCAGGCCGCACGCGAGGTAAAGGTGAACATGGTTCTCCAGCTTCTGGCGGGACAAGAGGCATTTCGGCAATTCCGGATGCAGTCCGGATGCAGAGGGGGCCCCCCACCCCTGACCCCGCCCCCCGCTTGCGGGGGGCGGGGAATTCCTTGAAAGGGGTATTTTGGCCGCCGAAGGCGGCCAAAATACCCCGCTATTCGCCTCGCCCCTTCCCCGCTTGGCGGGGAAGGGGCCGGGGGATGGGGCCACGCAAGTTGCGAGTCCTACCGTCTTCCCACCAAAAGCCGCGGAGCCGTGAACATTTATCCGCTTTCGTCGCGGATCCCCCGCAGGACCGCGATGGAAAGCAGGAACAGCGCGCCGTAGATGGCAAAGAGCACCACATAGCCCAGCCCGGGCGATTGCGGCACATTGACCGTGAAGTAGTCGGCGATAGGGCCGCCGATATAGGCGCCCACCGCGCCCGCGCCCGCGCCCGCCAGGTTGGAGATGCCCAGGTAGCGCGCGGCCTCGGCCTTGGGCACCAGGTCGGTCCCCAGCGCCCAGTTCGCCGCGTAAAAGAAGCCCGTGCCGATGCCGATGCTCGCGCCGCCCACGAAGAGGATGTTCAGGTTCGGCGCGAACAGCACGATGAGCGTGCCCACCAGCGCAATCAGCGCGCTGAGCGCGACCAGCCGCTTGCGGCCGAAGCGATCGGCCAGCCAGCCGCTCGGCAAGGCCGCCAGCAGGATGCACACGCCGACGATCAGCATGAGGATCGCAGCCGGCCCGGCCGCCTTCTCCCGCTCCAGTCCTAGCCGGCCCTGCAAAAAGTAGACCGTGAACCCCGACAGGTTGATCACCCCCACCAGGAACGCCAGCCGGTTGATCACCCACCAGGTGAAGGACGGGTTGGCGCGCGTCGCCGCTCGGCCGATGCTGACCTGTACGCTGAACCAGACGCCGACCGCCACCGCGATGGCCATGGCCACCAGCCCGGCCACCCCCATCGCGGCGATCTGCGCCGGCACCGACGTCACGCCCTGAAGTGGCCCGGCCAGCCAACGCACCGCGGCCCCCATGCCCAGGATGATCGCCGTGAAGAGGGCGGTCATCAGCAGCAGGCGGAGGAACGGCTGCCAGTTGAGCCGCGCCGGCCGCGCGTCCAACGGTTGCTCCGGGATCAACATGGCGATGCCCATGCTGAGCGCCAATATCACCATCGTCGTCAGCAGGCCGCCCCACAGGTTGCCGGCCGAGATGAGCCGCGCGGCCGTGAAGGAGATCAGGATCAGCGGCAGCGGCACCTCCAGGATGGCTTTGACGCCCGAAAAGCGGCCGCGCTGTCCTTCGGGCACCAGGTCGGGGATCAGCGCCTGTTGCGCGGCCTGGCCCGCGTTCGATGCGACCGACATCAGGATGGCCGCGGCGAAGAAGAAGGCGAAGCCCGCCATGCCGGCGATGCCTGCCGAGAAGCCGATGGCGATTATGGTGAGCAAGACGACCAGGGTGCCGCCGAAAATGTAGGGCCGCCGACGCCCCCAGGGCAGGGTCGTATGGTCGGAAAGCATTCCCCACAACGCCTGCGTGAGGAGCGCCACCATCAGCGTCCACAGGCGGATCGTGCCGAAATAGGTGCCTTTTTGCGTTTCGCCCACGAACTGTTGAACGAGCAGCGGAAACACCACGCCGTTGGTCTGCGACAGGGCCGTCAGGCCCAGGAAGAAAATGTTGATGGTGATGTAGTCATACCAGCGGAGGGAGCGCGCCACGGGAATTCCTTCCTTTCGAGAACACGATGGATGAAGTCGAGCGTCAGTTCGAAAGCCTTGGCCTGTTCGATGCCTAACAGGAGGGTGTGGACCGATTGTTCAAGCCAATAGGTTTCCTTCGTGGCCGAACGCACGCCGGCCGCGATCTCGGCCGGCGCGCGCGAGGAAACGGCCGTGTCGCGGCGGCCTTGCATGAGCAGAAGCGGCTGCTGGATGCGCGATAGCCGGCGGCGCACCGCGCGTTGGAGGTTCAGGAGCTCCACCGCGCCGCGCAGCGGATTTACGGGATAGCCCTGCCACAGCTCGGCGTTGCTCAGCTCGCCCTTCGGCACATAGGGCTTGAAGGGCGCCATCAGGCGCAGGAGGAGTGCCTGCATCGGCGACAGGGTCAGCCGCAGCGCAGGCGCATAGCACAGCACCGCGGCGATTTCGGGGTGCTCGCTCGCTAGGTAGAGGCTGAGGAGCGCGCCCATGGATTCGCCGCCCACGATCACGCGCTGACAACGCGCGATCACGTCGCGGTAGGCCGTTTCTACGGCGCGCGTCCAGTCTTGCCAGGTGCAGCGATTGATGTCCTCGGGGAAGGTGTTGTGGCCGGGCAGTAACGGCCCGGCCACGGTGTAACCATGTTCGTAGAGATAGCGCCCCAGCGGCCGCACCTCGGCCGTCGTGGCCGTGAAGCCGTGGATCAGCAGAACGCCGTCGGGGCCGCCGGGCCAGTAAAAGGACTCTCCTTCGAGATGGGGATTGTGGATCATGCGACGTTGCATGGCCTCCCTCCTCATGGCCTCGGAAGGCCGTTCAGGATGCGCTTGGCCACCTTACACACCATGGTGTAGGCCGGGTCGTAGATGTTGCCCAGGTCATATTCGACGCATTGGCCCAGGAGCGTGCTGGCACCGGCCATGTCCAGGCCGTACTCCTGCGTCAACCAGCGCAGCATCTCGGTGGTGGCGTGCTGCACCGCCTGGTCGAGCGGCCGGGCGTTGCCGAGCGCGAAGATGTAGTCGGCGTCTTCCCCGCGCGGCCAACCGATCTCCTTGTTCTTCAGAACGTGGACGGTGAACTGCACGTCGAAGGATGTCTCGATGCCGGTGCCGACGATCTCGCCGTCCCCCTGCGTGGCATGGCCATCCCCCAGGCAGAAGAGCGCGCCCGGCACGAAGACCGGCAGGTAGACGGTGCTGCCGGCCACGAAGCGGCGGTAGTCCATGTTGCCGCCGTGCTCGGCCGATGTCATCGTCGAGATCGCCTGCCCGCCTGCGGGCGCCACGCCGAAGCAGCCCAGCATCGGCGCCAGCGGCAACGCCAGCGCCTCCAGCCCGGGGACCGGCTCGGCCGGCGTTGCGATCTGGCGTTGGAGGTCAATGTGCCAGAGCAGCCGCCGGCGCTCCGGCATCTGGCGCACGAAGCCGGGCTCCACCACGTTCGGCGCAACCGGCGTGTAGGTGAAACCGGTGTCGCGGTTGGGCATCAGGCGGTCGAAGTGGACCGCGAGCGTGTCGCCGGGCTCTGCGCCCTCGACGTAGAACGGCCCGGTGAGCGGATTGGGCCGGCGGCCGACCTGATGGCCGTGCTGATCCACGCCGTGCGCATCAATGGTGGTGGTGACGACGGTGTCGCCGTCGGCGATGCGCAGGACAGGTTCGTGCGGCCCCAGGGTGTTGTGATAGTGGGTGGGTTGAAAGTGATGCATGTGGTCGTCTTTCTGGCTAGCCTTTCGTGCGCACCAAATGATATTGTTTCTTCCCCGCGCGGAGCACGACGAACTCTCCGCCGATGAGCTGGGCCGTGGAGACGGTCTGGCCGGCATCGGTGACGCGCACATTGTTGACATAAGCGCCGCCGGCTGCGATGAGCCGCCGCGCCTCCCCTTTGGATTTGACCAGGCCGGCCTCGGCCAGCAGGTCCACGATCGGCTTGCCTTCCCCTTCGAAGGCGGTGCGCGGCAGCTCGGTAGAGGGCACTTCGGCGAAGATCTCGCCGATCTCGGCCGCGCTCAGGCCGTCGAGCGAGCCGCCGAAGAGCGCCTGCGACGCGCGTTCGGCCTGGGCGAGCGCCTGCTCGCCGTGCACCATGCGAGTCACCTCGCGCGCCAGCCGGCGTTGCGCCTCGCGCTGTTCGGGCCGTTCGGCCACCGCCTGCTCCAGCTCCGCGATCTCCTCGCGCGTCAGCCAGGTGAAGTAGCCGAGGTAACGGATCACGTCGGCGTCCTGCTGGTTCAGCCAGAACTGATAGAAGCGGTAGGGGGATGTCCGCTGCGGGTCGAGCCAGATGGTTCCCTGTTCGGTCTTGCCGAGCTTGACGCCGTCGGCGTTGGTGACCAGGGGGTAGACCAGGCCGTAGGCGCGGCCGCCCCGCACCTTGCGGATCAGCTCGACCCCGGCCGTGATGTTGCCCCACTGGTCGCTGCCGCCGGCCTGCAGGGTGCAGCCGTAGCGGTCGTAAAGCTGGAGGAAGTCGTAGGCCTGCAGCAACATGTAGCTGAATTCGGTGTAGGAGATGCCGTCCTGGCGTTCCAGCCGGCTCTGCACCGAGTCCTTGGCGATCATGTAGTTGACGGTGAAGTGCTTGCCCACATCGCGCAGAAAGTCCATCATCGAGATCGTCGTCAGCCAGTCGGCGTTGTTGACAATGCGCGCCGGGTTGGCGCGCGCCTCGAAGTCCAGGAATTGCGCAAGCTGCTTCTTGATGGACTCGACGTTGGCCGCGATCTGATCCTTGTCTTGCAGCGGCCGTTCATGCGCCTTGCCGCTGGGGTCGCCGATCAGCCCGGTGCCGCCTCCGGCGACCGCGATCGGGGTGTGGCCGAAGCGTTGCAGCCGCGCCAGGCCCATCAGCGCAAGCAGGTTGCCCACCTGCAGGCTATCGGACGTGGGATCGAACCCGATGTAAGCGGTGACTTTCTGGGTGGCCAGCACTTCGGGCAGGCCTTCGGTGAAGGCGTACACCAGGCCGCGCCACTGGAATTCATCGAAGACATTGGTCATGATTCGATTGCTCCTCGTAAGGTATAGTGTATCATAAAACGCGACGTATCGGAAACGAGAAGCCGGTGGGTTCTAATGCTTTGTTAGCCAAGAATTTACTTTGATCGCAGCGCGGCATCCATCACCTCCACCGGCGCGGGCCGGCCGGTCCACAGCTCGAACGAGCGCGCACCCTGGTGGACTAACATGCCCAGTCCGTCAATGGCCCGCGC
Organism: Chloroflexota bacterium; assembly: GCA_037445695.1. Taxonomy (GTDB): domain Bacteria; phylum Chloroflexota; class Anaerolineae; order CG2-30-64-16; family CG2-30-64-16; genus CAKZKT01. The sequence continues at coordinate 14,677 of JBBIKA010000026.1, forward strand.
GCCGGCCGCCTCGGCCAGGCGTAGAAACGGCGTGCGCACGTTGTAGATCAGGTCGTAGACGACCTGGTCGCGGCGAAACGACACGGCGGGATCCCACGGCAACGGATCTGCGTCGCCGTGCAGGCCCAGGCTGGTCGTGTTGACGATCAGGTCGGCGTCGGCCGCCAGCCGGGCCAGCGCGGCCGGGAAGGGATGCGCCGACACGTCGGCCGTCGGCAGCGCGGCCATGACCATCCGGCACAGCTCGGCCGCGCTGGCCACCGTCCGATTGGCGATGGCGACCGTCGCGCCGGCTTCGGCCAGCGCGAAGACTACCGCGCGCGCCGCGCCCCCCGCGCCGATGACCAGCGCCCGCCGACATACCACTCCTGCCTCCGGCCGAACTTTCATCTTTGCGGCCTGCCGCTGTGTTGCTTCGGCGCTTCGCCGATTCTCCGCTTCGCCGATGTACACCCCATGCGCCCGCAGGTCGGTGAGGAACCCGTAGCCGTCGGTGCTGTCGCCCAACAGCGAGCCATCGGGCCGGACGATCACGGTGTTGACCGAGCCGATGGCCGCCGCGACGGGGGTCAATTCGTCCATCAACTGCGCGAGCGCGGGCTTGTGGGGCACCGTCGCGTTGCAGCCCACGAATCCCAACGCGCGCAATCCGTGCACGGCCTCGGCCAGGCGCTCCGGCGGCACCGCCAGCGGCACATAGACCCAGTTGAGTCCCAGCGCGGCAAACGCCGCGTTGTGCATGGCCGGGCTCAGGCTATGGGCCACCGGCCAACCCATCACGCCGACCAGCCGGGTCGCGCCGGTCAGTGTAGGGATGGAGATTGGAGGTTGAGGATGGGAGCTTAGGTGGTCCATTGGATTTCGGCGCCGAGTTCGCGCATGGTTTCGACGAAGTTGGGGAACGAGTCGGCAATGACGCCCGCGTCGTGGATCTGGGTGGGGCCGCGCGCGACCAGGCCTGCCACGGCCAGCGCCATGGCCAGGCGGTGATCGTGGTGACTGTCCACCGCGGCCCCCATCAGCGGCGTCGGGCCGTGGATGATCATGCCGTCGGGCCGTTCTTCGACGGCCGCGGCCATCTTGCGCAGCTCTTGACACACCGCCGCGATGCGATCCGATTCCTTGACGCGCAGCTCGGCCGCGTCGCGGATGATCGTCGTGCCGGCGGCCTGGGTAGCGGCCACGGCGAAGATCGGAAATTCATCTATGGCGCGCACGACGATCGCGCCGCCTACTTCGATCCCGGCCAGCGCGCTGCTGCGCGCTGTGACATCGGCGATGGGCTCGCCGCCGGCCGCGGGCCGCTCGTCCGCGTTCGGCGCCCCGTGGCCGCGCGGCTGCACGTCCGTGGCCGATGGCCGGAGGCCGACCTGGGCCACGGTCGCGCCCATGGCCACCAGCAGGTCGAACAACCCGGTGCGGGTGGGGTTGACGCCCACCCCGCGCAGCAACACGTCGGACCCGGGCACGAGCACCGCCGCGACGAGCGGAAACGCGGCCGAGGAGAAGTCGCCGGGCACGTAGAGGGGGCCGTTGCCGACCAGCTTCTGCCGGCCGCATAGCCGGATGGCCGAGCCGGCTCCTTCGGCTGCCGTCTCCACCTGCACGCCGAACTGAGCCAGCATGCGCTCGGTGTGATCGCGGGCCGGGCCCGGCTCGTGCACGATCGTCTCGCCTTCGGCGAAGAGGCCGGCCAGCAGGATGGCCGATTTGACCTGCGCGCTGGCGACCGGCAATGCGTAGTCAATGCCGTGCAGGTTGCCCCCGCGGATCGCCAGCGGCGGCAGCTTGCCGTCTTGGCGGCCGAGGACGGTCGCACCCATCAGGCGCAGCGGCTCGGCCACGCGGCCCATGGGCCGGCGCCGCAGCGCCGGGCTGCCGGTCAGGATGCTGGTGAAGGGCTGGCCGGCCAGGATGCCGGACAGGAGGCGGATGGTGGTGCCCGAACCGGCGCAATCGAGCACGTCTTCCGGCTCGCGCAGGCCGTGCAGTCCCACGCCGTGCACGATGAGCGTCTCGGGACCGGGCACATTTACGGTGACCCCCAGGCCGCGCACGCAGCGCAGGGTGGCCTGGCATACGTCGGCTTCTACCCAGCCGTGGATGGTCGTATCGCCTTCGGCCAGCGCGCTCAACAACAGCGCGCGATGGCTGATGGATTTGTCGCCCGGCACGGGGGCTGCGCCGCGCAGAGGTCCCGAGGGATGAACGAGCAGAGTGGACATCGGTGCTCCTTTCAGAAGGTCAGGTTGCGGCGCCTGGCCTGAACTGCGACCAGTTGCGCCCGCAGCCGCGCCTCGTCTTCTGCGGCGAGCGCGGCGCGTAGATCGGTCAACCGGTCGGCGAACCGTTCCAGCCATTCCAGCACGGCCGTCCGGTTGGTCAGCAGGATGTCGAGCATCATGTCTACATCGCTGGCCGCCACGCGCGTCGTGTCGCGGAAGCCGGAGGCCGCCAGGGACCACGCCAGCGGATCGCCCACGGCATCCACCGCGGCCACCAGCGCCGCGGCCGCCACATAGGGCAGGTGGCTGATGGCGGCCACGGCCCGGTCGTGCGCCTGCGGGGAGACCACCAGCGGCCGGCCGCCGACCGCCAGCGCCAGCGCGCGGGCCGTCTCCAGCGCGGCTGCGGCGGTGCGCTCCAGCGGGCAGAGGACGAACGGCCGGCCGCGGTAGAGGCCGGCCTCGGCCGCGGCGAAGCCGGCTACCTCTTTGCCGCACATCGGATGCGCGCCCACGGGCTGGAGGCCGGGGGGCAGATCGGCCATGGCCGTGCAGATGGCGGCCTTGCTGCTGCCCAGGTCCATCACCAACGCGCCGGGCCGGGCATGGCGGCCGATCTGCGGGAGCAGGCGCAGGATCGTGCGCACGGGCGTGGCGATCACGATCAGATCGGCGTCGGCCACGCCGGCAGCCAGGTCGGTCGTGCCCTGGTCTACGGCGCCGGCCGCCTGCGCGGCCGCCAGGGTCTCTGCGCTGCGGCTCACACCGATGATGTGTCCGGGCCGGAAGGCCGGCGCTCCGTCGGTCGCCAGGCCGGCGCGCAGCGCGAGCGCGAGCGAGCCGCCCATCAGGCCCAGGCCGATGATGGTGAGGGTAAAGGCATCGTCGTCCATGGCTCAGATCACAGCGTGCGACCCACGGCCGGCGCGATCTGGCGCAGGCTGGCGACCAGCTCGGCGAAGCGCTCGGGCTTGAGCGACTGCGCGCCGTCGGAGAGGGCCTTGGCCGGCTCGGGGTGCACCTCGACCATGATGCCGTCGGCGCCGGCCGCGATGCATGCCCGGCCCACGGCCGAAACCAGATCCCACTTGCCGGTGCCGTGGCTGGGGTCGCCGAACACGGGCAGATGCGACCACTCCTTGACCAACGGAATGGCGTTGATGTCCAGAGTGTTGCGCGTGGCCGTTTCGAAGGTGCGAATGCCCCGCTCGCACAGGATCACCTGGCGGTTGCCGCCGCTCAGGATGTAATCGGCCGAGAGCAGCCATTCCTGCACCGTGTTCATCAGCCCGCGCTTGAGCATCACCGGCATCCGCACCCGGCCAACCGCCTGGAGCAACGGGAAGTTCTGCATGTTGCGCGCGCCCACCTGCAGGACATCGGCATACTTGCTCACCAGTGGCACCTGTTCGACCGACATCACCTCGGTGATCACCGGCAGGCCCGTTTCCTCGCGCGCCTCGGCGAGCAGCTCGAGCGCGGCCTCTCCCAGGCCCTGGAAAGAGTAGGGAGAGCTGCGCGGCTTGAATGCGCCGGCGCGCAGGATGGTGGCGCCGGCCTCCTTGACCGCCCAGGCGGTTTCCAGGAGCTGGTTGCGCGATTCGACCGAGCACGGCCCGGCGATGATCACGATGCGCGGGCCGCCCACCTGCACCCCGCGCACGTCCACGATCGTGTTTTCGGGGTGGAAGTCACGACTGGCCAGCTTGAACGGCTGCAGGATGCGCACGACCTGCTCAACTCCCGGCAGCAGTTCGAAGTTGTGGTTTTCCAATGGCCGGCCGTCCCCCACCACGCCGATGATCGTGCGCTCGGTGCCCTGGGACAGATGCGCCCGATAGCCGGATGCTTCGACCTGGTTCACCACGAAGCTGATCTCACCGGCAGTTGCGCCATGCTTCATGACGATAATCATTTTGTCCTCCTCGTGAATGTTAAGCTACTCCGGGCCGGGAGATGCCGTTCGGTCCGGTCGTATCGGGCGCGGCCGGGTAGCTGCCCAGCAGCTTGACGAACGCCGCGCGGGTGAGCAGGTTGCTGAGCGCCCGGCTGACGCTGAGGTCCTGATAATGGCCTTCCAGATCTACATAAAACACATAATGCCAGGGGCGATTGCGTCGCGGCCGGCTCTCGATCTTGGTCAGGTTGATGCCGCGGTTGGCGAACTCGCCGAGCGCGTGATAGAGCGCGCCGGGCGTGTGGGTGGTGGCGAAGACGATGGAGGTCTTGTTGCGGGCGGCCGGCGGCACGTCTTCGCGGCCCAGGACGAAGAAGCGGGTCGTGTTCTCGGCCGAGTCTTCGATGCCGATGTCGAGCACCTCCAGGCCGTAGATTTTGCCGGCCAGTGCGCTGGCGATAGCTGCAGTGCCCGGCTCGGCCGTGGCGGCCAGCTCGCGCGCGGCGCCGGCCGTGTCGTAGGCCGGGACCGCCTCCCAGCCGCGGTTGCGCAGGTAACGCTCGCACTGCGCCAGGGCCTGCGGATGCGAGCGTACCCGCTTGATGTCGGCCAGGGTGGTGCCGGCCGCGGCCAACAGGCAATGGCGCACGCGCAGCTTGACCTCGCCGATGGCCCGCAGGTCGTGATCGAGCAACAGGTCGTACGCCTGGTTGATCGAGCCGGCCTGCGAGTTTTCGATCGGCAACAGGCCGTAGGTGGCCCGACCCTCTTCGATGGCCAGGAAGATCTCCTCGAAGCTGTGGCAGGGCAGGGTGCTCACCAGCTCGCCGAAGTGCTGATAGATGGCTTCCTGCGAATAGGCGCCCGGCTCGCCCTGATAGGCCACGATCGTCTTGGTGCCGGTCTCGAGGGCCGACACAGGCCGCGGGGCGGCCGCGGCCGGCTCGGCCGGCGGCCGCGGCCCGCCGTTGCTCGAAGGCGGCATGGCGATGACGCCGCTCTCCGGCGCCAGGTCGGGCCGCAATGAGGCCGCTTCGCGCAGGTAGCCGTGTTGGATCGCTTCGGCAGGTCGGTCGGTGTTCCAGTGGATCAGGACGCGGATGCAGCGGGGAAGGGCGTTGGGGACGGGGATTTCGACGGTGTCGAGCAACGGGACTTCGTTCCAGCCGAGTTGTCTGGCGGCCCGGGCCGGGAAGGTCGCGTTCAGGTCGGGCGTGACCGAGAACACGATGCTGGCGATGTCGGCGGGCCGCAGCTCGTTGGCGGCGGCCAGCCACCGTAACAATTCTTCGGTGGCGTCCAGAATGGCGATTTCGCTGTTGTCGGCGGCGGTCGTCGCGCCGCGGATGCCCCGGATAGGCATAGACGTTCCTCCTGAGGATGTGGATTGGCCTGCGGAACGCACCGCCGCAGGTCGGTGCGCATTAACAAAAAGGAGCGTGGATTGCTCCACGCTCCGGTTCGCTGCTTTGACGATTTCAGGTGGGCTCAGGCCGCCTGTCCCTCCCCCGGCGCGCGGGCTTCTCTCCGAAAGCTCGGATAATAAAAGTAGAAGCTAAACGAGAAGTTGCGCTCGGGGTTCAGGTGCTTTTTCATCTTGTCATCCTGGCTCTAATATTACCACCGGGTGCCGCGATTTGTCAAATCGCCCAAACGGCGTAAATGTTCACAGGTACATCGTACGGCCCCCACCCCTACCCTCGCCCCCGCTTGCGGGGGCGAGGAAGTTCTTTATGGTGGGGTTCCCCTTTATGATCCGCGATGACGATGGGCGGCGCCGGCCGCCTCGTTCAGCTCCGCCACCAGCCGGGCCAGGGCTTCGGGCCCCAGGCCGCGTGCCGCGGCCGCCTGGCCGATCGGCTCCCAGAACGGCACGGGGCTGTCGTGCCACGGGATGCCGTAGCGCTCGAACACCGCCCGCGTCGCCGGCCAGACCTCGGCCACGAGCACCGTGGACATGGCAGGGGTGATCTCATCCCCGACCCCTCCCCTGACCTCTCCCCCGGCCCCTCCCCTGAGAGGGGAGGGGAGGCCCCCACCCCCGGCCCCTCCCCCAAAAGTGGGTGAGGGGAGGTTGGCTCCCCCTTCCCTTTCAGGGAAGGGGGTCGGGGGGTTAGGTGACAACACCCGCGCTGCGTTTCCGCCCAGGATGTCGGCCCGCACGTCGGCCGGCAGCTCCAGCGCGGCAATCTCGGCCAGGAAGGGTCGGAAATCCGGTTCGGCCTGCCGCCGGGGGTAGAGCCGCAGCGGATAGTCCGAGCCGTAGAGCAGCTTGCGGTGATCCACGCAGCGCAGCGCCACGTCGAAGATGCTGGGCGTGGCATATTGCAGCGGCGACGCGGCGGTGTCGTACCAGACGTTGCGCAGCGTTCGCCGCACCTCGGGCATCAGCTCGTAGAAGAACAGCCCGCCGCCCCAATGCGCCAGGATCAGCCGCAGCTCCGGGTAGCGGGCTGCCAGCCGGTAGTAGTCGCGCAGCGGCGTGGTCGCCTTGCCGGGGTAGAAGCCGCCGACCTCCTCGTTGGTGTGCAGGTTGAGGGGGATGCCGTAGCCGATGCACGCCTCGGCCAGGCGCAGGAAGTCGGGATCGTCCAGCCGGTAGCCCTGGCCGTACGGCCCCAGCTCGCCCACGCCGATCATGCCGCCGTCGAGACAGCGCGCCAGCTCGTCCAGCGCGGCCTGGCCGGCCTTCGGTTGGAGGATGACGAACGCGCTGACGCGGTCGGGCCAGCGGCGGATGATTTCCAGCGCCTGGTCGTTGCGCTCCACGCATCCTTCGTGCGATCGGCGGTACTCGCCCAGCAGCACCACCCGATCCACGCCGGCCGCGTCCATGTCGGCGATCATACGCTCGGCCGTGGCCCAGCCCTGAAGGCTGCGGCCGCCGGCTCGCGGGGCCAGCATCTGGCCCCAAAACGGCTCCTCGCGGATGAACGCGTCCAGGTCGGCCGCCAGCGAGGGCGGGGTGTAGTGAACGTGCGCATCAATCAACATCGGTCAGATTCTGAAACACCCCCAGCAGCGCCCGATCGCGCACGAAGACCGGGATGCGCGGCAGCGGCGCATCGGCGGCCAACATGGCCCCGCCATCGTGCGCCTGGCCCGTCCAGGCGTCATACCACACCGCGCCCGCGGGCAGGTAAACGGCGCGTTCGGTCGCGCCCTGTTCCAGGACGGGCGCGACCAGTATATCCGGCCCGAACAGGAACTGGTCCTCGACCTGGTAGCAGGCCGGGTCGTCGGGAAAATCGAAGAAGAGCGGCCGCATGGGCGGCGCGCCGGTGACCGCGGCCGCGGCCATCTGGCGCCCGATGTAGGGCTTGAGGCGTCGGCGCAGGAAGAGCAGCTTGCGGATGATGGCGTAGGCCTCGTCGCCGAACGACCAGACCTCGTTGGGCCCGCCGGCGTCCCACCCCACCGTCGGCTGTCGCATGCCATGCAGCCGAAACAGCGGGCAGAAGGCGCCGTACTGGAACCAGCGCACGATCAGCTCGCGAAAAGTCGGGTCGGCCGGGTCGCCGCCGTGGAAGCCGCCGATGTCGGTGGTCCACCACGGGATGCCGCTGAGGCCGATGTTGAGGCCGGCGGCCAGCTGGGCCCGCAGCGCCGCGAAGGTGGAGGGGATGTCGCCTGACCAGACCGCCGCGCCGTAACGCTGGCTGCCGGCCCACGCCGAACGGCAGAGGGTCACAACCTCCGTCTCCCCCTCGGCCCGCATCCCCTCCCAGAAGCCCTGCTGGTGCAGCAGCGGGTAGAGGCCGGCCACCTCCAGCCCGTTGCCCAGATGGTAGCGCAGGTTCTCGTGATCTGGCGGATACACCTCCGGCTCGCAGGCGTCCAGCCACCAGACCTTGATGCCGTGGCGGTAGTAGCCTTCCCGCACCCGCCCCCAGATGAAGCACCGGGCCTCCGGGTGGGTGGCGTCGTAGTAGCGCAGCGGGACAGGGCCGGCCGCGCCCACATCGGTGAAGAGCATGTGGAACGGCTGGCCGCGTTCGCTGCGCACCAGCAGGCCGCGGCGTTCCATCTCCTCGTAGGTCTCCGCGGCCGGATTGACCGCCGGCCACACCGAGACCATGAGTTTGACCCCCATCTCTGCCAATTCCCGCACCATGGCCGCGGGATCGGGCCAGGCGGCCGGGTCGAAGCGCCACTCGCCCATGCGCGTCCAGTGGAAGAAATCCACCACGATCACGTCCAGCGGCAGCCCCCGGCGGCGATACTCGCGAGCGACCTCGAGCAGCTCCTCCTGGGTGCGATAGCGCAGCTTGCACTGCCAGAAGCCGGCCGCCCACTCGGGCAGCACCGGCGCGTGGCCGGTCGCGTCAGCGTAATGGGCCATGATCTCGGCGTAGGAACCGGCCGTGATCCAATAGTCTATCTGACGGCTCGCCTCGGCGACCCAGCGCGTGCCGTTGCGGCCCAGCTCCACGCGGCCGACGGCCGGGTTGTGCCACAGGAAGCCGTAACCGCGGCTGGAGACCAGGAACGGGATGCTGACCTCGGTGTTGCGATGCCACAGGTCAATCACGCAGCCCCGCTGGTCCAACAGGCCGTGCTGGTGCTGGCCCAGGCCGTAGAAGCGCTCTCCCTCCACGGGCTGGAACTCCACCGAAATACGATACAGGTCGCTGCTGAGCGGCTTGAACCAGCGCGCCGGCGGCCGGATGAAGCGCGGCTCGGGTTCGGCCAACAGCGCCGCGGCGGCGACAGTGTCAATGAAGCTGATACGTCCCTCGGCGGTGATCTCGGCGCGCAGGCGGCCGGCGCGGATGCTGGCAGCCTCCGGCCCCACCGTGATCTCGGCCTCGACCGGCGCTGGAGGAAGCAACGCGCCGGGCAGATCAGCGCGTATCTCGGCAGCCTGGGTGGCACGCACGCGCAGACTATGGGCGCCCCACGGCTCAATGCGCACGGTCTCAGGGCCGCTCTGCCAGAGCAGGGCGTTGGGTTCGCGTGTAAACGACATGGCAGTTTCTCCGTGATGTGTCATGGAGGCGCTGGGAGAAGCGCGCTTTGACGTGCCCAGATCGGTTGGAGGATAGCACAAGCCGATTGGGAGGGTTGGACAAAACATAAGATTGGTGTCGTTTAACGGCACGCATTGTTCAGGCTGGCCGCCGCCGCGCCGTCCAAACGATACTTAACATAATATGCGGGCCGTTTGGGCCCCCGACTCGAAAAAACCTCTTTTCTGGTAGCCTGTTGGTATCATCCACACACTCACCGAAAGGAGGCCGTTCTATGTTACCCGTTTTTGCCTGGGCTGGCAACCTGCTGGCTTACTACTTCCGCCGCCCGCCTGCTGTTGTGGCGGCCCTGGCGCCCACTCGGCCACGCCAGCGCCCCACGCTGGCGCAACTGGCCCACCCCACTGCTGGGCTGCCCGACTTTGTCGCGCAGGATGCGGTCGCCCGCAAATATCTCGATCTGCTCGGCCCCCTGGATTGGGACCACTTCCCCGAACGCCCCACCAACCGGCCCTGGCCCGGCCCCACCCCGACGCCCCCGCGCCCCCTACGTCGCCGCCTACCTGGTCAAGCTCAACGAGGGCCTGCGCTCCATGGGCAAGCTACGCACCTACTTGCTCGAACATCCCGCCCTGGTCTGGTGCCTCGGCTTTCCACTCGTGCCCGACCCCACCGCCCCCCACGGCTTCGACGTCGCACGCTCCGTGCCCTCCCGCCGCCAGCTCGGCCGCGTGCTGCGCGAACTCGACAACGCCGCCGCCCAGTTTTTGCTTGATAGCTCCGTGCCACTGATCAAAGCCGAACTGCCCACCGAGTTGCAAGCCGCTTTCGGCAACGTCATCACCCTCGACACCAAGCATATCCTGGCCTGGGTCAAGGAGAACAACCCCAAACAGTACGTCGAGAACCGCTACGATAAGGCCCGCCAGCCCAAGGGCGACCCCGACTGCAAGCTGGGCTGCAAGAAACGGCACAACCAGGGCCACGGCAACGGCGACGCACCACCGGCCACCCCAACTACCGAGGCCACGCCCGCCAGCACAACCACCGTCGGCGACTTCTACTGGGGCTACGCCTCCGGCGTCGTCACCACCAAAGTCGCCGACTGGGGTGAATTCGTCCTCGCCGAGCTCACCCAGACCTTCGATCAAGGCGATCAGACCTGGTATAAACATGAGTGATCCGACGGTGGTATACTGCCACCATCCATCCCATTCAAGGAGGTCACTCATGCACCCCTATTCTATCACACCTGGCACGTTGGTCGTTGCGCTGGACATCGGCAAAAATGTCCATTGGTTCGGCTGTTATTGCGCCGAGGGCCGCTTGAGCGAGGTCGTGCCACCCCAAAAGGTACGCAGCGACACGCTGGGCTTTGTCCACTTCACGGCCACCGTGGATCGCTTGCTGGCCACCGGCCGCTACCCGGCCGTGGTGGTCGGCAACGAACATACCGGCGTCTATCACGAGCCGTGGGCCTGGCAGATCCTGGATCACTACCGGGCCGTCATCGGCGACGTGCGCTTCTTCGCTACGGCCAGCCAGATCTGGGCCCTGACCGGCTACGACCTGCGCACCGCCGAATCGGGCGACACCAAACAGATCGGCCGCATCACCAAACGCGGCAGCCCCATCTTGCGGGATACCCTCTATCAGATCGGCTTTCATACCGCCCGCCACTGCCCGGTCATCGGCGAGACCTTCCTCGCCGCCCGTGCCCGCAGCCTATCTGAGACGGCCGCCGTGATTCATGCCGCCCACAAAGCCAATCGCCTGTGTTTTGAACTGCTGCGCCAGCAGCGCCTGTACCAACCGGCCACCGCCGAGGAGGAGCAACGCTTCCGCCAGCACCGGCAACGCTACCGGCAACAACGCGCCAGCCAGCGCCGGTCAGCGCACGACCGGCTCGCCGCTTGAACGGCGCTACCCGACCAACCGCATAGTCCGCCTGGGGCCGGCCGTCGCCGCCCGG
>JBBIKA010000026.1:25840-27354 GCA_037445695.1 Chloroflexota bacterium
CGCCGCCCGGTCACTGCCCCGCGCCTCGCTTCAACCCGCCCACCCTCTGACCGCCGGTCGCCTGGTATACCCGTTCGTTAAGCAGGAAGAAGAACAGCCGTCCCTTGTAGTAGGCGAAATCCTTGACCAGACCGCCTTCCGCCATCGCCCTCTGGCAGGCTTCCAGCAAACTGATGTCCAGTTGCCCTTCCAGTTCCGCCACACGCCCGATGAACCAGTGATAATCCCCAACATAGTTGACGGCAGAAAGCCTGCCGGCCCTGAAAAGGGTATCGGTGGTGTAGAACTCGGTCCCCCCTTCCAGAAACCACAATTCGGCAGCCCCATCGGGAACAATGGAACCCCCATTCCACATATGGAACATCTCATGGGCCAGCACTCCGGGCCTGTACCGGCTGGGCAGGTAAAAGGTGTTCTTTGTCGCCACCCCACCGTTGTGGAAAGGGGGAACGTTCCGGGCAGCAAAAGCCGCCATGAACCGGCCGTAAGGGAAGCCGTTGAATACACCGTACTGGAAGGTGAAAAACCTCCGCGTATCCTCTCCTTAGTGCAAACAGAGGCGGTTTCTTTCATTACCCGACATGGGAGGGTGACTTTGCATGAGTGCGAAATGCCCCATATTAACGTGGCATAGTCCGCAGGCGCGATGGGCCTACGGTGAGTTGGCATGAACCATAGTTTGCAGCTTTTGCAGCTTAATTTGCCGGACGAAAGCCCGGCTTCGGTAACGTAAAGGCCCAGGAGAACTGGATTTTGAGTTCCGAGAGCCGATTGAGGGCCAATAAGCGGTGCAACCAGCGCCAACCGATCTGAAACAGGCTCCAATCGCGCCGATCGGCGCGGTCAACGCGGTGCGTTTGCTTGGTCAAGACCAAATGCGTCGCCAGCCCGAGCGTCATATAAGTTGCAATGGAAAGTGCCAAAATCAGGCGATCAATCTGCTCGGGAATGGTGAGGTGAGTACGCGCCAGCCCGAAGCCGCGGGACTTACAACTGCCGAATAACGTTTCGATCCAGAAGCGGCGCTCGTACCCCACACGAACGGCTCAAACAGCTCCGTCACCTTGACCTGCGGATCCGCCAACCAGCGTTCGAAGCGCCGCACGCCGCTAACCCTCCCGGTCCACGCCTACGGCGATCAGGACCGCCAAATCGCGCAGCTGGCCATCCTCTCGCACCCTTTCGTAGCGGGCGTCCAGGTACAGGTAGGCGATCTCGCCCAACGGCCGGTTGCGCCAGGCGGCCAGGGTCGCATCGAGACGACCGGCCGCCCGACTGACCTGGCTGGAGGAAACGCCGCTGCCGCACAATTGCTCCACGATGGCGGCAACCTTACGGGTGGAGACCCCTTGTACGTACATCTCGGCCAGGGCCAAGGTCAGCGCCCGCTCGCTGCGCAGCCCTTTCTCCAGCGCTTGCGGGTAGAAGTGGCCTTCCCGCACCTGCGGGATGGCAAAGGTTGCATCACCCCATAGTCGCAAGTGCTACTGATAATAGTATCACCGTACTGCCCA
>JBBIKA010000027.1:0-6397 GCA_037445695.1 Chloroflexota bacterium
CCGGCAGACCGCCGACCGGCTGGGGCTGAGCGTCAAGACCGTGGAGACGTACCGCGCCCGCGCGATGGAGAAGCTGGGATTGGCCCACATTCACCGTCAAGCCCGGCCGCCGGAGGCTAAAGCCATCCGGCTACGACCTGGAAGGCCCCTCAAGGGGCCTGAACTAGCCCCGTTCACGGGGCTTCCACCTCGTAGCCCGACCCGTTTACGGTCGGGCGGGCCTCAGCCTTTCCCCGACACCCCTGTCCGGCTTTCCCCGACAAACCCACACGAAATCATCCAGCTTTCCCCGCTACACAACCGACCCGCTTTGTTGTAAATTTCCCTCAGCCTGATCGTTGTTCTCCGAGCCTGAAGTCTACCGTGGGCCGTGCCCGCCACGACGCAGGGCCGAACCCTCCCGTGCGGAGGGGCCGCCGATGCGCTTTCGGCGGCGTGGGCCGGCGGGGAAACCCGCCGACCTCCCCGTGTTTGGAAAGGAGACGCGCTGCACAGCCTGCCTGTGCGCGCGTCTCTTTCATTTACGTGCCAGGCACTTTATAAGTGCCTGACACGTAAGATCAAGATCAAACAAGGAGGTTCATCGTATGGCCGAATCAGAGAAGGTCCCAACCACGCGCCGCGGGGTGCTGCGCGGGCTGGCAGGGACGCTCGGCGCAGCGCTGGCGCTGACGGCCGCCGGCCAGCAACCGGCCGCCGCCGAGACGCCGGCCGCGCCGGCCGTTCGTCCCCAGGCCGCCGACAGCGCCGCCCCGCTCACCACCGACGTGCTGGGCCGCATGCACGCGGAGCTGCAACGCGCGCTGGCCAAGCCGCGCGAACAGCGCCGCTGGGTCATGGTGATTGACCTGCGCAAGTGCGTCGGCTGCTCGGCCTGCACCATCGCCTGCGTGGCCGAGAACAAGCTGCCGCCGGGCGTGGTCTATCGCCCCGTGCTGGAGGAGGAGATCGGGACGTATCCCAATGTCACCCGGCGCTTCATCCCCCGGCCCTGTATGCAGTGCGACAACCCGCCCTGCACGCCGGTGTGCCCCGTCCACGCCACCTGGAAGAACGAAGACGGCGTGGTGGTGGTGAACTACGACCAGTGCATCGGCTGTCGTTACTGCCTGACCGCGTGCCCCTATGCTGCGCGCACCTCAGACTTCGGTTACACCTACACCCAGGGGACGCCCGAAGCCGCCGGTCTGGTCGTGGGCCAGAAGACCGCGGACGACTACGAGCGCGTGAGCAACTTCGAGTACGGCAAGCCGTGGCCGCGGGAAGACAATCACTCCTCGCCCATCGGCAACGCGCGCAAGTGCCATTTCTGTCTGCATCGCGTCAATAACGGCATGCTACCGGCTTGCGTCACCACCTGCATCGGCCGTGCGACCATGTTCGGCGACGCCAACGACCCCGACAGCCTGGTGGCCGAGATGATCGCCAAGCCCAACGTGATGCGCCTGAAAGAAGAAATGGGCACCGAACCGCGGGTCTATTACCTGCTCTAACCGGAGGATGACCATGGCTAAATACGCCTCACGCTTGAATCGTCTGTTCTGGGTGCTGGCCGTTGTCGCATTCGTGGTCGGCCTGTATGGGTTGTACAGCCGGATCGCCTTCGGCCACATGCGCGCCAACTACGGCTCTTACGTGCCGTGGGGGCTGTGGGTGGCGGCCTATATCTACATGATCGGCCTGTCGGCCGGCGCGTTCCTCTTCTCCACCCTGGTCTACGTCTTCAACATCCGCCGCGTGAGCACCGAGGGCACCGTCGCCGCACCGGCCATAGGCGTCGCCGACGGCGCTGCCTTCGAGCGGGAACGTCTGGAGCAGGTGGGCAAGCTGGCCCTCTTCACCGCGCTGGTGACGCTGGTCGGCGCGCTGATCTGCATCTGGCTCGACCTGGGCCATCCCGAACGCGCCTGGAAGCTCGCCCTGCAAACCAGCTTCCGCTCGGTCATGGGCTGGATGATCTGGCTCTATGCCGCCTACTTCGTGCTGCTGCTGATTGAGCTGTGGCTGGCCATGCGCGCGGACCTGGTGGCCTGGAGCAACAAAAGCGCGTTGGCCCGCTTCTTGACCTTCGGTCGCCGCGATGTGTCGCCGGCTGCTCTGGCGGCCGACCGGCGGGTATTGCGCATCCTGGGGAGCATCGGCGTGGCGCTGGCGATCGCGTTCCATGGCTCGGTCGGCGCGATCTTCGGGGTCGTCGCGGCCCGTCCTTATTGGAACTCGGCTCTCACGCCGATCCTGTTCCTGGCCGGCGCACTTCTCTCCGGCGGTGCGTTGCTCACCTTCATCACCGCCATCTGGGGGCCCGAACCCGGCAGCGAACTCCATCGCAATCTGATGCGCTTCCTGGGCCAGATCGTGCTGGGCCTGCTGGCGCTCGACGTCTTGCTTGAGTGGGCCGAGTTCTCCATCGGCCTGTGGAACGGCACTCCCACGGAAACCGCCAGCCTGCTGCTGGTGCTGTTCGGCCCGTACTGGTGGGGCTTTTGGATCGTGCACGTGGGCCTGGGCGTGATCGTGCCCGCCATCCTGTTGATCTTCCTGCGGCGCAAGGTCTGGGCCGTTGCCACGGCCGGCGCGCTGATCGCCGTCACCTTCCTGGTGGTACGGTTGAACATCGTGATCCCCGGCCTGGCCATCCCGGAGCTGCCCGGACTGGAAGAAGCCTTCCATGGCCCTGGCCTGACGACGCACTATGTGGCCAGTCTCAGCGAGTGGCTGTTGTTCGTCTGGGCTGTTGGGCTGGCCGCCCTGCTCTTCCTGATCGGTCGGCGCTTCCTGCCGATCGTTCACTCGGAACGCTAGCCCGCGGTTGGGCGAGGAGAGAACGTTATGGATAAGCCAAGCAAGAACACGCAGAACCATCGCTTGAGCCGACGCGAGTTCCTGAAGGCGACGGCCATCACCGGCGGCGCCTGCGCCCTGTTGGGCCAGATGCCCGGCGCCATGCAAGCCATCAACCAGGCCATGGCGGCCACCGGCGAAGACTTTTTCGAGGCGAATCCCGCGAATCAAATCTACACCGTCTGCCTGCAGTGCAACACCGGCTGCGGCATCAAGGTCAAGCTGTTGGACGGCGTGGCGGCCAAGATTGACGGCAACCCCTACAGCCCGTGGACCATGTGGCCGCATCCGGCCTATGAAACCCCGGTCAAAGACATGGCCACCGTCGAAGGCGCCATTTGCCCCAAGGGCCAGGCCGGCATCCAGACCGCCTACGATCCCTACCGCATCGTCAGCGTGCTGAAGCGCAAGCCGGGCACCAAGCGCGGGGAGGGCCAGTGGGTCACCATCCCCTTCGACAAGGCGATTCAAGAGATCGTCGAGGGTGGCGACCTGTTCGGCGAGGGGCATGTGGATGGTCTGCGCGCGGTACGCGCTCTGACCGACAGCGAGGTAGCGGCCGAGATGGCGGCCGAGGTCGCCAAGATCTGGAACGAAAAGGACCCGGCCAAGAAGAAGGCCCTGGTCCAGGAGTTTAAGGTCAAGTTCAAGGATCATCTCGACACCTTGATTGATCCCGATCATCCCGACCTTGGCCCCAAGAACAATCAGTTCATGTTCGTCTGGGGCCGCATGAAGGGCGGCCGCGAAGATGTGGTGGACCGCTTCGTCAAAGAAGCGTACGGCTCGGTCAACATGAACGGCCATACCACCGTCTGCCAGGGCTCGCTCTACTTCACCGGCAAGGCGATGAGCGCCAAGTGGAATGCTGTCAAAGGCGGCTTCGACAGCGGCGATAAATTCTACTGGCAGGCAGATACCGCGAACAGCGAGTTCGTGATCTACGTGGGAGTGAACCTGTTCGATGCCAACTATGGGCCCCCGCAACGCGTGCCCAAGGCCACCGATGCCATCGTGAACGGCCGCAAGTTCGCGGTGATTGACCCGCGGCTTTCGAAGCTGGCCGCTCACGCCTGGAAGTGGGTGCCGATCAAGCCGGGCACCGATGCCGCGTTTGCCCTGGGCATGATCCGCTGGATGCTCGAAAACGGCCGCTTCAACAAGGCCTATCTGGCGCTCGCCAATCAAGCTGCGGCCACGGCCGCCAACGAGCCGAACTACACCAATGCTGCCTGGTTGGTGAAGATCGGCAAGGACGGCACACCCGGCAAGCACCTGCGCGCCAGCGAGATCGGGCTGTTGAAAGCGACCACCGAAAAGGACAAAGAGGGCAAGGATGTGACCGTGTATGTCGCCCAGGACGGGACCAAATATCCCGGCGATACCCCCGTCGCGCTGGTGGGCGGCGTGCCGGCTCCGATCAACGTGCTCGATCCGAAAGCCGCGCCGGTGACGGGCGATCTATTCTTCAGCGGCAAAGTGGGCGACTTCGAGGTCAAGACCGGCTTGCAGATCTTGCTCGAATCGGCGCAGGAACACACCATCGCCGAGTGGGCGGAGATCGCCGGTGTGAAGGAGGCCGACATCGTGGCGCTGGCGACCGAGTTCACTGCGCACGGCCGCAAGGCCGCTGCCGACATTCACCGCGGCCCATCCCAGCACACCAACGGCTTTTACAACAACAATGCCTGGTACGTGGTCAACTTGTTGATCGGCAACTTCGACTATGCCGGCGGCACCATTAAGCTCAGCGCCTACGATCGCAAGGGCAGCAAGAAGGGTCAGCCCTTCCCGGTGATGACGATGTTCGGCGCGCATCATTTCACGCCCTTCGGCATTGACATGCTGCGCACCCGGACGACCTACGAGAAGAGCACTCTGTTCGATGGAACTTATCCCACCAAACGGCCCTGGTTCCCGATCGCAACGGACATCTATCAGGAGGACATTCCTTCGATAGGCGATGCCTATCCGTATCCGATCAAGATCCTGATGACCTACATGGCCGCGTTGCCCTATAGCCTGCCCGGCGGACAGAAGGTCATCGAAATCCTGGCCGATACGAAGAAGGTGCCGCTCTTCATCGCCAGCGACATCATGATCAGCGAGACCAGCATGTACGCCGACTACATCTTCCCCGACCTGTCGTTCCTGGAACGCTGGGAGTTCCACGGTTCGCATCCGTCGGTGCCCTGGAAGGTGGAAAACGTGCGTCAGCCGGCCATCGCCATCCCCGGCTGGCCGACGGTCAAGGTGTACGGGGAAGAGATCCCGCTGTGCTTCGAGGCGGTCTTCCTGGCGGTGGCCGAGAAGCTGAACCTGCCCGGCTTCGGTCCGGACGGCTTCGGCAAGGGCATGCCCTACATCCGTCCCGAAGACTTCTATCTGAAACAGGTGGCCGATATCGCGTTCGGCGAGAAAGAAGACGGTTCGGATTCCGTCCCGGCGGCCGATGATGAGGAGGTGCGCATCTTCCTGGAAGCGCGCCGGCATCTGCCCAAGAGCGTCTTTGACCCCGTCAAGTGGAAGGCGGCGGTCGGCAACGACGAGAACCTGTGGCGCAAGGTCATCTACGTGCTGAACCGCGGTGGGCGCTACGAAGCCTTTGCCAAGGGCTACAAGGGAGACAAGGTGGCGCACCCCTACGGCCGGCTCATCAACCTGTATCAAGAGACGACTGCCACGAGCATCAACACCATGACCGGCAAGCCGTTCGTGGGCTACACCAAGTACATCCCGGCTGCGCTTTCGTCTACGGGTCAGGAGATCAAGAGCGATGGCAATGACCTGCATTTGATCACCTTCAAGACCATCACGATGGCGAAAGCGCGCGGCATCAGCAACTACTGGACGTTGGCCGTCGTGCCGGAGGGCTATCTGCTGATGAACTCCCAAGACGCCAAACGGCTGGGGCTCAAAGATGGCGACCTGGTGCGCGTTACGTCGGCCAGCAACCCTGAGGGAGTGTATGATCTGAAGAACGGCAAGCAGCATCCCATCGTGGGCAAAGTCAAGGTGAGCGAAGGGATCCGTCCCGGGGTAGTCGCTTTCCCGCTCGGCTTCGGCCACTGGGCCAGCGGCGCCTCGGACATGGTCATTGACGGCAAAGTCATCAAAGGAGACCCGCGCCGCGCGGTTCCGTTGATGGCTAACGGCACCATGCAGCTCGACCCGGTGCTGGGCAACTCTCCGCTCAGCGACCTGGCCGGCGGCAGTGCGGTGTTTTATGATAGCAAGGTGAAGGTGGTGAAGGTGTGAGTTGGTAAATTGGTAGGTTGGTAAATTGGTAAATTGGTAGGTTGGTAAATTGGTAGGTTGGTAAATTGGTAAATTGGTAGGTTGGTAGATGGGCAGGGTGGTGACCTCTCCCCTGATTCCTCCCTTGCAAAAGGAGAAAGTGACCCTGCCAGCCACCAATCTACCAGTTACTAATCTACCAATCTACCGGTCACCAATCTACCGGTCACCAATCTACCGGTCACCAATCTACCGGTCACCAATCTACCAATCTACCAGCTACCAATCTACCCGCAAAGGAGACCACACATGCCCACGC
>JBBIKA010000027.1:6497-23825 GCA_037445695.1 Chloroflexota bacterium
CTACCAATCTACCAGCTACCAATCTACCCGCAAAGGAGACCACACATGCCCACGCTCAAAGAACTGCTCGACCAGACCACGGCCATGCACCGCCACCTCTGCCCGCGGCAGGTGTTGGGGGTGCGGATGGGGCTGTATGCCGGCGAGCTGCTCGGCCTGGCCCTGCCGCAGAGCGACAAACGGCTCTACACCATCGTGGAGACGGACGGCTGTGCGGCCGACGGCATCGCCGTGGCCACCAACTGCTGGGTGGGCCGGCGCACCATGCGGGTGGAAGACTACGGCAAGGTGGCCGCCACCTTCGTGGACACGGCCACCGGCCAGGCGCTGCGTCTGGTCCCCCGGCCCGACGTGCGCGGACGGGCACGCGACTACGCGCCTCAGGCCGACAACAAATGGGAGGCGCAGCTCATCGGCTACCAGCTCATGCCCGCGGCCGAGCTGTTCGACGTGCGTGAGGTCGTGCTGCGCACGCCGGTCGAGCGGCTCATCAGCCGGCCGGGCCGCAAGGCGCTGTGCGCGCTCTGCGGCGAGGAGATCATGAACGAGCGCGAGGTGGCGCGGGAGGGGCGGGTGCTCTGTCGCGCCTGCGCGGGGGAAAGCTACTACGAGCTGCCGGTGGCGGTCGAGCTGCCGACCGCGGCGGTGGAAATGGCCACAATGTAGGGCCGGTTGATGAGATAACCGACGCCTGGGCTGGGATCGCGCTGCCGTGGCCGGTCTACGACCGAGCCACGGCAGCGCGCGTCCGACGCGTGCCTCAATCGTCTTCCTTGCCTTCGCCCTCCTTCTCGCGGCCCGTGGGGTGGCACTTGACGCAATCGGTGAAGTCGGGAATCCCCTCCTTCACGTGCTTGCGCTGGATCTCGGCCGGCGTGTGCTCGTGGCAACCGTAGCAGGTGTAGACCTTGAGCTGGTCGGGGTGACACGTCTTGCACGAGCTGGCGCCCCGCTCGCCGTGATCCAGGGGGAAGGTGTGCGGCCGGTTGTACCGCGCCGGCCGCCAGCCGTCGGCGGTGTGGCAGTCGGCGCACGCCGTGCCGAACGCCCCCAGGTGATAGGCCGGATCCTGGTGGCAGCCGACGCAGGTCTGCGGCGTGCCCTTGAAGACCCGGTTGACGTGGCAGCTCTCGCACTTCACGTCCACATGCTTGCCGGTCAACGGGAAGGCGGACTTGTTGTGGTCGAACGCGGCCGGCTTCCAGCCCGCCGTCTTGTGGCACGCCGCGCAGTCCGTGCCGAACTCCCCCTTGTGGGCATCGTCCTTCTGGTGGCAGCCGACGCAGGTCTGCGGCGTGCCCTTGAAGACCCGGTTGACGTGGCAGCTCTCGCACTTCACGTCCACATGCTTGCCGGTCAACGGGAAGGCGGACTTGTTGTGGTCGAACGCGGCCGGCTTCCAGCCCGCCGTCTTGTGGCACGCCGCGCAGTCCGTGCCGAACTCCCCCTTGTGGGCATCGTCCTTCTGGTGGCAGCCGACGCAGGTCTGCGGCGCGGCCTGAAGATCGGCAGCGGTGCGGGCGTTGGCGTGGCAACTCGCGCATCTGGCCCCGGCGTGCTTGCCGGTCAGCGGGAAGGGGAGCCGATTGTGGTCGAAGCGCGCCTTGCTGTAGCGGTCGGCGCCGTCGTGACAGCCCAGACATCCCGCGCCGAAGTCGGCCATGTGCTGCTCGACGTAGGCCGGGTCGGCCTGGCGGTGGCAATCGGCGCAGACTGCCGCGTCGAAGGTCGCCAGCTTCGCGGTGTGGCAATCGGCGCAGGCGAAGGGCTGGCCATCGGCCCGCCTGGCATGGCCGGCCAGCATATAGCCGACCGCGTCGTGGGGGAAGGTGGTCGGGTCTAGGTTGGTCAGGCCGGCGGCCGGCCCGCGGTGTTCGGTGTGACAGCCCCGGCAGTCCATTGCGGCCCGCGTGCCCTGCAGCGCGCCGTGCAGCGAGGTCGGATCGCGCAGCTCAGCGGCCACGGCCGTGTGGCAGGCCAGGCAGCGGTCGGCCAGGTTGGCCGCTTCCCAGGGCGCGGGGTGACAGGCATAACAGCGACCGCCGGTGGCCGCATGCGAGGTCACGCCGCCTAGCGCAGCGCCGCCGGCCTGCGCGTTGAGCGGCCCGGGGCTGAACCACTGCCCCCCGAAGACGACGATCACGCCCAGCGATAGCAGCAGGGTGACGGCGGCGGCGATCAGGCCGGCGCCGGTAAGACAGCCGAGACGACGTGGCGCCATGAGCAATCTCTCCTGTGGATAGAACTTCCCATGTGCCGGGCGCCGGCAAGGTTGCCCGGCGTGATCGGCGCCGGGCGCCGATCAGCGCAAAAGCGTCGCGTAATAGAGCGCAGCGCCGATGTGGACGAACGCGGCGGTGAAGAGCGCCATGCCGATGGGAATGTGCACCGAGTGCCACACGCCCAGCAGCCGCCGCGCGGCGGCCAGCGATGCGGCCTGCCGTTCGAGCGCCCGGCGCCGCGCGATCAACGCTTCGATCTGGCGGGCCTGGGCGCGCGTGGCAGCATCGAGCCGACGCAGCTCGCGGCGCCACTGCCGGCGATAGCCCCACTCGATGAACGCGCGGCCCAGCACGAGCATGATCTGGTTCTCCGGCGCGGGGGGCAGCGCGGCCAGCCGGAGCGCCAACGCCTGCGCCGTGTCGGGTCGGCTCGCCAGCCAGTGCTGCAGTTCGGCCTCGGCGGCCGCGATCTGCGCCTGCAGGTCGCCGGCCTCCAGCATCAGCCCGTCGGCGGTGCGCGGGACGGCAGTGTAGATGTAGCGGCCGATGAAGCCGCTGGCGACGACGACCAGGGTCAACAGGAACACCAGGCCGGCCAGGCCGTTGTACTTCCACGAGGTGTGGAGCAGCACCATGTAGGGCCCGACCAGGCCGGTGAAGATGTGGAAGCGCAACCAGGAGGCGGTGCGCCCCCAGCGCGCCTGCCGGCTGCGTTTGCGCAGCGAGTAGAGGGTCTCGGTCGCCAGCATCAGCAGGAAGCCCGCCACGCCGATGCCGTGGCCGAAGAGGCTGCTGGCCGCCGGCACGGCTCCCAGTTGCTTGACGACAAGCAGGTAGATGACGGTGATCACGGCGATAGCTCCCGCCGCCCACCACAGTTCACGTGCGCCTGGTTTCATAGCAACTCCGGGTTCGATGGCCGCGAATTGACACGAACCACCCCGCCATCTTCGTGATAATTCGTGTAATTCGTGGCAGAAACAAAACTGTATGAGGCCGATCAGGTGATGCCTGTAAACTCGGCCAGGATGGCGGCCAGCGCCGCATGGGGCATCAGCAGCCGCTCGCGGATCGGCGTGATGTCGGTCTGCTGGCCGATCAGGCGTTGCAACGGCCGCGAGGGGCGCTGATCGCCCATCACCACTGCACCCACCAGGGTCGTCTTCCCCACCAGCAGCCGCAGTCGGTTGACCTCGTGCGCGTCCTCCACCGCCAGCTCTTCGCCCAACTGGCGCCAGGTCTCGCTGTCGCCGCGAGCGATGCCCACCACATCGGCGTCCGGGCCGTGGCCCACGCGGCCGATGATGGTGGTAGTGATGCCCGCCAGGCGGGTGACGTTGAGAGGCATCGGCTTGCTGTAACGTTCGTTGCCGCCGGCCATGTTGCGTCCCGCGACCGCGCCCTGGCCGCGCGCGATGTTCCAGAGGGTGTCCAGCAGCGCTCGACCCGTGCGCGGATCGTAGACCTGCGCCGCGTCGCCGGCCGCGTAGATATCGGCCGCGCTGGTGCGCAGGTACTCGTCGGTCAGTACCCCGCGCTCCACCTTCAGGCCGGCGGCGCGGGCCAGGCCGCTGCGCGGCACCACACCGATGGCCACCGCGACCAGGTCGCACGGGATGTGCTCGCCCGCGGTGGTCGTCACGCCGGCCACCCGGCCGCGGCGGGCCGTGATCTCGGCGACCTCGGAGCGCAGATGGATCTGCACCCCCTCGGCGGCCAGCCGCGCCAACACCAGCCGCGATTCGGCCTCGTCCAGCACGTTGCTCCAGTAGCGGTCCCCGCGCAGCAGGTAGTGGACGCAACGGCAATGAACGCGCAGTCCTTCGACGAGCTCCAACGCGGTGATGCCGCCGCCGACCACCACGGCCGCCCGCGCCCGCCGCGCCAGATCGAGGATGCGCTGCGCGTCGGTCAGCGAGTCGAGCGTAACCACCTGCGGCAGGTCGCTGCCGGGGACGGTCAGCCGGGCCGCGGTCGAACCGGTCGCCAGCAGCAACCGATCGTAGGGCAGCTCCTGGCCATCGGCCAGCACGACCCGGTGCGCGTCCGGCACCAGCCGTGTGACCTGGGCCGTGAGGCGGCGCAGGCCCAGCTCGGCCTCGCGGCGGGGGAAGAGCTGCGCCGCGGGGATCTCGCCGGTGAGCAGATAGGCCAGGCCGGGGCGCGAATAGTAGCCGTGCGGGTCATCCGAGACGAGCGTGATCTCGGCCGCCCGATCGGCGCCGCGGATGGCCTCGGCTGCGGCCACGCCCGCCACCCCGCTGCCGACGATCACATAGCGAGTTGTCATTGCGCCTCCCCTGAGCCGGGAAACAGAGCGGTGCGCTCGAAGCGCAGGACGCCGCGCGGGCAACGCGCCACGCACTCGCCGCACGTCAGGCAATGGCTCTCGGCAATCGGCTCGCCCAGCCAGGCGTGACGCCGCACGTCAATGTTGATGGGGCAGTAGAACGAACAGATGCCGCACTGGACGCAGCGGCCTTCTTCGGAAACGACGTGGCCCATCACCAGGGCCTGGCGACGGGCGCGATCTCGGTTGAGGAAGTCTTTGAATGCCACGGACAAACGAATCCCCCTACCCTTCCACGACCTGGAACCGATAGCCGAAGCCGCGCTCGTTGTGGATGTAGCGCGGGTGTTCGGGGTCGGGCTCGATCTTGCGACGCAGGTGCCAGATGTAGCGCCGCACGTAGCCGATCTCCTCCTGGTACTGCGGCCCCCAGACGACGCGCACCAGCTCTTCGGGCGAGACCACCTGGCCCGGCCGGCGCATGAGCGCCGTCAGCAAGTTCAGCTCCGTCGGGGTCAGGTTGATCGGCTCGCCGGCGCGCGTGACGCGGCAGGTGCGCAGGTCCACGGTCAGCTCGCCGGCCGTCAACCGCTCTTCCCCCTGATCGCCCCGCCGACGCGCCAGCACGGCGCGGATGCGGGCGGTCAACTGGGCAAAGGAGAACGGCTTGGTGACGTAATCGTCCGCGCCGAGCGAGAAGCCCCGCAACACGTCGGCTTCGTCCCCGCGCGCGGTGAGCATGATGATCGGCACGTCGCTGATCTCGCGGATGCTCTTGAGCGTCGCCCAGCCGTCCTTCAGCGGCATGGTCACGTCCAGCACGACCAGGTCGGCCCTGCGCTCGTAGAGGGCGCGCAGGCCGTCGCGGCCGTTGGCCGCGGTGCGCACGACAAAGCCCTGGCCGCGCAGATAATCGCCCAACAGCGTGACCAGGTTCTGGTCATCGTCCACGAGCAGGATGTCAGACATCGTCTTCATCCTCCGGCACGGCGGCAATGGGCAGGGTCAGCGTGAATTCTGCGCCCGGCTGGCCGGGGTCGTCGCGCCAGGGCGAGCGCAGGCTGATCGCGCCGCCCTGGGCTTCCATGAGGCGCCGCGCGAAATACAGCCCCAGCCCCCAGCCGGGCGCGACGTTATCGGCGCGCTGGCCGCGGTAGAACCGTTCGAAGATGTAAGGCTGGATTTCGGCCGGAATGCCCGGCCCCTGGTCGCCGATGCTGATCTGCACCCGATCGTCGCAGGGCCAGGCCGTGATCCGGATCGGCGAGCCGGCCGGCGCATATTTGTCGGCGTTGCGCAGGATGTTGCGCACCACCTCTTCCAGGTAGACCTCGTCGGCCCACAGCGGCGGCAGGTCGGCGGCGATGTCCCACTCGACGGGGCGACGCTGGTCGGGGAACATGGCCTCGACCGTGCGTTGCAGCAGCGGCAGGCAAGCCACCGGCCCAGGGTTGATCTGGAGCTTGCCCGCCTCCAGCCGCGAGACGTTCAGGATGGTTTGCACGAACCCGGTGAGCCGTTCGCTCTCCTTCACCATCGTCTGCAGGATGTGGCGCGCGCCGGGGGGCAACGAATCGGCCTGTTGCAGGGCCAGCTCCAGCCCGCCGTTGAGGTTGGTCAGCGGCGCGCGCAGCTCGTGGCTGACCAGCGAGACGAAGTCGGACTTGAGCTGATCGAGCTGCTTGAGTTCGGCGTTGGCGCGCGCCAGCTCGGCGTTGCGCGCCGCCAGTTCCGCGGTGCGCGCGGCAACTCGCGCCTCCAGGTCGCGGTTGAGCTCTTGCGCCAGCGCGGTCGCCCGCCTCTCGGCCGATACGATCTCGCGCATCCAGGCGATCATGAAGCCGATGATAATCGGCCCCATCAGGCCGAAGAGCAGCACCTCGCCCATGAACGCCGTGGTAAAGTGCAGCCCGCCTTCCAGCGAATGCTCCACCAGCTCATAGACCAGCGCCGAGCCCGCCAGGAACAATGGCACGGCCCACTGCAAGAGGCGAAGATTCAGATCGGGCTCTTTGTTGAGCCAGGCCAGCAGCTTTCTCATGTGCCACATTATACCATTGCCGACCGACAAATGCTACCCCCGGCGCAGCGACTGAGACATATTTTTGACACGCCCTGACGCAACTTTGACCCACGGCCGACGCGAAATGTGCTATGCTGGCAGCAGGTGCAGGAACCTTGTGGCAATCTACTACAATCCACCCATTCCAAAGGAGAATCCCGATGAAGAAAGTCCTCATTCTGGCTGGCGTTCTCTTGCTGCTGGCGGCTGTCGTGGCTGCCTGCGGAGGACAGGCAACGCCGACGCCCGCGCCGAAGGCCAAGGCCCCGGCCACGGCGAAGGCCCCCGCGGCGACCAAAGCCCCTACCGCCGCGCCGCAGTTGGTCGGCGATCCGATTCGCGGCGGCAAACTGTACGACAATTGGATCAAAGAGACCGGCGTCGAGGCGCCGAAGGGCGATCAGCCCCTGTGGAAAACCCAGAGCACCAACAAGCGCACCGGCGTGGATACCTGGCGCTGCAAGGAGTGCCACGGCTGGGACTACAAGGGCAAAGACGGCGCCTACGGCAAGGGTTCGCACATGACCGGCTTCGTGGGCGTGCTGCAGGCCGCCGGCAAAGCGCCCACCGAAATCCTGGCCGCGTTGAAAGGCGCGACCAATCCCGATCACAACTTCTCGGCCGTCATGGATGAGCAGGCGCTGACCGACCTGGCCCTATTCATCAACAAAGAGGTGAAGGACGTGGCGCCGATCCTGACGCTGGCGGGCAAGGCCGATCAAGGCAAGACCCTTTATCAGGACAACTGCATCAACTGCCACGGACCGAAGGGGCTGGCCATCAACTTCGGCAAC
Organism: Chloroflexota bacterium; assembly: GCA_037445695.1. Classification (GTDB taxonomy): domain Bacteria; phylum Chloroflexota; class Anaerolineae; order CG2-30-64-16; family CG2-30-64-16; genus CAKZKT01. Next base: position 13,866 of record JBBIKA010000027.1, read on the forward strand.
GATGCCGCGCCGGAGTATCCGGCCACCCTCGCCAACGACAACCCGCCGGAGCTGCTCAACAAGCTGCGCTTCGGTCAGCCCGCGGTCTCCGACATGCCCTCCGGCATTGACAATGGCTGGAAGGACCAGGACTACGCCGATGTGATGGCCTACCTCAAGACCCTGCCTGCCGAGAGCCCCGTGGTTGAGGGCGGCCGCATGTACGACAACTGGATCAAGGCGCTGGCGGTCGCGGCGCCCAAGGGGGATCAGCCGCTCTGGAAGACGCAAACCACGAACACACGCACCGGCGTGGATACCTGGCGCTGCAAAGAGTGTCACGGCTGGGACTACAAGGGTGTGGACGGCGTCTACGGCTCCGGCTCGCACAAGACCGGCTTCAAGGGAGTTCTCAAGGCCGCGAGCATGAGCGCCGACGAGCTGACCGCCTGGTTGAACGGCGCCAAGAACCCCGATCACAACTTCACGCCCGCCTTCACCAAAGAGAGCCTGGCCCGCATGGTGGCCTTCCTGCAGCAAGGGCTGGTGGACAAGACCTTCATCAAGGCCGACAAATCGGTCGTGGGCGGCGATCTGGAGCACGGCAAGAAGCTCTATAACACCACCTGCAAGAGCTGTCACGGCGAAGACGGCAAGACCATCAACTTCGGCGACGAGGCCGCGCCCGAATTCTTCGGCACGATCGCGGCGGACAATCCCTGGGAGTTCTACAACAAGGCGACGGTGGGCCAGCCCGCCGCGGCCATGCCGGCCGGCCTGGAGCTGGGCTGGACGCAACAAGACGTGATTGATCTGTTGACCTACGCCCGCACGTTGCCCACCAAGTAAAAAGCCGCCGGAGGCTGTGGCCGGTCTCTCCCCGGCCCGCGTGGCGGAGGCGGGCCGGGCCGGCAGCAGCCGGCGGCCCCGCCTGGCTCATCGCAGAGACGCCGAGAACGCTGAGAATCGCCCAAACGCCGCGCTCTCTGCGCCTCTGCGGTGTGTCCTTGCTGGCATGGAAATGCAAACTGCCAAGATCGCAACCCTTGAGGCCGCTATGAAATCTGTCTCGTTTCGCCTTTGGCCGCTGACACTACTGGCTTTGACGGGTGTCAGCGTGGTTCTGCTGATCCTGTTCTGGGGCGCCACCCCCGGCCATGCGCTGCCGGAATACGCCGCGCGCACCAACGAATCGTGCGCCACCTGCCACGTCAGTCCTGGCGGAGGCGGGCCGCGTACCTTGCGTGGCATGCTTTGGGCCGCGCGCGGCAAGCCCGACCAGGTGCCTGATCTGCCCGGCGTGCTGCTGGCCCCCGGCGTGAGCGATGGCGCGGAGCTGTACGACATCGCCTGCGCCGCCTGCCACGGCGCGCGCGGGGAGGGGCTGTTCGGCGTGGCGCTCACCAACTCGGGCCTGCCGGACAACAAGGTGCGCACACAAATCCTCAACGGCCGCGTGCGCAGCGGCATGCCCGCTTTCAAAGGCAAGTTTACCGCTAAGCAATTGGACGCCTTGGTGAAATACGTGGCCGGCCTGGCCAGCGGCGATGCGACCCCGCCCCCCGCTGCGTATCGTCTCGAACCCGGCAAACTGCAATGCGTCCCCTCGCCCGAAAACGCCTTCTGCGGAGGCAACTGAGATGGCCGCCAAACTCACGCGTCGTGCCTTCCTCAAGCTGACCGCCGTCGCGGCCGGCTCGGCGGCGGTCGCGGCCGGCACCCCCGGCCTGATGGCCGCGACCACCGCGACGATGGCTGCGGGCAGCCTCGTCACCTCGGGCAACGACGTCATCGTGCCCGGCGTGTGCGCGCTCTGCCCGGCCGGCTGCGGCATCCTGGCGCGCGTCGCCGATGGCAACGTGGTCAAGCTCGAAGGCAACCCCATGCATCCGGTCAATCAGGGCGCGCTCTGCCCCAAGGGCCAGGCCGCGCCCGAGCTGCTCTATAACCCCGACCGCGTCGCCGGCCCGCAAAAACGCGTGGGCGAGCGCGGCAGCGGCCAGTGGGAGCCGATCACCTGGGACGAAGCCATTCAGACCGTAGCCGATCGGCTCAACGCGCTGCGCCAGGCCGGCCATCCCGAACAGGTGGTTTTCATGGCCGGCGACACCCGCGGCCAATTGCGCCCCCTTTTCGAGCGCTTCATGCAGGCGATCGGTTCGCCCAACTTCGTACGCCACGAAAGCCTGAATGTGGCCGCGGCCAAACTGGGCGTTTACCTCACCCAGGGCGTCTACGATCTGCCCGCCTACGACCTGGAAAACAGCAACTATATCCTCTCCTTCGGCGCCAACCTGCTGGAGGCCGGCTGGAACCCCCAGCGCACCATCATCGGCACCACCTATTCGCGCCGCGGCCGCGCTACGCGCAGCAAGGTGGTTGTGATTGACCCGCGGCAGGGCATCACCGGCGCCAAGGCCGACGAGTGGATCCCCATCAACCCCGGCACCGACGCCGCCCTGGCCCTCGGCATGGCAAACGTCATCATCCGTTCCGGCCTGGTGGATTCCGAGTTCGTCCACGACTACGCCTTCGGCTTCGAGGATTTTCGCGATGACAAGGGGAAGACCCACAAGGGCTTCAAGTCGTTCGTGCTGGAGAACTACGACCCGGCGCGCGTCGAGCAGATCACCGGCATCCCGGCCGCCACCATCAGCCGCCTGGCCGGCGAATTTGCCAGCCTGAAGCCCGCGGTCGCCCTGCTGCCCGGCAAGGGCGGCCTGCTCAACGGCAGCATCACCGGCGTCTACGCGGCCATGGCCATTCACATGCTCAACGCCCTGGTGGGCAGCATTGACCGTCCCGGCGGCGTGCTGACCCAGCGTTACTTCGCCTGCACCCCCTGGCCGGCCCTGCCCGCCGACCCCATCGCCAGGAAGGGATTGGCCACCGCGCGGCTAGACGGCGCGGGCACGCAATTCCCGCTGGCGCGGCACGCCTATCAGGCCGTCGCCGACCGCATCCTGGAGGGCGCGCCGGTCGGCGCGCTCTTCCTGTACGACGCCAACCCGGTCTTCGAGACCCCCGGCGGCAGCCGGTTCGTCGAAGCCTTCCAGCAGATCCCCTTCATCGTCTCGTTTGCCGCCTTCATGGACGAATCGGCCCAGTACGCCGACCTGATCCTGCCCGAAGCGACCTTCCTCGAACGCTGGCAGGACGACATGATCCACGGCCTGGGCTATCCCGGCGTGGCACTGCGCCAGCCGGCCATCGAGCCGCGGCTCGATTCCCGCAACGCCGGCGACGTCATCCTGCAGATCGCTCAGGCCATGGGCGGCCCGGTCGCCCAGGCCTTCCCGTGGCGCTCCTTCGAAGAGGTCCTGCGGTTCCGCCTGCAAGACATCGGCGTAGACTGGGACACGTTCAAGGAGCTGGGGGTCTGGATCGTCCCCGGCTACCGCTTTGCCCGCCGCGGGGATCAACATTGGATCAACGAGGTGATCGGCCGCGACCGCCGCAACGCGCCGCGCGATGGCCGCTTCGACTTCTACAGCCGCGAGCTGAACTGCATCCTCGGCGGCCTGAAGCGGGAGCAACTGGCCGCGCTCGGCATCGCGCAGGCCGGTGATGCGGTCAACCTGCCGCATCAAGAGGAGATCCCCTATGCCGGCGACCCGGCCGAGTACCCGTTCCTGCTCAACGTCATCACGCTGATGAGCCTGGGCCCGCGCAGCGAGGCGGCCAACATGCCCACCCTGCAGGAGATCAGCGGCATGACGGTCGGCGAAACGTGGGATTCGTGGCTGGAGATGAACCCCGAAACGGCGCGCCAGCTCGGCCTGGCCGACAAAACGCCGGTCTGGGTGGAAAGCCCCTTCGGCGCAGTGCAGACCAAAGTGCGCCTGGTCAAGGCGCTGCGGCCGGATGTGGTCAACCTGCCCTATAACCAGGGGCACACCGCGGTGGGGCGCTTCGCCAGGGATCGCGGGGTCAACGGCCTGGACCTGCTCAACCCGACCAGCGAACCCGCGGCCGGCCTGGCCGCCTTCACCAATACGCGCGTCAAAGTATATCGGGCGTAAGCGCAGGAGAATTTGCCATGACTAGATGGTGTATGGTGATTGACCTGGACAAGTGCGTGGCCTGCCAGGGGTGCAGCATCGCCTGTCGGTTTGAGAACAACACCCCCGTGGTCGCACCCGATCAGGCGCGGCTGGGCCGCGCGGTGCGTTGGAACGACGTCTTCCCGATGCCGGTCAACCCGACCGAGGAGACCGGCGAGTATCCCAACGTCAAAAGCCAGTACATGACGCGGCCCTGCCAGCACTGCGATAATCCGCCCTGCATCAAGGTGTGCCCGGTACACGCCACCTACAAAGATGAAGAGGGGCTGGTGCGCCAGAACTACGCCCGCTGCATCGGCTGCCGTTTTTGCACCGTGGCCTGTCCGTATGGCGTGCGCTACTTCAACTGGTACAAGCCCCAGGCGCCCGCGGAGATGCAGGCCTATCACAATCCCGACCGCATCGAAGGTCGCGGGGTACTGGAAGGCCCGGCCGAGCGTCCGCTGGGGGTGGTAGAAAAGTGCACCTTCTGCATCCAGCGCCTGCACAAAGCACGCAGCCAGGCCGCCGCCGAAGGCCGCGACTTCCGGCCCGACGAATACGTGCCGGCCTGCGTGCAAACCTGCACCGGCAAGGCGCGCTTCTTCGGCGACCTGGACGACCCGACCAGCACCGTCGCCCAACTGGCCAAAAGCCCGCGCGCCTTCCGCCTGTTGGAAGAACTGGGCACGCATCCCAAAGTCATCTACCTGCGAGAGGGTTAGGCCATGCTCAAAGTGGACCCGCAAGACAAGGCAAAACTGATTGACCCGCTGTTTGCGCCGGTCGGTCTGCGCTTCAAACTGGCGGTGGGCGTGTTGTTGGCGATCATCGGCTGGGGCGCGTTCATGTATGTGCGACAACTGGTGCTCGGCCTCGGCGTGACGGGCATGGGCCGGCCGGTGTACTGGAGCACCTACATCGTCAACTTCATCTTCTTCATCGGCATCAGCCATGCCGGCACGTTGATCTCGGCCATCCTGCGCGTCACCGGTGCGGAGTGGCGCCGGCCGGTCACCCGCGTGGCCGAGGCGATCACCGTCTTCGCGCTGATCGTCGGCTCGCTGCAGATCATCATTGACATGGGCCGCGCCGACCGCCTGCCCTTCACCCTCCTCTTCGGCCGCCTGCAGTCGCCCATCCTGTGGGACATCACCTCGGTGACGCTCTATCTGCTCGGCTCGGTCACCTATCTCTTCCTGCCGTTGATGCCCGACCTGGCCATCCTCCGCGATAACCTGCCGGACGACGCGCCGGCCTGGCGTCGGCAGCTCTACACCGTGCTTTCCCTGGGCTGGCGCGGCACGCGCGGCCAATGGCTGCGCCTGGAACGGGCGATCGCCAGCATGGCCGTCATCATCATCCCGATCGCGGTCTCGGTGCACTCGATCATCTCCTGGATCCTGGCCACCACTTTGCAGCCCGGCTGGCACTCGACCATCTTCGGCCCTTACTTCGTCATCGGCGCGATCTTCTCCGGCATCGGCGCGCTCTTTATCGCCATGACCGCCGTCCGCAAGGCGCTGAAGCTGGAGGAGTACATCACGCAACGCCAGTATCGCAACCTGGGCCTGCTCTTCATCGCCATGAACGCGCTCTGGTTCTACTTCACCTATACCGAGAACCTGGGCATCGCCGCGGGCCAGCAGACGCACGAGTTTCCGGTGCTGGCCGCCAAGATCTGGGGCGAGTTCGCACCCACCTTCTGGGGCATGGTGGCGCTGATGCTGGCGGCGTTCTGGGTCATGGTGGCGCCGCAGCTCATGCCGGCGCGCGTCACGCGGGTGGCCCTCTTTACCCCGCGCTACGCGTTCGCGACGGCAACCACGGCCGCGATCGTCTTGCTGCTGACCTATGCGCCCCTCCCGATCGGCTTTCAGGCCGCACTCGGCGATGGCGCCACGCGGACGCTCCTCCTGGCCGCGGCCGCGGCCATGCTGAGCACGGCGGCGGTGGGGATCCTGCCCTGGCTCAAGCGCAACCCGACCGCAGCCTGGCTCATCGCCGCGGTCTGCGTGGTGATCGGCATGTGGCTGGAACGCTGGAACATCGTCATCCCGACCATGACCCACGCCATGTTGATCCCCTATGCCACGTACCGGCCCACCCTGACCGAGGTTTCGATCACCCTGGCATCGCTGGCGGGCTTCGTCTTGATGTTCCTGGTGTTTTTCAAGCTCTTCCCTTCCGTTTCCATCTGGGAGTTTGCGGAAGGCCGCGTGATCGAGGAAGCGCACACGCAGGTCGTGCTGCCCGCGCCGGAGCCGAACGAACGCCGGCTGCGCCGTTGGGGCGTCCGCTAACCGCTGCCCCGTGCCCGGTGCCAGGAGCGCTCGCGTCAAACTGTTCATTTATCAAAAGGAGATTTCCATGTCTGCTCAACTCCCCCTCATCGGCATCGTGATCGTCGCCCTGGTGCTGCTCGTCCCGGCCGTCCGGATCGTCTGGCAATATCAACGGGGCGTCGTGTTTCGCTTCGGCAAGCTCATAGGCGAACGCGGCCCCGGCCTGAACCTGATCATCCCCTACATTGACCGGATGATCAAGGTGGACATGCGCGTGGAGACGCTGACGGTCGAGCCGCAGGAAGTGATCACGCGCGACAACGTGACCGTGCAGGTCGACGCGGTCGTGTACTTCCAGCCGGTCAACGCCACCGACACCATCATCAAGGTGCGGAACTACGCCAAAGCCACCAGCCAGATCGCGCAGACCACCTTGCGCAGCGTGCTGGGCCAATCGGACCTGGACGAGCTGCTGGCGCACCGCGACCGGATCAACCAACGTCTGCGCGAAATCATTGATGCGCAGACCGAGCCGTGGGGCGTGATGGCGAACATCGTCGAAGTGAAGGACGTGCAGCTGCCCGAGACGCTGCAGCGCGTCATGTCGCGCCAGGCCGAGGCCGAGCGCGAGAAACGGGCGAAGATCATCCACGCCGAGGGCGAACGGATCGCCTCTGAGGCGTTGGCCGAGGCGGGCGAGCGCCTGGCGAGTGCGCCGGCCAGCCTGCAACTGCGCTATTTGCAAACGTTGGTCGAAATGGCCGGCGAAAAGAACGCCACCATCCTGCCCGTCCCGCTGGATATCATTCGCCAGTTCGCGCGGGAGTTGAAGGGTTGAAGGGGGAGCGAGAGCGACCGGCGGTACCGGTGTATGTGCCATGATGCCACCACAGGCTGATCTCTATCAGGCGCTGGCCGAGGCCCTGGCCGAACCGCCGCCCTGGTTGGCGCTGGCGGGACGAGAATGGCCGCTCACCGATCTGGCGACGCAGCTCTTGCCCGGCTCATCGGCGGCGACGGCCCTGGCGCGGGTGCCCGCCGAGCCGCTGGCCGCGCGGCGGGCGCGTTACGCCGCCCTGTTCGGCCCGGCGGCCGGCCCGCCGCGTTTCTGGCTCTATGAATCGGCCTTCCTGGCCGGCCGCCTGGTGGGCGAGGCCACCTTCGCGGCGGCGAAGTGCTACGCCGCAGCCGGCCTGCAGGTGGACGGCAGCGAGCTCGCCGACCACGCCGCGCTGGAACTGGCGTTCCTGGCGCACCTCGCAGGACAAAATGACGTTGCGTCCTACCGGCGCTTTCTCGACGCGCACGCCCTGCGCTGGTTGCCCGCGCTGGGCCGCGGCCTGGCCGCAGCCGGCGACCCGGTTTATGCCCCGATCGGCCGGTTGCTGGCCGAAGCCCTCGACCGCTTCGGTGCGCCCCGGCTACGCGCCGCTCAACCCGCGACCCGCCGCCCGCGAGCGACGGCCCGCAACGCACAGCCCGTGCCCCGCGCCGCGCGCCTTCCCGGCCTGGCCGTGCCCGACGCCTGCACCCTGTGCGGCTTCTGCGCCCAAAGCTGTCCCGTCGCCGCGCTGACCATCGCCGAGACCGCGACGCACACCGCACTGCTCCTCCTGGCCGGACGCTGCATCGGCTGCGGCCGGTGTGTGCGGGCTTGCGAGGCGCGGGCACTGACGACCGACCTGCCCCCCGGCCCCCACCCTGCGAGGGAGGGGGATGGGGAGGACGCGGTAGTTCTGCGCCGCTCCGCACGAGTGGCCTGCGCCAAATGCGGCGCGGCGATGATCAGCCGCGCCGAGCTGGACTATGTGATCCGACAGATCGGCCATCCGGCCTGGCTGGACTATTGTCCGGACTGTCGGGCGGCGCTGTAAAGCTGTAAAATGGAGAAAACACCATGAACTTTCCCCTGGACAATCCGATCTTTCAATTCTTCTACTGGCTCGTCAACACGCCGGGTGTGGGCGGCGTCGTGGTGGCGCTGGCCGGCGGCGGGTCGCTGCTGGCGTATGGCCTGACCCTGCGTCGCATCCGCGCGGCCAAAGACGAGGGCAATGAGACCTACTCCTATCCCACCCCCGCGCTGCACCGCGGAGAAGGACGTTAGTCTAGACGCCTCGGAATGCGACAGCGGATAACGGCGGCGGGGTCAAGCATACCGTGTCACCCGACGTGTTGACCCTGACCTGGAAGTAACCCAGGTCGCGGATGCCGGCCATTCGGCGTCCGTTCCTCTCAGCCCGACACAGGGCCGGAGCTCTCCGAGCTCCGGCCCTGTGTTTTGACAGGCCCCCCGCTCTTGGGCGATTGCCTGTCTTGCCCTGCTCCCGAACGCATCCTTTTGCCGTCTCATGCGTTAGCTAATGCGAGGTTCGATGCAAGACGTCTGCACTGATGCTGAGATGATCGCCCTGTTGGGCCGGGCCCAGCAGGGTGAGCCGGCGGCATATGATCGTCTGTACGATCTCTATGCCGACAAGGTGTTTCGTTACCTGTACGCGCGGCTGGGCGAGCGCGAAGCAGCCGAAGATCTGACTGCCGATGTCTTCGTGCGCCTGGTGCAAGCCCTGCCGCGGTTTCGGGTCAATGCCGCGCGGCCCGTGGCATCCTTCTCGGCCTGGCTCTATCGCATCGCCGACAATCTGCTCGCCGACTATCGCCGACGGCAGCGTTTTCGCCGCCACGAAAAACTCGACCGCTATCGTGACTGGCCGGCTCTCCAAGCCGATCCGGTCCAGCAGACGGTGACTATAGAGCGCAGCCGCCTGCTGGCAACCGCCATTGCCGGATTGCGAGAAGAACAGCAACGCGTGATCGTGTATCGTTTTCTGGAAGGGTATAGCCTGGCCGAGGCGGCCGCATTGATGGGAAAAACGCTGGAAAGCATCAAGGCCTTACAGCATCGCGCGCTGATGCATTTGCGTCAAATCCTGACGCCGGAGGAGGCCCGATGAGCCCTACATTGAGGCCTGCCAGCAACTTCGCAGACGCCCTGGCTCAAGCGCTGGATGCGCTCAAGGCCGGTGCGACTGTGACCGAGTGTTTGGCCCGTTATCCGGAATATGCCGATGAACTGGCGCCTTTATTGAAGACAGTGGAGATCATGAGCGCAGCAGAGTGGCCCCGACTTTCGCCGGGCAGCCGGGCGCGCGGCCGGGCACGCATGCACGAAGCGCTGAGCCGACGACGACAGAGGGTGAACTGGCTACGGCCGGCATGGAGTCTCGCCGGCATGGCGCTGATCCTGGTCGTATTGGCCGCAGGTGTGTGGCTCGCATGGCCCGGTCGCGATGACAACCGGCGGATCGGCCAGCCGACCGCGCCGTCGCTCGCGCCGGAGCTGACGGCCACGCCGACGGCCACCTTCACACCGACGGCGACGCGCGAGCCAACGATGGCCCCGCGGCCGACCGAAACCGAAGAACCGACCAAGACCCCGCGGCCGGCCGAGACCGCGGCGCCGACCCACACCCCGCGGCCGACCGAAACCGAAGAGCCGACCGAGACCCCGCGGCCGGCCGAGACCGCGGCGCCGACCCGCACCCCGCGGCCGACCGAAACCGAAGAGCCGCCCAAGACCCCGCGGCCGGCTGAGACGGAAGAGCCGCCCAAGACCCCGCGGCCGAAGGAGACGGAAGAACCGACCAAGACCC
>JBBIKA010000027.1:23925-27148 GCA_037445695.1 Chloroflexota bacterium
GAAGAGCCGCCCAAGACCCCGCGGCCGAAGGAGACGGAAGAACCGACCAAGACCCCGCGGCCGAAGGAGACGGAAAAACCGGAGGCGACGAAGACGCCCCCCTCTCGCTGAACCGGCCCACCGGGTTTGTGGGGCATACGGAAGCTTGGAGGCATTCAGGGCCACCGGAGCGCGAAACCCCTGACGCCTTGACCGGCAAGACCTGCTGCCAGCACGCAACTCTTACTGTAGGGAGGAAACCACCATGATCGGCCAAAATCGCTGGATCGCCCGTGCAGCCCGTTGGCGGCGGCCGGGAGCGATCGTGCTGGGATGCATCGTGTTGCTTGCCGTGCTGCTGGCGTTTGCCGGCCGGCCGGCCCCGGCCCAGGCCAAGAGCAGCTACCTGGCGGCGTTTGTCAGCGCCTATCCGACCGCCGCCGGCAGCAAGCTCGAAAGCTGCACGTTGTGTCATACGGCCAGCATCCCCAACCTGAACACTTTCGGCTCGGACTACCGACGATTAGGCCATAACTTCGCCGCCATCGAGAACCTCGATTCGGACGGCGACGGCGCCACCAACCTGACCGAGATCAACGCGCATACCTGGCCGGGCGACCCGGCCGACCGGCCGGGAGCCGCAACGGCCACGCCCACCACACCGGCCGCGACCGCTACGCCCACCGGCGTCCCCGCGCCCGGGACCGGCGTCTACAAGCTGATCGGCTGGAACGATCTCGGCATGCACTGCATGAACGAGAGCTTCGCCAACCTGGCCGTGTTGCCGCCCTACAACACCCTGTGGGCGCAACTGATCCGCCAGGGGCCGCAGCCGGAGATCGTCACGACCGGCGTCACGATCGAGTACAGCATCGTGGACAACACCTATTCGGCGGGCAAGACCGACTTCTGGCAATACGCGAAAGCGCTGTTCGGCGTTGACCTGCCGCCGGATGTCGGCCTGACCGGCGCGCGGCTGGCCGGCGCGATGCATCCGGCCGGCGATCACTTCATCATCGAAGGGGTGCCGCTGACGCCCTATCGCGACAGCGCGCCGCAGCCCGGCCCGCAGAACTGGTATCCTTATCAGTTGGCCCACCTGGTGGCGCGCGACACGGCCACCGGCGCAGTGCTGGCCGAGACCACCACCGTCGCGCCGGTCTCCACCGAGATGCGTTGCGACACCTGCCACTACGACGGCGGCGTCGAGGGGATCCGCACCGGCAACATCGAAACCAACATCCTGACCCTGCACGACAAGGAGGAACACACCAACCTGATGGGCTCCCGGCCGGTGCTGTGCGCCACCTGCCACGCCTCCAACGCGCTCGGCGCGCCGGGCCGGCCCGGCATTCCCAACCTCTCACGCGCGATGCACAAGAAGCACGCGGCCGAAGGGAGCGGCGACGATGCCGGAGGGAAAGACATTCTGCGGACCCTTTCCGGCGCCGGCAGCAAACCGGCGACGCCGGCCGCCTCGCTGCAGGAAGGCACGAACAACTGCTACCTGTGCCACCCCGGCCAGCAGACCCAATGCCTCCGCGATGTGATGTACCAGCGCGGAATGACCTGCACCAGTTGTCACGGCACCACGGCCGACGTAGCCAATCCGGCGCGGCGCCCCTGGATAGACGAGCCGCGCTGCGGCAACTGTCACGGGCCGCAATACGCCGAGGAGCCGGGCAAGCTGTACCGCAATTCGGTGGGCCACGGCGGCCTCTATTGCGAGGCGTGCCATGGCAGCCCCCACGCCATCTTGCCCAGCACCCAGCCGAACGACAACATCCAGAACATCGCCCTGCAGGGCCATGCGGGCACGTTGAACGATTGTCGGGTCTGCCATGCGCAAGTGCCGGCCGGGCCTGGGCCGCACGGCATCCGGCCCAACACCTCGCCGACACCGACCTCGGCCGCGACCGCCACGCCCACGCGCACTCCGCGGCCGACCGAGACGCGCGAGCCCACGCGCACCCCGCGGCCGACCGAGACGCGCGAGCCCACGCGCACCCCGCGGCCGACGCGCACGCCTGCGCCCACCGCAGAGCGCCGTGAATTCGAGTTGAAGGGCCAGGTCGAAGCGCGGCCCGCCGGCCGCAGCGGACTGTGGCGGATCGCCGGGCAAGTGGTGCGCGCCGACGCCAGCACCCGCTTCGATGAATCGAAAGGCCCCGCCGTGGTCGGCGCGCTCGTCGAGGTCAAAGGCTATCTCTTGCCCGACGGCAGCCGTCTTGCCACCCGCATCAAAGTGGAAGAGAACAGCCCGCAGGGCGCTGGCATCAAATTCCGCGGTCTCATCCAGCGCCTGCCGGCAACTGGCTTGATCGGCCAATGGCAGGTAGGCGGCCGCACGGTGACCGTTACCGCGGACACGGTGCTGCGCGGCCGGCCGGCCGACTATCGGACGGGCGTCCTCGTGCGCGTGTATGCCGTTCAGAGGGCCGATGGCACCCTGGTGGCCCGCCAGATCGAGCCCGAACGGAACGATTGACCGTTGTGTCGGGCCCGACGAAAGACGATCGCCGGGCCCGGCGACGCTCCACCGCTGATCGGAGTGGCGACCCCATGCGATATCTGATAGCTCCTCTATGCGCGGTTTGGCTTCTGATCTGCGTCGTGCCGGCCATGGCCGACAGCGGCCCGGCGGCCTGCACGGAGCAGATCGTCAACGGCGGCTTCGAAGAAGGCCGCACCGGCTGGTCGGCCGTTTCGGCCGGCGGCTACGATATGTTCAACCAGGCGGCGCCGTACACCGGCCAATGGGGGGCGTTCCTCGCCGGTTACGACAGCGCCGATGATCGCCTGGCCCAGGATGTGGCGCTGCCCGCCGGCCAGACGGCAACCCTTTCCTTCTGGTGGCGGGTGCGCACCGACGAGACCGATCACCCGTGGGATACATTGGATGTCGAAGTCGCGCCTGCCGGCAGCGCGTCGACGCGCCTGCTGCGCGTGACCGATGCGGATGCGGCCGCCGGCTGGCAGCAGGCCACCTTTGATCTGAGCGCCCAGGCCGGCCAGACCATCACGCTGGCGTTTCACGCCCAAACCGACCTCGACCGGCCCACCGACTTCTATCTGGACGACATCAGCATCGCAGCGTGCCCGGCCGCCCCCGCCATCTATCTCTACCTGCCGTTAGCTCTGCATTAGCTTCTGAATGCCCGGCGCCGCTTTCGGCTTGCGCGAGGGAATCCAAAAGCGGGGTCATGCCCCGCAAGCCAAAGCGGGGACACGTCCCCGCAAGCCA
>JBBIKA010000028.1:0-26656 GCA_037445695.1 Chloroflexota bacterium
CTCCCAGGCCGCCACGCCGGCCGCGGGGGACTGGCGGCACATCCGCGCCGAGGCCGGCAGCCGTGTGCGGTTGCGCGACTGCGACATCGGGTACGGCGGCAGAAACAACGAAGGCGTGCTCAGGATCACCGGTTCGGATGTGCAGGTGCAGGATTGCCGCATCCACGATGGCCTGGGCACAGGCATCTTCCTCGAAGGGGTCGGCTTGACCCCCACCTTCGAGAACGTGGAGATTGACCACTGCACCGGCGCGGCCATTTACCAGACTACACCCAACATGCGCCCCACCTACCTCGCTCTCAACATCCACGATAACGGGACGGACGCCCTGAGTGTCAATGGCGCCCCCTTTCTAAACCAGGCAGTCACCTGGGATGGGCCCAATCTCGGCGGCGCCAGCGTGGACATCGTGGGCAACCTCATCCTCGATGCGGGCGGCGCGCTGACCGTCACCGCCGGCACCACGGTGCGGATGTGGACGGGCGTTGTACAGATTCGGAATGGCGGCGCCCTCTATGCCCAGGGCGTGGCGGGGCAACCCGTGGTCTTTACGAGCCAGGCAAGCACGCCTGCGCCGGGAGACTGGTTTGGCATTCAGGTGTGGCAATCGGGGGCGCGTCTGCGGGCAGACTATCTCGACCTGCGCTACGCCGGCAGGGATCAAGGGCGCAACCTGTCTACCATCAGTTCGGATGTGCAGGTGCGCCACAGCCGCATCCACGATGGCCTGGGCACAGGCATCTTCCTCGAAGGGGCCGGCTTGACCCCCACCTTCGAGAACGTGGAGATTGACCACTGCACCGGCGCGGCCATTTACCAGACTACACCCAACATGCGCCCCACCTACCTCGCTCTCAACATCCACGATAACGGGACGGACGCCCTGAGTGTCAATGGCGCCCCCTTTCTAAACCAGGCAGTCACCTGGGATGGGCCCAATCTCGGCGGCGCCAGCGTGGACATCGTGGGCAACCTCATCCTCGATGCGGGCGGCGCGCTGACCGTCACCGCCGGCACCACGGTGCGATTACCCTCAGGACAAAAGGTACAGATCCGCAACGGAGGAGCGCTCTACGTCAGGGGCGCGGCGGCGCAGCCGGTGCGCTTCACCAGTCAGGCGACCTCCCCAACGCCCGGCAGTTGGCTTGGCATCGAGGTATGGCAGGCCGGGGCGCGCCTGGATGCCGAGCACCTCGACCTGGCCTACGCGGGCCGGGAGGACACCCAAAGCCTCCTGGTCATGAGTTCCGACGTTTCCATCCGAGACAGCCGGATCCACCATGGCCTGGCGTCGGGGATCACCATGGTCGGTGACGACCTGACGCCGGCTTTCCGGCGCCTGGAGATAGATCACGTGACCGGCGCGGCCGTCTTTCAGGATCGCCTCAACCAGTCCCCCATCTTTGAAGACATCTGGGCCCATGACAACGGGTTCGATGGCCTCGCAATCTACAACTTCGGGAGCGTCCTTACCTGGGCCAAGACCCTGGACGTGAGCGGCTTCCGAGGAGAACCCGTTGTGCGCCTCGGGGGCGTGTTCCAGATTTCTGGACCAGCTGCATCTCTGGAAATCCCGCCAGGCCTGACCCTGGAATTCGATTGGGGCGCCATCTACGTGATGAATGGGGCCCGGCTCGACGCGCGGGGGACCGTAACCCAACCGATCACCTTCACCTCCGCTCACGCCGATAAACAGCCAGGTCAATGGGATGGGATTACCATCTTCTCCCCCGAATCGGTCACCTCTCCAGTCTACCTGGAGTACTGTGACATCGGCTATGCTGGCGGGAATAACCATGCCTCTGTGTGGATTCAAGGCGCTGGCAATGCCCATGTGGAAATCAACCATTGTCAAATCCACGATAGCTCGGCCATGGGTATTGCGATCCAGGACGGGGGACCCAATAACTTTGTGCGCATCGCCCACACCGCGATCGTTGACACGGCAGAGAACGGCATCGACATTGACTGGGCCTATCCGCCCCTGCTCGCTGTGAACACACTCGAGCGCAATGGGCTCTATGCGATTCATTACCAGCGAGGGGTATACCCTCCGTTGGAAGCCTATTACCACTACTGGGGGCACCCAAGCGGCCCCTATCATCCATCTCTGAACCCAACAGGCGTGGGAGGCCGCGTGAGCGATGGCGTGCTCTTCGACCCGTGGTCGGATGGCAGGACGAACGTCTCCGTCGCCCCTGAGGCGCTATCGCCAGCGCCGAACGAAGTGCTGACGACCCTACCCATCCGCTTCCGCATGGTCTCGCACGACCCGGATGATTGGCAGAAACTCTACTATCAGGTAGAAATCCTCCAGGGCGGCGTGCGCCAGGCCCTCTATGACCAGCGCGTCTCGACGGATGGTTGGGACCGCGCCTTCTATGCTCCTGGCATCACGGCCACCCTCACCCTGCGGAACATCCTCCCGAATGGCGCCTACACGTGGCGTGTCGCTGTCTTTGACGGGCACGAGGAGGTCTGGTCATCGGAGGAGAGGCCCTTCACCGTGGCCCTGGGGGTGGCTTTCGCGGTGACCGGCCTGACCCCCGAAGAGGTCTTGGGCCGGCCCAACGTCACCCAGACCCTGACCCTCCACGGCCTCGGGTTCGTGAACGGCCTGGCCCAGGTGCGCGTGGAGCGGCGGCTGTGGGACGACGCCGTGCAGACTTTGACGCCCATCAACGTGCAGGTCGTTTCGCCGACCCAGATCACCTTTGGCCTCAACCTGACCGGTGCAAGCGGCCCGTGGGAGGTGATCGTCACGCAAGGAGCCAGCGAGGCGCGCACCCCGCTCTTCATCTACCCCTACATGCCGGTCTTTTCCTACAGATACGCCAGTCCAGAGATTTTGGCAGCCGACAGACTACAGGAGCACACGGTGGATCTCACCAACTGGGGCTCGGCCGATGGCGTGGCCATCGTGGGCATCTACAGTCCGAAAGATGCCCAGCTGACCGTGCCTGCGCAGGCGGGCGTCGAGTATCTGGGCAACCCTTTCGCGCGGATGCATCTCCTGGCCGTGCAGGTGAACGCGAACGTGGGCCGCGACGTGCGCCTTCAGTGGAAGATGCCCTGGAGCGCCATCAATCCACCGGGACAGCCGCCTGACCCTGCTCTCTACGACCAGGGGTCCCCTCTGCGCTTCAAGTTCGCCGTCGTCGGCCAGTTGAGCACCCAGGCCTGGAACGCGCTCAAGGCGGAGGCGCCGGGGGATATCCAGCAGCAGGTATACCTGGCCGCCTGGGGCGGCGCCCTGGCAGAGGGGTTTGCGGCAGATGCCTACCTTGACGCGGCCGACCGGACCCTCGCGCACGACTACATCGAGCGGCTGGGCGCCGTCTACCCCTCCATCGCAGACGCCCTCGTTTTGCGCCAATACGACGACTTTATGCTCGCTCTGTACGACGCGATAGACTATCCCCTGCCAGAGGTATCCGGCGCGGCGACGCAGGCAGGGATCCAGAACGGCGTCTTCAGGAGTTGGCTGGAGCGCGCCGTCGGCGACCCCTGGGAGTTCACCAAGACTTTCTTCACCGGCTTTGACGACGTCATCTCTTCCGGCCAGGCGGGGGCTTTCTTCGTCGCCGAGATGGAAGGGCTGGTCGAAGGATTGACGTTTGGGCTATTCCGGCCCAGTTTCGGCGCCAAGACGATGGCGCACGTTGCGGGGCTGGAGCCAGGCGCCATCGGCATTGGTCGCTTCATCGGGAATATGCTGAGCATTCCCCTGGGGCCTGGCAGTGGCAAATTGGCCGGCAAGGGCGTTGGCAATGTCTTACGTGGGGCTCACACAGCACTCAAACCCACCGAGGACGTCTACCTCGCCTGGAACAAACTCAAACTCACCATCGCCGGCAATGCTGGCGAGCCGCAACGTTGGGGCCTCAGCGTGATCAGCAAGAACAGAGACCTCCCCCTCATCCATTGGGGCAATAACCCGAGGTATGGCGGCTTTCACTGGGCGCTCGGTTGGGAGGGCAAGCGGGTGCCGGGCAACCTGACGGGTGGCCTCGGCGAGGAACTCTATGGCGCCGGCCTCCACTTCTATGAAAACCACATGTACGTCCCTGATGCTTTTCTGCAGGGCGTCCCATTCCTCCACGTCATTGAAGACAAAGCACTGCGGCAATATTTCAACGTCATCAAAGAGGCTACCTTTGCCGATATCCGATTGATGAACGCGGATATCGGAGATCATCTGTACCCACCCGCCGTGCCCCCGCAAGACGATGCGCTCTGCAACCAGGGGGCGCAAACACTGCGCTTCGCCTGGGACCCGAACGCCATCGAGGGCACGCCGCGCGCCAGCCACATCCTGCCCAGCCAGGAGATCGGCCTGCTGATCCGCTTCGAAAACCTCATCAGCGCCACCCTTCCAGCCGAAGGCATCGCCGTCACCTTGCCGATCCACCCGAACCTGGATTGGGACTCTATCCGCCTGGGGGACGCCAGCCACGCCTTCACGGTTCAGACCAATCCCGTCGAGCGCACCCTGACCTGGCGCTTCGACGACATCAACCTGCCGCCGAACGCGAACCCGCCTGCGGGCGAAGGGTGGATCAGGCTATCGGTCTTCCCCAGCGCGACCCTGACGACGGGTCAACAGATCGCGGAGACGGCGATGATCGTCTTCGACACCAACCCGCCCATGTGGACGAATGTCATCACTTACACCATTGACCTTGCGCCGCCCTCCGTGGAACTCGCTGTCGCAGAGGGGGGAGAGCCGGGGGCGCGTGCGGTGATCACCGCCACGGACAACCCCGGCGGTTCGGGCGTCGCACTGGTGGGCCTGGAATACAGCGCCGACGGTGCGAATTGGGTCCAGGGGCCCTATCTCACGGCCATCACGCCGACGGCGGCGATCACGGGCGTCATTTCCTTCGGCAGCATCCCCGGCGGCCACTATTGGCTGCGCGCCTTTGCGCGAGACGCCATCGGCAACACCGGCCCCTTTACGGATCCGGTCGAAGCGGATGTGCCCCGGGGCCTGTACCTGTACCTGCCCCTCGTGCTGAGAGGGGGCTGAGGGCTGACCAGGACGGGATACGATGGCCGCCGATCATCGGCATAGAATGTCCTCGCTCATCGCTGAAGATAACCGCTGGCGAGAGGGGCCGCGACGCAGGCCACTTTCACGGACCAGGTGGGACACACCTACGGTTTCTACACCGTGGCGACGGATCGTGTCGGCAACCGCCAACCCACACCGTCCGGCGCGCAGGCGACGACGCAGGTCACCACGGGCAGCCAGAGGAAGATCTATCTTCTCCTGGTGCTGAAGGCCCGTCCATGACGAAGGCTGGGCGCAGGTTAAGACGCAGGTGCGCCTTGACCTGCGCCCGGCAAATGCCCCTGTAGATGGGGCGTACTACCTCCTCGATCCCCTGCACCGACAGGTCGAGCACGCGATCAGGGCGAAAGAGCAACGCGCGGTGCATGATTGTCGCGCGGGACGTCTATAGCTGAAAGCGCTTGAACTCCTCGGCGGCCGCGTAGCCGGGCTTCTGGCCGGCCTCCTTCACCCGCTGGCGGATGCGCTCTTCCAGCTTCGCGGTGTCCGCGCCGACCTGGCTGGCGTGGCGCTTGAGCGCCGCCAGCCGGGCCTCCAGGCAACACGTGATGTCTTCCCAGTAATCGGCGTTGTCGGTCCAGAAAAGGTAGACTTCTTTGACGCGCCAGGGTTCGATGCCGTCTACCAGTTGCTCCGGGAAGATGTACCATTCGCGCGCGGCCCACACTGCGTCGAGCGCGGCCTGGCCCGCGGCGCGGTGATCGGGATGAAGCTGATAGTGCCGCCACGGATCAATCGTGACGACGATATGGGGTCGGCGCTCGCGAATGATCATGGCGAGCTGGCGACGCAGCTCCAGCGTGTTCTCCAGGACGCCGTCCGGGTGGCGCAGGAAGATCACGTCCTTGACGCCCAGCTCGGCGGCCGCGGCGCGCTGTTCGCTCTCGCGACGCGCGGCCAGTTGGCCCGGCCGCAGGTCGGGATCGTGGCTCCCTTTGTCGCCGCTCGTCAACAGCACATAGGTGATCTCCCGGCCGGCCTGGGCCCATTTGACCATCGTTCCCGCACAGCCGAACTCGGGGTCGTCCGGATGCGCGGCAATGACCATGACGCGTTGCAACAATTCCGTGGTATCTGCCATAGGGTCTCCATCGAACAAGTCAGGTAACGGGCAGAGTATAGCACGATGCGATCGAGACGACAAGCGATTCGGCTGTGGTATAATGAGGTCGCCAGCCCAAATCCCTTGGCCGAGGCTTCATCATGCGCTTTCCATCATCGTTTTCCTTTCTGCGGCCCGGCACGAAGGCTTTCATCCAGGAGGCGCGGCGCACGCCGGGCTATGGCTTCTTCGATTGGCTCCACGGCTATGTGTATAGCCGGTGGCCCTACACCTATATCGGCATCGCGGTGGGAGAGCATCCGCTGGCGAAGGCGGCCCTGCGCCTTTGGCGCGCGCTGCGGCCAACGCCCGCCGACGCGAGCGACCGACCGGTCATGCGCAAGCCCATCGGCGCAGGTACGATCGGCGATGTATATCACGGCAAGGTGGTGACCCTGGAGGCCGCCACCCGGCTGGTGAGCGTGCAGCAAGAGATCAGCCTGACCGATCTGGAGCACGTGATTCCCTATCCGGTGGCGCGCGACATCGTGCTCCGTCATCCCGATCACATTGCGGTGCTGGAATGTCCCTGTCGGGCCAGCCGACCGAATCCCTGTCTGCCGCTGGATGTGTGCCTGATCGTCGGCGAGCCGTTCGCCAGCTTTGTGCTCGAACACCATCCCCGCCGCGCCCGAGCGATCACGTCGGCCGAGGCGGCGGAGATCCTGGCGGCCGAGCATGCCCGCGGCCATGTGCATCACGCGTTCTTTAAAGATGCCATGCTGGGCCGCTTTTACGCCATCTGCAATTGCTGTTCGTGTTGTTGCGGCGCGATGCAGGCCCATCGCAGCGGCATCCCCATGCTCAACGCGTCGGGCTACACGGCTCGGGTTGATGTGACGCGGTGCGCCGCGTGCGGCACCTGCGCCGAAGGGTGCCAGTTCGCGGCGATCACGGTGGATGAACACGCCCGGGTGGACGAGGACGCGTGCATGGGGTGCGGTGTATGCGTCTCTCGCTGTCCGCAAGCCGCGCTGACGCTGGTGCGCGACACGCGCAAGGCCGCACCGCTTGAGTTGGATGCCCTGATGCAGGCCGCAGCGGCCGCCGGATAAAAGCCATGACCGATCGCCCATCAGTAGCCCGCCGGCCCGCACCGGTGCACTGCCCGCCCCTCATCTGGACCTCTGAGCCGGGGTCGTTCGCCCATAACACCCTGAAGGTGCGGGTGCCGGCAATCCTGCGCGAGACTATCGCGATCAACGACTTTCCGCCGGAGATCGTAGCCGAACTGGAAGATCTGCACGCCGAGTTGGTGACGGGGACACTGCGTGGCGTGCGCGAAGACGCGGCCGATGTGGCCTTCTGGCGATCGGCCGCGGCGCCCTACATCGGCCGGAGCTGGCTCGACGTGCCGTGGTATTTTGCCGAGGCGTACTTCTACCGTCGGCTGCTCGAAGCAACCCGTTACTTTCAGCCCGGACCGTGGCAGGGCTACGATCCGTTTCGGCCCAAGAAGCAGACCGAATGGGCGGCCGATGCGGCGCCGGCCGCGCTCGATCGGCTTCTGGCCAGACCGGCAACCGATCCCGCGGCCCGCTTCGAACAGCTCTTTCACGCCGCGCTATGGGGCAACCGCACCGATCTGAGCTACATGGTTGCCGCGCACCTGGGCGGCATGGCCGATGCGGCCCGCGAACGGGCCAACCTGCTGGCCGACGATACCCCTCTCGTCTGGCGCTTCATCGCCGGCCGGCCGCGACAGCGGATCGCGATCATCTGCGACAACGCCGGCACCGAGCTGCTGGCCGATCTGGCCCTGGCCGATTTCCTGCTGGCCGGGCAATGGGTCGGTGAAGTCGTCCTGCACCTCAAGCCGCAACCGTTCTTCGTCTCCGATGCGATGCCCGCCGACGTTTGGGATGGTTTGAAGGCGTTGCCGGCCGGCGGCCGACACGTGACCGAACTGGCCCGACGGCTCGCCGCGGCGCTGGCGGCCGGCCGGCTGCGGATGTCGGCCCACTGGGCCTATGCCACCAGCCTCTTCTATTTCGAGCTGCCGGACGATCTGAACGCTGACCTGGCGGCGGCCGACCTGGTACTCGTCAAGGGAGATGCAAATTATCGCCGGCTCCTGGGCGACGCGCATTGGCCGCCGACTACCCCTTTTGCGGAGGCGGTGGATTACTTTCCCACCGCGCTCGTGGCGCTGCGCACCCTCAAAGCCGAGCTGATCGTAGGTCTCCGGCCCGGCCAGGCCGAAGCGCTCGCGGCCGCCGACCGCGACTGGCTGGTCAACGGCCGCCGCGGGGTCATCCAGGCCGCGCATCTGTGGTGAGAACAAAGCCGCAGATGAACGCGGATCACCATAGATAGATTCTGTCTTGAGAAGAAGCCGTAGATAAACACGGATAAACGCAGATAGATTTAGAACCTGTGTTCATCTGCGTCAATCCGTGGCCCTACTTCCTCAGGCACCGCGGTGTTGTGTGCGCGCACCTGTTTTGAAAAAGGCCGCAGATCAACATGGATCAATACAGATAAAAATAGAATCCGTGTTCATCTGTTTTGATCCGTGGCTCTACTTCCTCAGGCGCCACGATGTTGTGCACGCGCACCTGTCTTGGAAGAGGCCATAGATCAACGCGGATCAACACAGATAAAAATAGAATCCGTGTTCATCTGTTTTGATCCGTGGCCCCAATTCCTCAAACACCGTGGTGCTGTGTGCGCGCATCTGTCTCGAGAAAAGGCCCCAGATAAACATGTGGAAAATAGGATTAGAATCCGCGTCCATCCGTGGCAATCCGCGGCTCAAATTCTCAGACGACGCGGTCGGTTCGCGTCCCCGGCCGCGATCATCCCCAGGGTCCACATGAAGACGAACGCCAGATCGGTGAGGCGGAAGCCGGTGTCCACCAGGCCGTGAGCCAGAAAGCCGACCATGCTGGCAAGCAGGCCCAGGATCAGGGCTTGCCGCTCGCGGTCGGCGGCGAACCGGCGGTAGCCGCCCAGCCCGGCACGAAAGAAGGCGACCAGCACAAACGTCAGCGCCATGAGACCGGGCACGCCCATGGCCGCCCAGGCGTCGAGCAGCAGGTTGTGCGGATGATAGACCACCGGTTCGTAGCCGCCTTCGGGCAACATGTAGCGCGGGTATTGGGTGACGAAGTTCCCCAATCCCACACCGAAGATTGGATGTGCGGCAATCAGCCGCGCCGTGCCCGCCCACAACACCAGGCGCAGGAAATTCGTGCCCCCTTCCAACGACAACAACGAAGCCATGCGCGGGGTGCGCAGGATCGGGATGAGGGCCACCAGCGCGGCGCTCAACAGGCCGACCACCAGGAGGCGACCTCGTCGCCCCCGCAGCGCGGCAATGCAGATCAGGCCGGCCGGCAATCCCAGCAGCCACGCGCCGCGCGAATAGGTGAGATAAAGGCAGAGGAGCAACGGGATCAGCGCGGCCGCGTGATAGAACCGGCGCCATCGCCCGGCGCCGAACGCGGCCAGGGAGAACGAGATCGGCACGATCCGCCCCAAGAACAGGCTCACGTGATTGGGCGAATCGTAGAGGCTCAGAATGCGCCGCACGCCCTGAACGGCTTCCACATAATCCGTGAAAAAGTACTGATAGAGGCCGACGAGCGCCAGGATCAGTCCGGCCGCCGCCAGCGCGTCGGCAAGGGGCAGCAGTTCGTCGCCGCGCTCTGTCCGGCGGCTGCTGCCGGCGCTCCCCTCCCCCCCGACGGGGGAGCGGAGAGTTAGAGTGCGCACCATCGCATAGACCAGCGCCGGCTCGACGATCAGGATGCGCACCTCCCAGCGGGCCGCCGCTTTGTCCTCGGCCACGAGCAGCGAGAGCAGAGCGGCCGCGACAAAGAGAAGCACGGCCCAGTCGAGGCTGCGGAGAGCGGCCAAGGCGCGAAGCGGCAAACGGGCCGATCGGCGGACGAGCGGGCCGAGGCGTTGCGCCGTCCACCCCAGGAAGCAGGCGACGGTGAGGATCTCGACCGGCGAGTAGATGTCGGCGCCGACATGCTTGTAGGTGAACGCAAACGGGAAGGCGAGCACGACCAGCCGCAAGCCGAGGTCAAGGCGCAGGTAGAAGAGGCCGGCGAGGACAAGCGCCGCGCCGGCCCAGACCGGCGGCGTCTGCGCGAGCGCGAAGACGGCAAGCGGAAGAGCCAGCACGGCAAGCTGTTGTCGGGTCGTCGCCGCGCGGTAGGCGGCCGCGCGGCGACGAACAGCGCATGACAGCGAATCGAGACGCGCAGACAGATCCGCCGTCATGGCGCGCTCATGCGTACGAATCGCGCAGCGAGCGCATGCGCAGCGCGGCGCGCGCCCGGCGCAGATCCCAGCCCGGCGGCAACGGACAAGTCACCGTCGCCGTGCGGCCGGCCGGCAGGTCGAAGTAATTGTCGCTGAAAATCGTGTCCGTGTCGGCCAGCTCCAGCTCGACGAAGCGGGCCAGCGAGCGCGCCGAAACCTCGATCGTCAGCTTATCCTCCTGCCGGGTGATCTCGGCCGTGAGGCCGGGGTCTTCCAGCGCCAGATGCTTGTTCGGCACGAAGGTTGCAATGTTGCGGGCCAACAGCCGATCGTGCTGCCACAGCTCGCACACGAAGATCATGTCGCGCCGGTTGCCGCCGAGCATCCCTGGGATGCGGTCGGCCACCACCACGTCGCCGAAGTCGAGCGCCTTGATCTGGCGGGCCGCGGCCGGGTCGACCTGCACCCGCTCCTCGCCGGAGGCGAGCACCTCACCGCTCAGCAGCTCCAACGACCAGCGCGCTTCTCCTTCAAACGGCTCGGTCGTGTCGTTCGTCACCCAGATGCCCATGCGCGGGCCGTCGTCGAGGATCGAGAGAAGCACCGGCGCGAAGAAGCGCTTCGCCATATAGTGGAGAGCCTTCCAGCGGCCGAAATAGTCCAGGCTCGACCAGGACGCCACCGGCCAGCAGTCGTTGAGCTGCCAATACAGGGTGCCGGCCACGCGTTGGGGGAAGCGCCGCCAGTGTTCGACGCCGTAGCGGATCCCCTCGGCCTGAAGCACCATGCTGAGATAGACCAGCGAGGGAAAGTCCTTCGGCATGCGGAACGTGTCGGTCATCTGGCCGATCATCAGGCCGTTGCCGCTGGCGCTGCGCTGATGGTGCTCCATGATGTACGAGGTCATGTTCCAATCGGCCGGCCCGGCGTAAGTCGCGATCGTCTTCAGCGGCGGCAGCGCCTGGAAGCCGAACTCGCTCTGGAAGCGCGGGTAGGTGCTGCGATAGGCCGTGAACGGCTTGCGGCCGTGCCACACCTCCCAGTAGTGACTGTCGCCCTGCTCTTCTCCGTTGACGTTCCGGAAGGGCGTGTTGGACGAGGGCGAGCTGGGCCAATACGCATGGTCGGGGTCTTCCTCGGCGAGCCACGCCGGCAGCGTGTGGTGGAAGAACGCGTCGTAGGCATCGCGCAGCTTCTTCCAATCGGGCAGGAGCGCGCGGCCCTTGATCTGGCGCACGAGTCCCTGCAACGCCGGGATCTTTTCGATGTGGGGCAACAGCGCCTCTTCCCAGTCCTGTCTGGCCCAGCCCCAGCTCTCCCAGCCCCACTCCATCTCGTTGTTGCCACACCACAGGGCCAGGCACGCGCGATGGCGTAGCCGGCGGATGTTCTGGATCGCTTCGCGGCGCACGTTTTCCACGAAGGCCGGATCATCCAACGGATAGATGCTGCAGGAAAAGATGAACTCCTGCCAGACCAGGATGCCGTAGCGATCGCACAGGTCGTAGAAGCGTTCTTCTTCGTAGAAACCGCCGCCCCACACGCGCAACATGTTCTGATGCGCTTCGGCGGCCGAGCGGATGAGATGCTCCAGATGTGCGTCGCTGATGCGGGTGGGGAAGGAGTCGGCCGGGATCCAGTTCGCCCCCTTGGCGAAGATCGGCACGCCGTTGACGACAAACTGCCACGATGTGCCCCATTCATCGGGCTGCTGGCGCAGCTCGATGGTGCGCAGGCCGATCTGATAAGCGGCCTTATCTACGGTTGCCGCGGTCGCGGCCGCCTCGACCTCCACCGCGACCCGATAGAGCGGCTGCTCGCCGTAGCCGTTCGGCCACCAGAGCTGCGGGCCGCGAATGGGCACGAACACGGTGGCCCGGCCGGTCCGATCTACAGGGGCCGTCCGACTGATCGTCGTGCCCCTCGGCGTGGTGATGTGTACCGCCAGGCGCAGCTCGGCGTCCGACCAGCGTTCGACCTCGGCCTTGACCTCTACCCTGACCCGACCGTCCTCGTGGTGTTGCCGGATGTGAACGTCGGTCAGGCGGCCAACGCTATGCCCTTCCAGCCGGATCTCCTTCCAGATGCCGATGGGTGGAAGCTGCGGACCCCAGTCCCAGCCGAATTGGCAGGGCGCCTTGCGCAGATGTGGCCCCCCCTCGATGGCCTGCGTCACGCCCCGCAGCGGCCGCTCGGTCTGGCGGGCCGTCACATAACGCACCGGCGACGCAAAGGCAATGACCAACTCGTTCTCGCCGGCGCGCAGGAGCGGCTTCACTTCCCACTCGTAGCGACGGAACATGTTATCGCTCGTGCCGAGCAGGTGGCCGTTCAGGCGCACCTCGGCCAACGTGTCCAGCCCGTCACACACCAGGAAGACCTTCTCCTCGGCCAGGAGCGCCGCGTCGGCGGCGAAGGTGCGCCGGTATTCCCAATCGCTTTCGGCCACCCACAGGACGCGCTTTTCGTTGTCGGCCACGAAAGGATCAGGGATGCGGCCGAGGGCCAACAGATCGGTATGGACGCCGCCGGGCACCTGCGCCGGCAGCCATTCAGTGGTTCCGGCCTGGCGAAATTGCCAGGCGCCGGTCAGTAGTTGGGTGTACATAGATGGCATCCTTTCCTTTGGGTCAGTTTCCGGAACTGACACCTTCGCATGTGTTCAGCGCGCAGCTCGCTCGTACAAGCGGACTTCCAGCCCGACGAACCGGCGCATCTCGCTCAGGGCGAACTCCTGCGCCAGCGCGGCCGGAATCAGACCCTGAGGGTCAGTATACCAGTTATGGCTATAAATGAGCCAAACGCGACGTTGGCCCGCGAGCAGCGCGCGCAGACGGGGCAGGTCACTTTCGGTCATCTTCGGCTCCAACACGCCTCGCGCGAAGAGATCGGTGGGCGCGCCGCGCTCGGCGAGGGTCCGGCCATAGGCGCGGAAGTAGTAATCGAACGGGATCTGTACCCAGGTGGCATTGAAGAGCAATAGGTCATCATCGTCGGCGCGGGCCGCGACGTAGCCGGCGGCTCGATCCCATTCTTCCTTTTGAAAGTTGGCGTAGTATTCATGGAGCGAGGCCGCGTTGGCCGTCACCACCAGGCCGAGCGCGGCCACGACGAACGGTCGGCGACGCAGATGCGCGATCCCGGCCGCCAGCACGAGATAGAGCGGGATCGTGGCCCAGATGAGGGTGCGATCGTAGAAGACCGGCCGGCGCAGGCTGACGAGCAGTTCGCCGCCGATGGGCGTGAGGAAGAGCACGACGAGCAGAGCCAAGACCGGCCCCCGCTTGCGCAGCGCCGCGATCCCCAGGCCGCCGAGCACGACATAGCCGGCCCAGATCAGATCGGATCGGCCGGCCAGCGGCGGCAACATGTCGCTCAGAAACGTTTTCAGCGCGGCGATCACGGCGGCGAAGGTCGGCGCGGGAATCCAGAACTCCCGCTCTACCCCGGCCGCCTGGCCAATGAACGCCGTCAGCCAGGGGCTCCAGAGCATCAGGACGGCGAGTTGGGCAAGCAGCCAGGAGGTCAAAGAGGGGGCATGGGGGATGCGAAGCCGACGCCATAGAACGGAACCCAGGGCGAAGAGGTTGACCGCCAGGAGAAAGAGGAGCGCGGTGTGGTGGGTGAGCATGGTGGCGGCCGTGAAGACGACGTAGCCAATCCAGGCCCGGGCCGTCCCTGGCGCGGCTCCCGGCCGCGGGCCGCGACGGAGATGCGTCAGCGCCAACAGCGCCAGGCTCGCGTTGAGCGTGAGCAGGGCATACATGCGCGTTTCCTGGGCGAAGCGCACATGAAACGGCGACAGGGCCAGGATCAGCGCGGCCAACACGCCGCCGGTCGGGCCCAGCAGCCGCCGGCCGAGGCAATACACGGCTGGGATCGCCAGCGTGCTCAGCAGCGCCGAAAGCAGCCGCACGGCCGCCGGCCCATCGCCGACCAGCCTGATCCAGAAATGGAGGAGCATGTAATACAGCGGCGGGTGCTGGTCGAGCCGAGCGATCCAGGCGAGCATTTCGCCCAGGGGATGGCGGGCCAACCAGACGCTGAACGCCTCATCGAGCCACAGCGTCTTCCGGCCGATCTCCCAGGTGCGCAAGAGAAAGCCGGCCGCGGTGATGAAGCTCGCGGCGGCCGGCGCCCACCGATCCCGCGCAGCACGAACCGACTGAGGGCGAAGCGTGCTCGTATGCCCCTCACATGACGACGAATCGTCGGGCCGACGCGTCTGGGCGATCGGCCACGGTTGCCTTATATCAAAGGCGAGTCCGTTTGTCAAGAAGCTGCGAAGAAGGCGGATGCAGTGGTATAATATTGGCCCAGGAGAGCCGCATGACATCACACCTGACCACACGTATCCTGTTCATGAGCACGCCCGAGTTCGGCGTGCCGACCCTGCGCAAGCTGGTCGAGGCCGGCTATCCGGTCGTCGGTGTCGTATGCCGGCCGGACCAGCCCGCCGGCCGCGGACTGCACCTGGCCGCGCCGCCGGTCAAAGAGGCGGCGTTGGCGTTGGGATTGCCGGTTTTGCAGCCGGCCGGGCTGCGCACGGCCGAGGCCCACGATCTGCTGGCGGCCACGCGGCCCGATCTGATCGTGGTGGCCGCTTACGGCCAATACATCCCCGAGGCGATCCGCCGGCTCGCGCCGGCCGGCGCGCTCAATCTGCACCCCTCCCTCTTGCCGCGCTGGCGCGGCGCGTCACCGGTACAGGCGGCCATCCTGGCCGGCGATGCCGAGACCGGTGTGACGGTGCACTTCGTGGCCGCGGAGCTGGACGCCGGCGACATCCTGGCCCAGGCGCGCACGCCCATCCGGCCGGACGAAAGCGCGGGCGAGTTGATGGCCCGCCTGGCCGTCCTTGGCGCCGAATTGATGGTGGAGACGATCGGCCGCTGGTTGCGCGCGGAGATCACGCCGCAACCGCAGGATGCGACGGCCGTCACCTGGAGCAGCCGCCTGAGCAAGGAGGAGGGCCTGCTGGACTGGAGCCGGCCGGCCGTCCAGTTGGCGCGCCAGGTGCGGGCATTCAACCCGTGGCCGGGCGCGTACACCTTCTGGCAAGGCCGCCAGTTGACGATCCTGGAGGCCGTTCCGCGGCCCGCCGGTTCGCTCGCGGCCGGGCCGGGCGAAGTGGTCGCGATCGAGGCCGCGGCCGGCGTCGGCACGGCCGAGGGCATCCTCCTGTTGCGCCGGGTGCAGCTCGCGGGCAAGCAGCCGCTCCCCATCGAGGTGTTCTTGCGCGGCGCGCGGGGGTTCGTGGGCGCCAGGTTGGGATGAAGGCCGGCGCGGCGCCGCTGTAGTGAGCGCTATCGGCCGCCCATCCCCGTCAACGTAATCCCCTGGACGAAGGTCTTCTGGGCCAGGAAGTAAATCAGCAATACCGGCAAGAGCGCGATCACCGAGCCGGCCATCAGCAGATGCCAGGCCGTGCTGTATTGCCCCACGAAGTAGGAGAGGCCGATGGGAATCGTGCGCATCTTGTCGGTGGTGGTCACCACCAGCGGCCAGAGGAAATCGTTCCAGGTGGCCTGAAAGGTGAAGACGGCCAGCGCCGAGATGGCCGGCCAGCTCAGCGGCACGATGATCTGCCCCCAGATGCGCAGGCTCGAGGCGCCGTCCATGCGCGCGGCCTCGTCCATCTCCAAGGGGATGCCGCGGTAGTACTGGCGCAACAGAAAGGTGCTCAGCGCGCTGAAGAGCGCAGGGACGATCAGCGCAAAATAGCTGTCGTACCAGCCCAACGTCTTGATGATCAGGAAGTTGGGGATCAGCGTCACCTGCGGCGGGATCATCAGGGTCGCCAGGTAGAGCAGGAAGAGCATCTCGCGGCCGCGAAAGCGCAGCCGGGCAAAGGCGAAGGCGGCCAGAGACGAGATCAGGAGCTGCAGCACGGTGACCGAGACGGTGACCACCGCGCTGTTGATGAAGTAACGGCCGAAGGGCAGGACGCGGAACACCTCCACGTAGTTGGCGAGGGTCATCTGGTGGAGGGGAAAGCGCCGCGCCATGAAGGCCTCGTTAGGGAAGAGGGATACCACCAGCATCACGCAGAACGGCGCCAGCATGATGCCGCTGCCCAGGGTGAGAATGATGTACAGGATAGCCTGACGCCACGGAGACATCCCCGGCCGCCGCGCGACCTCGGCGCCTGTCCCCTCATTCTGTCTCATAATGCACCCACCGTCGTTGCATGATGTCCTGCACGAGCGTGAAACCGAAGATGAAGATGAACAGGAACCAGGCGATGGCCGACGCCTTGCCCATGCGCGTGAAGCGGAAGGCGTTGTCGTAGATGTACTGCACGACCGGCATAGACGATTGCGCCGGACCCCCGCGCGTCATGACGAACGGTTCGGTGAAGAGCTGGAACGCGCCGATCGTCTGCAAGATGAACAGGAAGAAGGTGGTCGGGCTGATCAGCGGCAGCGTGATGTGGCGGAAGCGCTGCCAGGCGTTGGCGCCGTCCACGTGCGCCGCATCGTACAGCTCCTGCGGCACCCCTTGCAGCGCGGCCAGGTAGATGACCATGGTGAAGCCGGTGTTCTTCCACAGGGTCAGGAGGACGACCGACCAGCGAGAATAGCGGGTGCTGCTCAGAAAGTCCGGCAGGCTCAGCGGCTGGCCGAGCAGCGCGCCGATGGCCGTCACCAGGTCGGCCAGGGGGCCGTTGCGGCTCAAGATCAGGCGAAAGACGATCGCGCCGGCCACGATGGTCGTCACCATCGGCAGGAAGTAGATCATGCGGAACGCTTCTTGTCCCCGCAACGGCTGATTGAGCGCCACGGCCATCGCCAGGCCCAAGGCGAGCTGCATCGGCACGATGGTGACGATGTAAAAGACGGTGTTGCCGAACACCCGCCACAAGACCGGATCGCGCAGGAGGTCGCGGTAGTTGTCCAGGCCGGCGAACCCCTGGGGGCCGGTCAAGCCCCAGTTCAGGAAGCTGATGCCCAGGGACGCGGCGACCGCTAGGAAGACGAAGATCAGGAAGCCGAGCATGCCGGGCAAGAGGAAGAGGTATCCCTCCCATTGCTGATCGGGCCGCCAACGGAAGGGATTGCGCCGTGCGGCTATCGCCGGCCTGGGGTAGATGTTGCTGAGTTGTGTCATGGAACGGAATAGGGTTTGCGGGCGGCTTCGCCGCCCGCAAACCCCCTCCTCTGTCTACTTATCTACTTGTCTACTTGTTTCCCGGCACTCCGTTACTTCTTCGGGAAGCCCTTGTCTTTCAGGAATTGGTCCACCTGCTTGCACAGCGCCGGCAGGCCCTGTTCCGCGGTCACTTCGCCGGTCCAGATGCGCTGGAGCGCCGGGCCGATGATGGAGCTATCCAGCTCGTCCCATTCGGGGAAGTAGCCGAAGCCGCCGACCCCCGACGCTGCCGCCTCGGTCACGATGGCCTTCTTGTTGGCTGGCGGCTGATCGGTCATGAACGCAGGCGAGTTGGCCGTGGATTGCAGCGCCGGGAAGATCTCCCCGCGTTCGGTGTAGATCTTTTCGCCGCCGTTGGTGCTTTGCAGCCATGCCAGGAAGGTCCACGCCGCGTCCTTGTGCGCGCTCTTGGCGCTCATCACCCAGGCCGCGCCGCCGGCCGCATTCCAGCGCTTGCCGCCCTTGGGGATCGGGACGACGGCCACGTCGTAGTTCAGCTTGGCCTTGTTGAAGGCCGACACGCGGCTGGTGTTCTGGATGATCATGGCCGCTTGGCCGCTGAGGAACGCGCCTTCATCGCCGCCCGCCTGATTCAGGTCCGCGTCGCGCATCGCATAGCCCTTCGCCATCATATCGGCGAAGAACTTGATGGCCTCGACCGACTTCGGCTCGGCCAGCAAGCATTTCGACGGATTGACGTAGTCATCCAGAATGGCGCCGCCGTTCTGGTTGACCCACTTGGCGTACTTGCCGCTCTCCATGCCCAGCCCATAGCGGGTGACCTTGCCGCTGGCGTCTTTGACGGTGAGCTTCTCGACCGCGGCCAACAGGTCGTTCCACGTCCAGCTTTCGTCCGGATACTTGAGGCCGGCCTTATCGAACAGGTCCTTGTTGTAGTACAGGATGTTCACTTCGATGTCGCGCGGAAAGCCGTAGACGCTTCCTTTGTACTTGGCCGATTCCAACAGGCCACCCCAATAGTCGTTCAGGTTGTAGCCGGATTTCTGGATGTAGGGATCCAGGTTCTCCAGCACGCCCTGCGCCGCGTACTTGGGGGTGGGCCAGAGGAAGGCGATGTCCGGGATTACCTTCGGATCGCCGCTGGCCCACAGCGCCTGGATCTTGGTGAAGTATTCATCCCAGGGCTGGTTCCAAGTCTCGATCTTGATCTCCGGATGTTCCTTCATGAAGGCGTCGGCCACCATCTTGTGGCTGGCGGCTTCTTCCGGACTGCCCCAAAAAGCCCAGAGCAGCGTGACGGGCCCGGCGGCCTTGGGGGCCTCGGCCGGCGCCGGCGCCGGCGCCGGCGGTGAGACGCACGCCGTCGCGACCATCATAACGACCAGCAACAGACTGCAGACGATCCATAAGCGCCGATGCATGATACTTCCTCCTTTTGTGCTATTGATCGCGTGCCGGATCATTTGCGCACCCGCACGCCCAACGTGGTATCCCATTGCAGGATCTTGTCGCTCTTGGGCAGCGGCGCTTCCGGCACCTGACCTACCGAAATGCCGTACTTCCAGTCGGCCGGACAGATGGCGATGTAGCGGGCATAGCCGCCCAGGCCGCCCTGGAACTTAGGATAGCCGATGGCGATCAGGCAGCCCGTCTCCGCCACCTGATCGAGATTGGCCACCCCTTCGGCCTGGGCGTAGCCGTTGTGCATCAGCCAGTGTTCGCCCTCCAGCGTCGGGGTGCTGTCGGTGTCGAGCGGCTCGTGGCCGTGGAAGAGGATCTTGCGCTGTTCGTGCAGGAACTTGAGCGCCTCGAGCGAGACGCCCGGAAATTCGCTTTCGGTCGCGAGCTTCGGATCGGGCCAGCGCTTCGACCAGTCGGAGCGCACCATCACCACCGAGCCCGCGGGGATCTGGCCATTTTTGGCCTCCCAGTCCAGGATGTCCTGGACCTTCAGATGATAGTTCCGATCTTTGGCCACCTTGTCCACGATGGAGATGACCACCAGCGGCCGCAAGGTGTAGGTGGCCGGCAGTTCGTCAATGGCCGGATATTCCGGCGCCCAGTGGGCCGGCGGATCGAGCTGGGTACCGTACTGGTCGGTGCTCAGCTCGTAGCGGGTCGCTTCGAAACCATCGGGGTCATAGCGATACGGCTGTCCGGTCTCCGGGTTGATGGTGGGGCCGAACTTGGCCGGGCCGAACCCCTTCCAGACGGGGATCGCAGGCGTCATGGTATGCGTCAGATCAATGTACTTGGCGCCCTTGAAGACCTGATCGTAGACCTGCCACAGGCCGGGAGCGGCAGGTGCGCCGGCTGCGGAGGGCGCCGCCGATGCGGGTTCGGCTGCGGTGGGCGATCGCGCCGGGGGCGGGACGCATGCCGCGAGCCAGAGGAGCGACAACACGACAAGAACGGCCATCCATTTCGCAAGTGCAGGTGATTTCATATCTCCCTCCCTGAAGCGAACCTCACCTTGCTGAATACTGAAACGATGCAATTGGGCCGGCCACGTGTATTGTATGCGCGATCGGCCGTTCCGTCAACCGCCATTCTCAATTGAAACGGCCGTGGCCGGGCCCGTTCATCGGCGCAGCAGACGATAAGTGCCCAGGTCAATCCGGCCGTCCGCGGTCGGCGGGTCGAGCGGCAGGTTGCGCAGCGGCTCCGGCCGATACATGCCGGCCTTGAGACCGTACTCGCCGGCCGGCAACCCCGGCGGCAAAGGGACGCGATGCCGGTCGGCGATCAGCTCGCCGCTGCGCCAGCGGCTGGTGGGGGTGAAGCCGCCGCCCGGATCGCCGTCGTGTTGGGCGAGCACGCCGCCATCGGGCCCCAACAGGTGGACGAAGGTCTTGTAGTCCGCGGCTACATCGCGCAGCGCGAACCAGTAGAGGGTAACGTCCAGCGCCGCGGCCCCGCGGGCCGGCGCCACGTCGTAGCCCAGGAGCAGCGCCACGTCGCCCACGGCCGCGTGCGCGGGCCGCGGGGCCCACATCTGCCGGCCGACGCCCAGGCGGTTGAGCAGCAAGGCCGCGACAACGACGACCAGCACGGCCGCAATCCAGGCCGGCCGGCGATCTACGCGGCGGCTGCACCAGGCGCTGAGCGCCCAGGCGAGCGTCGCGCTCAGCGCCAGCGCGGCGCCGACCAGCCAGGCGGCCGTCGGGCCGAAGCGGAACACCAGGCGGCCGTCGCCGGCCGGCAGGTCGACCGTCACCAGCCCCAGCTCGCCGGAGGGATAGGTCGCCAGGTCGGCGCCGTTCAGCGCGGCGCGCCAGGCCGGCAGATGGAACTGGTGCAGTCGGACGCTCAGAGGGACGGCCGTCGCGATCTCCAGCTCGACCTGGTCGTAGCCCAGCCGAACCAGTTGCACCTGCGGCCGCGGGGCGAACGCGGGGCCATCGGCCGCGCGTTCGGCCGGCCGGCCCAGCGCCCAGCGCTGCTCCTGCACGGTGAGCGGCAGGAACTCGCCGGTCCAGGTGGCGCCCACCTGGCCCATCGCCGCATCCTCGCGCCACATCCGGTCGGCCGACCAGGCGTCGGCCGCGGGAAAAGGCAGCGACTGGGTGGAGATGGTGAAGAGCGGCTGGACGAGCAGCGCCAGGCCGAGCAGCGCCGCCGCGAGCGTGCTCATCCGCGTCGGCCGTCGGCCGCCGAGCCGGCCGAGCAGGGCCGGCAGCGCCGCGCTGCTCGCGGCAAAGCCGACCGCAGTCAGGGTCAGGAAGCGCCAGGGATATTGCAGGTG
Organism: Chloroflexota bacterium; assembly: GCA_037445695.1. GTDB lineage: Bacteria > Chloroflexota > Anaerolineae > CG2-30-64-16 > CG2-30-64-16 > CAKZKT01. The sequence continues at coordinate 21,250 of JBBIKA010000028.1, forward strand.
CGCCAGGATCGGCGCCAGCGGCCGCCAGAGCGGCAACGAGGCGGCGGTCATCATGAAGGCCGACGCGGCGGCGAGCGCCAGCGCGAACGCGGTCACCCCCGCCCTGACCCTGCCCTCGACTGCGGGGGAGGAGCCAGGCGTGGAGGGCGTCGGCGCCGGGCCCGCGGTCGCCCCCAGGGCCGCTTCTTCCCCGGCCGGGAGCGGCGGAGCGCGGCGCAGCAGGCGGCGGCCGCACAACGCCGCAACAAGCAGCCACACGAGCGCGGTCGGCCAGCTCAACGGATGGTCGGCCGCGCCGCCGTGCTGGACGCGATAGCGATAGAGCGGCTGGAGCTGGACGACCAGGTCGAGCGGCGCCAGATGGCGTTGGTAGCCGTCCGACGGGCCGAGCGCCAGGCCGACCCAGCGGCTCTCGGCCAGGAACGGCAGCCAGAGGGGCGCGCTCAGGCCGATGGCCAGCGCCAGAGCGGCGGCCGCCGCGAGCAATCGCCGCGGCCGCCGCGCCGACAGGGCCACGATGAGCGCGTAGGCCGCCCACGTGGGCGCCATCAGCAGCGCGGTCAGGTTGTGGGTGAAGATCAGCCCGGCCCAGGCCAACGCGGTCCACAGCAACGCGGCGCGCGGCCGTTCCTGCTGAAAAATGGCCATGGTGCCCCACAGGATGAGCGGCGGGAAGATGAACGCGAAATGCTCGGGCACGGCCCCGCGCACATACGCGTCGGCCAGGTGGTAGGGGAAGTACGTGTAGGCCACGGCCGCCAGCCCGGCGCCGGTCGGCCCCCACAGGGAACGCGCAAAGCCGTACATCGCCAGCGCGGCCAGCAAGAAGCCGAGCGCGATGGTCAGCTCGACTGCGGTCGCCGGGTTGACCCCGACGAGGGCCAACAGCGCGGCCGGGAAGTAGGTCAACCCCGCGTAGAAATTCAGCACGGCCTGGCCATAGCCGAAGCCGAACTCGGGGAAAAGCCGCGGGTAGAGCACGCCGTGTCGCCAGGCATCGGCCAGCGCGGCGACGCGGTAGACGTGGAACAGGCCGTCATCCGAGACGAAGAAGCCGGGCCGCAGCAGCGGCCAGAGGGCCGGCAGGGCCAACAGCAGCGCGGCGTATCTGCCGGCCGCCGGCCGATGCAGGAAGCGTTTGACCCATTCGACTCGCATAAAATATAGTATAACGCAGCCGAGACGAGAATCCAAGCTGAGATCGTCTCTTCCTCTCAACTACCTGCCAGATCCGGTTGGCTCCGGCTCGATTTGAAGCCGGGAAAATCCCACCGACAACGGTCGCGTATCGCCTGCGGCCGGCGCTAGCGCATACGCGGGCCGGAAGGTCAGCTCGTTGCCGCCAAGCCGCAAGAGATCCGTCGAAATCACCAACGTGGCCGCCCACGGGTCACAGTTTTTCCATGTGTACTCTGCCAGCCGCGTGGCGTTGATCTCGATCACCATGGCTTGCGTCTTGCCGGGTACACAATTCGGGAAGGCTTCTACAGTCAGGCGATATGGCCGACGCGCCATGGCCACAAAAACGACCTTCGATTCCGGCCCTACCGCCCACACGCCCCAATCCTCTTGGGCCGACCAGCCGTCTAGCGGTGCCAGGTTGAAAGCGGGATTAGTTGGCGGCAACACCTCCAACACGCAAATGGGATACGGCCAGGCTGTCGGGCCGGGCGGCGGCTCGAAACACTGGGCGAAGCGCAGCTCGCGGTTTTGCTTGGCCTCTGCCAGAATCGCGACCTCCCAATCGCTCGTCATGTGGAGCAGCAGGTAGCGGGCTCCGTAAGAGCGCAACAGCGGCACGGCGGTCAGCCCGGCGAAGGGGTGCTCATGTGTGGCCAGCCACTCGTTCAGGAAGGCCGTCGGGGCCGGCCACACGCTGCTAGCCCCACCTACGGCCGGCTTGCCGTGCAACCGAGTGGCCCATACCGTCTCGCCCCGGTTGATCAGGACCAACGTGTCGGGGTGTGCCGCGAGCAGATCGGCGACCGCGCCGGCTGGCTGAGACTTGAGCCACGTGAAGGCTTCGTGCGAGGGCGGAGGGAAGGGGACGCGGGGAAGCGGCGGCGGGATCACCTCGAAGAGCAGGGCGGTCGCCAGCAACCAGCGTACCCCTCGCGGCCGACGCAGCCGCTCGATCGTCAGGCCGGCCAAAAGGAAAATGCCCAGGGCGGCGATGAAACCATAACGCGCAAAAACCCGTGCCCGTTCAAACAGCGGTACCGTCGCACTTAAAAGCAGTCCCGGCAGCGGGATGGCCGTATCAAACGGCGCAGGCGGCGGTCCCGCGGAAAAGACGTCCGGCTTGAGCAGATGGCCGATCTGCCAGAGTGCTGCGTTTACAGACCGCAGAACATCCCATTGAAGCGAAACGTTGTCCCATTTCAATGTCAATCCCAGGCACAGAACCAGCGCGACCGGCGTGAGAACGAAGATCGGCAACCAGCGCCGACGCCCCTCTCGCCACGCCACTCTCCATCCTGCGATCGCGGTGATGACCGCGATCAGGCCGAAGTTGGTTGCCCCTTGCTCGTATGTGATGCCGCGATAAATGGTCGTGGCGAACGACCCTAACCATGGGTGAAAAACATAAGGCAGCGGCAGGCTGTTGAGGCTGGCGCCCCAGAAGTTGACTTCGCCCAGATCAGGCGTGCTCGCGCCGACAGCCGTACTGGCACGCCAGTACTCCCACAGAATCGGCATCGAGACAAGCAATGCAACCGTAGCCGACCCGACCAAAGCGATGCTGGCGGTCTGGCGGGAGATCTCTTTGCTCAACCGGCGGCCGGCGATCCATCCGGCCACCAGGAGGCCGCCGATCCAAATGAAATACAATGAGCCGGCCATGGTCGCAGCCCAAATGAGGCCGACCGGAACAAGCCAGAACAGAGAGCGCAAAGAACTCTGGCTCGCTTCGGAAAACCTTTGGAGGAAACGCTCCAACGCCAAAATCAGCCATGGCAGGCATGCCGATCCAAATAGGAAATTCAGATGGCCGATCGTTTGAAACCAACGCAAGGCCCAGAAGGTGAAGAGGAGCGCCCCCACTGTTGCTGCCAGCCGGCCCATTAAACGACCGGCCAGTACCAACATGCCGCCGAAAGAAAGCACAAAAGTGAATAAGACCCCTACATTGTAGGCAAAGGCCGCGCCGGCCAGACGGTGCCAAGGAAGCAAAGCGGGCAGGAACAGAAAGCCGGTCGCATAGGTCTTCAGATTCCAGCCGACCGGATAAAATGCCATGGACGCCAGGAGCGGATTCGCCCCCTGACGTAGCGCATCATCATACCATGAAAGCGCCCAGGTAAGCTCCAGAATGTCCCCATAGGTAGGAAGAGACCTGGCGAGATTTTGTTCTCGCCAGCCCCACCACAGAAACACTGCAAACAAGAGCCAGGGAGCGAAACGACCGATGGTCGCCAAGTGCCGAGGGAATGGCGTTGATCCATTGATCTGCCGGTTGCTCACCGCACCTCCACTGCGGCCAGAAGCGCATGGTCGCCCGCCGGCCCGACCAGCCGCGGATAGCCCGGCAGGTCCCCGCGGTAGAGGCCGACGATCAGCCGGTAGCTGCCCGGCGGGACCGCCAACGGCAACGCCACGTTGTCGGTGATGATCTGGCCCGCGGCCAGGCCGGCGGTCGGGTAGAGGCCGTCGCCGGGCCAGCGATCGGCCTGCGCTTTCACTTGCGAGCCGGTGTCCAACAATTGCAGGAAGACGGTGTAGTTGCCGGCCGGCGGCGCGGCCGTCTGCCATTTCAGGCCGACCTGCAGCGTGTCGCCGACGTGCGCCTGCACCTTGCCGTCGGCAAGCGGCTCTTCACCGCGGGTCGCCGCGGCCGGCTTCTCCAGGCCGAGGCGGGCCTCCAGCAAGATCATGTCGCCCAGCGCGCTCTGCGGCGTCACGATCTCGGCCGGTCGGCCGGCCGCCGAGAAGCGCAGCAGCCGGGCCCAGTCGTCGAAGCGCTGTTCGCTCAGCTTGTAAGCATGGTCGGTCAGATAACGCTCCCAGCCGCGGCGGCCCTCGGCGTCGTCGGCCTGCGCGTTGCGATCGCGCGCCAGCCAGATGCGGCCGTAGCGCGCCAGCAGTTGCGCCATCAGCCGCTCGTCCACCGGCTGCGGCTCGACGCTGTACCAGACGAGCGGCGCGGCCAGGTAGTTCAGGAAGTAGTCGGTGAGGGTCGGATCGGGCACGAGGAGCACGTCGTTGCACGTGGCAGGCACCAGCGGGCCGGGCCGCTCGCAGCGCGTCTCGGCCAGCGTCGCCAGCATCGGCTTGAGGAAGCGATCCACGTTGTACGGGTCGAAGCGCGCATCACCCTGGCGATAGACCAGCAGCAGGGCCGAACAGACGAGCGCGGTCGCGGCCACCATCAGCCCGGCGATGCGGCCCGCCCGCGCCGGTCGGCGCCAGATCGCGGCAAAGGCCGCGGCCGCCAATCCCACCAGGACGAGGCACAGGAGCAGGCCAAGGGGCACAAACGCCCATTTCCCCTCGGGCCGCAACTGCACCCAGGCAAAGTCGAGCGGCTGCGTTCCAGAGAGCAGCAGGCGCCAATGGCCGATCACCGGCGACTCGGCCGGCCGCATGAACAGCCCCTCGATCGCCTGGCCGATCCCGCCCCAGGCTTTGGCGTTATCCAGCAGCCACCTCACCTCGAACGTGCGGTAGTCCACGCTGATGCCGAGGAGCTGGATGAGGACGCTCAGGGCGACGAGGAGCCAGATGAGAATGCGTAGTGCGTGATGCGTGGTGCGTGATGCGTGAAACGTCAAACGTGAAGCGTCATCCGCTGATTTGCTGATTTGCTGATTTGCTGATTTGTCAGCAGCGACCTGCCCGCGGTCATCCCTCATCGTCCGTCGTTCGTCATTCGTCGTTCGTCGTTCGTCATCCGTCATCCGTCGTCCGTCGTCCGCCGCCAGCCACTGCCACACCGGCGCGGCGAGGAGGATGAGGAACGGCACGACCTGGAGCATGTAGCGCGAGCCCCAGGTGACGCCGCCCGACCAGTAGTTGTAGCGGCTGTAGCCGAGCAGATGGGCGCCGATCGCGGCCAGGAGCGCGATGCCTTCCCACGGCCGCCGGCGGACAAACGGGATCGCGCCGATCAGGCCCAACAGGAGCGCGGGCGAGAACCAGAAAAGCCCCTTGTACGGGCTGATCGTCAGGCCCACGGCCGCGCGCAACATCCGCTCCGGCGCGGAGGAGGAAAGCTGGGGGTTGGTGGTGTAATCCACCACGTCGCGGGCGAAGGTCTCGACCCCGGCCAGGGTGGTCGCCGTGTACCACCCATTCAGCAGAAGCATGAGCGCCACGGGGAGCAGAAAGGCGAGCAGCGCGGCGACGCCCGAACGCCAGCCCGCTTCAGCGGGCGCCGCCGGGTAGCCCGGCGATTGATCGCCGGGCG
>JBBIKA010000029.1:0-26590 GCA_037445695.1 Chloroflexota bacterium
CGGGGGTGCTGAGGAGGGGGTTTGCGGGCGGCTTCGCCGCCCGCAAACCCCATTCAGCCCTCTCACCGCCCCCTTTTCGCGAAATTTCGCGAAAAGGGGCGGGGTCAGGGGTAGGGAGCTCACTCTAGCCGGAATGGCCGAGACGCATCCCGTCCTGCCAGAAGCCGGCGAACCTCAATACTTCAGCACGCTCTTGCCTGTGATCCGGGCGCGGAAGACCCAGTAATTCCACGCCTGGTAGGCCAGCACGATCGGCACGAAGATCAGGGCGACGATCGTCATCACCTGCAACGTGTAAGGCGATGAGGAGGCGTTCGTGATCGTCAGGCTCCAGTCGGGGTTGAGGCTGGAGACCATCACGCGCGGGTAAAGGCCGCGGAAGGTGGTCACGATCGTCAGCGCGATGGTCAAGGCGGTCATGGCAAAGGCCCAGCCGAAGTGGCCTTGCCGGATCAGCCAGCCGCCGATCAGGAAGGCCGCGCCCGCGCCCAGCGCGCTGATGCCGGGGTTGACCCCCAGCCGCTGGAAGATGTCGGTCGCGAAGTAACTGGCGATCACGGTCCCCGCGCCCACGATCAGCACGATCGGCCACAGGCGGTTCGCCAGCGCCTCGGCCCGGTGACGCACCTCGCCGTCGGTGCGCAGGGCCAGGAAGAGCGCGCCGTGAAGGGTGAAGACGCCCAGGCCGGCCACCCCGCCGAGCAGAGCATAAGGGTTCAGCAGATTGAAGAAGCCGCCGACGTACTGCATCTTGGCGTCAATGGGCACCCCGCGCACGATGTTGCTCATCGCCACGCCCCACAACAACGCGGGCACGAAGCTGCCGACCGCGATGGCCCAGTCCCACAGCTCGCGCCAGCGCGGATCGTGGCCCTTGGAGCGGAACTCGAAGGCCACCCCGCGCACGATCAGCGCGGCCAACATCAGAAACAGCGCCAGGTAGAAGCCGCTGAACAGCGTGGCGTACCAGTTCGGAAACGCCGCGAACATCGCGCCCCCGGCCGTCAACAGCCAAACCTCGTTGGCGTCCCACACCGGGCCGATGGTGTTGATGATCGCGCGGCGCTCCTCATCGTTCTTGCCCAGCACCCGCAGCAAGATGCCGACCCCGTAATCGAACCCTTCCAGGATAAAGAAGCCCGTGAACAACACGCCGATCAGGATGAACCACAACGTATTGAGCTCCATAAAGCACCTCCCGAATCTGACGTTGGGCATTTCATGCCCACGCCGGCACCGCGTCGGCGGCCACATCGGCGGCCGGGGCCTTGGCATATTTCGCCAACAGGTACACGTCGGCGACCATCAACGCGCCGTAAAGCAACGTGAAGAGCACGGCCGAGGCCAACACCATCCCGCCGGAAACGGTCGGCGACACCGCGTCCTCGGTCTTGAGCACGCCGAAGACGATCCACGGTTGCCGGCCCAACTCGGTCATGATCCAGCCGGTCGTGTTGGCGATATAGGGCAGGAAGAGCGCGAAGGGCAAGATGCGCCACAACCACGACGGTCCGGCGATGCGATCGCGCGCGGCGCGGAAAAGCGCCCACGCGGCCAACGCCACCATCAGCAGCCCCGCGCCGACCATCGCTCGGAAGGACCAGTAGATCAAAACGACGAAGGGCATGTAATCGCCCGGACCGTACTGCTTTTCATAGGCCGCCTGGAGCTCGTTGATGCCCTGCACCGCGCACGAGGTGTTGTTGCAGGACAGGATGCTCAACAGGGCCGGCACCCGGATGGCAAACACATCGCGGCGGTTGGCCATGTCGCCGATGGTGAAGAGAGACATGGAGGCCGGCTGTTCCGTGTTCCACAGCGCCTCGGCCGCGGCCATCTTCATCGGCTGCACCTGCACCATGTGCTGCGCCTGGCTATGGCCCACCAGCCCCACCATCACCGAGCCGACCAAGGCCGCCACCGCGGCCACCTGGAACGAACGCCGGGCAAACGCCAGGTCGGTCTCCCGGCGCAACAACCGCCACGCCACGATGCCCAGCATGAAGAAACCGGCCGTCGTCAGGCCCGAGAAGAAGACGTGCGGCCATTGCACCCACACGTGCGGATTGGTGATCAGCGCACCGAAATCCACCATCTCGGCGCGGCCGTTGCGCAACACGAAGCCGCGCGGCTCTTGCATGAACGAGTTGGCGATCAGGATCCACAGCGCCGACAGGTTCGAGCCGAGCGCCACCAGCCAGATCGTCGCCAGATGCACCCGTTTCGAGAGTTTGTCCCAGCCGAAGAGCCACATGCCGATGAAGGTGGATTCCATGAAGAAAGCGAGCAGCGCCTCAATGGCCAGCGGCGCGCCGAAGATGTCGCCGACAAAGCGCGAGTATTCCGACCAGTTCATGCCGAACTGAAACTCCTGAACGATGCCGGTGACAACCCCCATCGCGAAATTAATCAGGAACAGCTTGCCCCAAAAGCGGGTCAGCCGTCGGTAGGTCTCGTCGCCGGTGCGCACCCAAAGCGTCTGCATGATGGCGACGAGGAGCGAAAGCCCCAGGGTCAGAGGAACGAAGAAGAAGTGATAGACTGTGGTGATGGCAAACTGCCAACGAGCGATCAGCAGTGAGTCCATAGGTGTGCCTCCCGGTTGGAAGATCGGCAAAAAGCGGCCAGGCGACCAAACGACAAGCCGTTGAGGTGCGGATCAAGATGGTGAGGTCTCGTTCGGGGGAATGCCTCCTTTCTGGGCCAAGGCGGCGAAGGTGACGCGGCCCAGCTCGGCGCGCAAGGCGTCGCGGGCGCGCAACCAGGCCTGATGCACGGTGCAGACCACCATGAGCGGGCAAAGCTGAGGCTCGATGGTGCACTGGTTGAGCGCCAGCGGCCCTTCCATGGCCTCGACCACATCCAAAAGGGTGATCTCGGCCGGAGGCCGCGCCAGGCCGATGCCGCCATCGTTGCCGCGCGCCGTGACGATCAGGCCGGCGGCGGCCAGCCGCGTCACCACGCGACGCACCAGCGCTCGCGGGATCAGGCGCTGCTCGGCGATCTGACGGGCCGTGGTGCGGCCGCCGGCCGGCTGAAGCGCCAGGTGTAGGATCACGCGCGCGGCATAATCCGTTTCGCGATTGATGGTGAGCATAAAGCAACCTGTGAGCCGGAGGATTGATACAGGTTCAGTCTCATTATAGCCTCTTTTTTTCTACCTGTCAAGTCTCATTTGACGATTGTATCCCCGGCGGTTGCGTGCTATAATCGGCATGTTACCCCTCCTCCTGCCCCTCTCCTCTCCTGGCCTTCGGCCAGGAGAGGAGAGGGGCGATCATGAGGGTTTGCGGGCGGCGTCGCCGCCCGCAAACCCCATTCAGCCTTCTCACCGCCCCCTTTTCGCGATCGCGAAATTTCGCGAAAAGGGGCGGGGTCGGGGGTGGGGGGTCAATGCGGCAAAATGCAAAATCTAAGCTAACAAAGCAGTAGTTACCATGTTATCGTGAGAATAACCGCAAGGCTTCATTAGACCGTCTATGGCTTACGAGGATCTGTTTCGCAAGATCGGCGCCGAATACGAGCTGGACTGGCACATCCTGGCCCAGCAATGTTGGCGCGAGAGCCGATTCAATCCTCTGGCCGTGGGTGCGGCCGGCGACATGGGCCTGATGCAGATTCTGCCGGCCACCTGGGACGAATGGGCGCCGAAGGTCGGCGTCTTTGATCCGTTCGACCCGGAGAGCAACATCCGCGTGGCCGCGGCCATCCTGGCCTATCTGCGCGATACCCTGGTCAAGCAGGGCCGGCCCGAGCGGTACTGGTGGCTGGTGGCCTATAACTGGGGCATCGGCAATACCCTGCGCCTCCTGCGCAACAACGGAACCTGGGAGCAGATCCCGGCCGAACGTCGCGCGTATGCCACCGAGATCATCCTGGCGGCCGAGGCCGATGCCCTGGCCGAACAACTGATGTGGAGCGATAAACCGATCTACGGGTGAGCACGATGGACGATACACAAGCAATCGAACAAGAAGTTCTGAGCGTGTTGGATCGCCAACTGCGCAGCATCTGGGCAGGCGACCTGGAGACGTATCGGGCGACGACCGCGAGCGATGTCACCTTTTTCGAATGGTACATCAGCACGCAGCGCATTGACGGGCTCGACTTTCATCTGCGCGAGACGGCCGCCAATCGACGCGCCGCCGAGGCGCGGCGCCAAGCCGGCCACCGCTATGAGATCGAACACGAGGTGCTGGCCCCCAAGGTACAACTCTACGGCGACATCGCCATTGTGACGTATACGCTGCTGATGCGCTACGTAAGCGACGAGGGGGTGCGCCACACCGAGCATAACGAAACGCGGGTGTTCCATCGGCGGGAGGCCGGCTGGCAACTGGTGCATTGCCACAAGTCGCCCATGTGGCCGGCGCCCCATGCACCGAGCCCCTGAATGCCTCATCAAATACACGGGAGAACTGCATGATCGAAATCTCCATCCCTGGGGATGGCAGCTTGCGCCTGAACCATCTGGTCATGGATTACAACGGCACGTTGGCCTGCAACGGCGCCCTGCTGGAAGGGGTGGCCGAGCGCCTGACCGAGCTGGCCAGACATCTTTCGCTCTACGTCCTCACGGCCGATACGTTCGGCACCGCGCAGGCCGTGCTGGCCGGCCTGCCCTGTACGCTCCACATCCTGCCGCAAATCGGCCAGGATCATGCCAAGATGGCCTTCGTGACGCAGCTCGGCCGCGGGGAAACGGTTTGCATCGGCAACGGCCGCAACGACAAGCTGATGTTGCAGGCCGCCGCGCTGGGGATCGCCATCATCGGACCCGAAGGCGCGGCGACCGACGCCATCTTGGCGGCCGATATCATCGCGCCCGACATTCGGGTCGCGCTCGACCTGCTGCTCCACCCCTTGCGGCTCGTCGCGACGTTGCGCTCGTAGGCCAACCGATCGGCCGCGGCGCTAACCTCATGTGCCGGCGTAGGGGCGCTGTTCACTTTTGGCTCTGCGGATTTTCTGGGGGTATTTTGGCCGCCGAAGGCGGCCAAAATACCCCCTTTCAACGGATTCCCCGCCCCCCGCAAGCGGGAGGCGGGGTCAGGGGTGGGGGGCTAACAGCATCCGAAATTACGAAGATATCACCGGATGGACGGCCAGGTATTGACGCAGGAAGGGGAACACCTCATCGAGGATCTCGTAGGTCTCGAAGCCGGGCGATGCGGCCGCGGCAAAGATGGCCGCGCCCTGCACGTAATCATCCTGTTGCAAGCAGGCATCGTACCAGGCCAGTTGCTCCATGTAGTTGCCCGCCGCATCCTTCCCCATCCCGAGTTCATCCCAATACTCGCGAAAATCCATCCACCCTTGGGCGCGCGGCCCGGGCCGGTTGGCCACCGCGCCATCTATGCCGGCCTCGGTGATCGCCAGGGGCAAGACCAGGCCGTTCGGCGCCAGATAGCCGCGATACACCTTGCGATAGCGCAGCGTCAGCCATCCTTCCTGCACCGGATCGGTGCCCCAGCCGAGCGGGTCCTGCGGCGTGCCGAACTGCATGGTGGGCGCGGAGTATTCGTGCAAGCCGAGATAGCCGCCGTAGCGAAGCGCGGCCTCGAGCGCGGGTCGGAAATGCGGCCACAACGCCAGATCGGGCGTGCCCGTGCTGAAGTTGCCGATCACCGAGCGAATGCCCTGCTCGGCCAACAGCCGCGTGCGCTCGGCCTCGAACTGCGCCAGGCGGGCCATGTGTTCCGGCGTTTCCGCGACCGGTTCGTTGTACGCCTCCCAGGCGTCAATGGCGGCCCGCCGCCGCGGCTCGGTCGCAATGGGCAACAGCTTGTCGGCGAAGGCGCGGGCCGTAGCCAGCGGATCGCTCAGCCCGGCCAGATCGAGTTGCGGCAGGTCCATCCGGGCAATGAGCAACGTCTTCGGCGATAGCTTCTTGATGTCGGTCACGAAGTTCGGGTCGTATTCCAGCGTCTTGATGAGCGCGACATTGCCCGTACTCAGCAAATCGAAGATGCGCGGGTCGTTGCGACCGATGAAGAGGCCGAGTTTGCTGGGCGGACCGGGCGGGAACGGCGTCGCGGTCGGCGTAGGGGTGGGCGATGGCGGCCGGGTCGCGCCGGGGGTGGCCGTCGCCGTGACGGCCACCGGGGACGCGGTCGCGGTGGCCGCAGGAGCGGGACTCGCGATAGGCGACGGCGTCGCGACGGTCGCCGCAGCCGGCCGCGGGGTGCGGGTGGGGGTGGGAGTGGGCATCGGCGTCACGCGGCGACACGCCGCCAGCAGGCTCGCCAATCCGCCGGCCGCCAGCGCCGCCAGGAACAGACGCCGGCTCACGCGGGGCGGCGCGGCCGGTCGAAGGGGTGAACTCATGGATGTGCCTTTCTAACCTCAAAATAGACGCGCCAGGCGCTTTCGGCCACACCAGGCGGCAGCGACCGCGGCAGCGGTCACGAGGCTGATCGCCAGCCCCCCGTAGGCGATCCACGGCTCGAAGCGCCATTCGACGCGCCATTGTCCCGCGGGCAACGCCACCCCGCGCAACAGGCCGTACACGCGCAACGCCTCCGCGGTGCGGCCGTTCACCCGCACAACCCAGCCTGGATAAACCACTTCGCTCAACACCAGGATGCCGGGAGAGGTTAAAGCAACATCCACCACCACGCGCTGGTGCGCGAAGGAAACCAGTGCGGCCCGCTCCTCGCCGGTCGGCGGCGCGGGCGGAGGGTCGGCCGGCTGCTCCAGCACGGCACGGCCGAACGGATCGAACGACGCCGCGGCCGTCGCGCGAATTGCGGCGTCCTGGTCGGCCGCCAGCTCGAAATCGTGCACGATCCAGGCCAGGGTGGCGCTCTGAAACACCTGATAGAGGCGCAGGTCGCCGTCCTGGCGCACCAGCTTGAGCGCACCGTGCGCCAGATCGCGACGGGTGATCAGATGCTGCACGTTGAGCATGCGCCACCAGCGCTCTTCGGGCACCTGGGCCAGGAAACGGTCGTAGGCCGCCAGATAGAGCGGACCGCTGCCCACGATGTCGCGGATCTTGAAGACCAGCCCGGCTTCGCCGTCGCCGGGCAACAGCCCTTCGCTGCTCGTGCGCCATCCCGGCAGGCTCACGCTCTGGATGTGCATCACGATCGGCGTGCGGTCGAAGTAGCCGCCGGGCGGCGGCGCTTGCAGGATCACGCCCTGGTTGGCCCGCGCCAGATCAACGAACACCGCCAGCGCCAGGATCGCCGTGCCCCCCACAGACCAGGCTCTCCGCTCCTGAGGCGCAGTGGCATGCGGCTCGCGGCGCAAGCGGCCGGGGAGGAGGCGCCGGCCGCGCCGCGCGTCGGTCACAGCGGCCAGGCCGTGGCCCGCCAGCACCGCCAGGCTGAAACTGACCACCAGCGCGATCCGTTCTTGATCGCGAAAAACGGCAAAGCCGGGGACGGCCCGATAGAAGAGCGGATAAAGGAAGCCGTGACGCCCCAGCGAAAGCCCCAACGCGAGCAGCGCGGACGCGGCCCAAAACCAGGTCTCGGCCCGACGGCGCAACACCAGGCCGATCAGCGCCAGCGCCAGGGGGATGACGCCTATATAGAGAGGCGACCACTGGCCGGGATTTGGCCGCAACAGCCCCCACAGCTCGGCCGGGCGAAAGCCGTTCGCGACCTCGTTGTAAGAGAGGCCGGCGCGCGGAGAAAAGCTATACATCTGGAGGCCGGGCAACCAGTGCCCCGCGCTGATGCCCAAAGTCGTCGCCGCGAGGACGGCCGCGGCCACAGCCGCGAACCGCAACGGCAGGCGCAAGCGCGCGGCCCGCCACGCAAAGTACGCGGCCGCCAGATAGGCGATGTACAGAAACGTCTGAGGGTGGCCGGCCAACACGCCGAAGCCGAAGAGCACGCCGGCCAACGCCATCCGGCGGAGCGAGCGTTCGGCCAGGGCCATCTCCAGCAGCCACAAGCCCGCCGGCAACCAGACCGCCGTCTCGAGGATGATGATCTGGAGCATGGGGTAGGAGGTCAGATAGCCGCCGAGGGAAAAGGCCAGGCCGGCGATGAATCCCCCGCGCGGGTCGCCGGTGACCCGACGCACGAAGAGGAAGGTGAAAAGTCCGGCCAAGCCCAGATGAAAGATGGCTTCGAGCTCCAGCGCCTCAAACGGCAACCTCGGGAAGATCGCCTGCCAGAGGCCGGGCGGATAGTACGGCGCGAAGAGGCTCATCGCGACGGCCGGCTCGCCGCCGAAAGTATAAGGGTCCCAGAGCGGCAACCGACCATGGCGATACTCGTCGGCCACGAAGACGCGCATGGGGTAGTGTTGTTCGACGAAATCGCCGTAGCGAAAGACTTGGCGTACGTCAGGAGCCGGCCACCAAACGCGCCAAAACACGAGAAACGGCAGGAGCAAGAGCAGGAGCTGGACGCGCGGCGCGCGTCCGCGTCTCGTGCGAGACATGGCAGATGAACTCAACCTCTCAGGCGCAGGCGGCCAACGCGCTCAACGGGTCGCGCCATCCTTCTTCGGCAGGATGACCAGCGGCACCCCCTGCGGCTGCCAGGCGGTGAACCAGACCGCGTCCGCGGGCGACAGGCGAATGCACCCGTGCGAAGCCGGATAGTTGCCCAGCGCTTCCAGGTCCTCGTAATGCTTTTCCCCGTTGACCAGACGATACGGTGCGCCGTGGATCAAGATGCTGCCGGTCGGGTCTTCATAGAGATACCATCCTTCGTCGGCATAGGTGCCGAACGCGTGGAAGGTGCCCCAGTACTTGCCGACCAGGCCATACCAGGCGGGCGTGCGATAGCCGCGCTTTTCGTCCCCGGTGCTGATCGGCAGCTCGCGGATCGGCCGGCCCGGCTCCCAGATGGTCATGCGCTGGCGGTTCGGATCCACCACGATGAAACGTCGCGCCGGGTCCATGCCGTATTGCGCCACCACTTCGGCCAGGTAGGGCGTCAGGGCGACGGCCGCGGGGTTGTCGGCCGGGCGTTCGGCCGGCGGCAAGGGGGTCGGCGTGGGCGTCGGCGTCGGCACGACCAGGGTTGGCTCGACCGCGCCGCGTTGGGGGGTGGCCACGATGGGCCGCGGGGTGCGCGTCGGCGTGGCCGTCAGCCGCGCCTGAAGCGCCGCGCCCCAGTGCGAGCGCCACGTGGCGCCCCACGCCGCCCATACGGTGGCCGTCAACCCGCCGAGCAAGAGCGCCACCAGCAAAAGAAACAGGCCGACCCGACCTGTTCTGCGCGTGAAACGATGATCGGAAGGCATCGGATGCTCAGCTCGCCTGCGGCATGCGCGCCTCGAAGGCGCGCAACGCCGCTTCCAGTTCTTCTTGCCGCACCGCCACGGTCAGGTCCCCGCGGGTGCGCTCCAACACCGCGCGCAAGGCGTCGGTCGTGCGGCGCAGGCCGCCGGTGAGTGCGTCGGGAAAATCCATGGTCACGAGATGGCTGTACACTTCGTCCATCTGATCCAGGTACGGCTCGGCCTCGGTTGTGCGACCCAGGCGGATCAGATCCAATACGAAGCGACGCAGCTCGCTGGCAGCTTCGGCCAGGCCGTTCAGATAGGCGGCCGCGGAAACGTGCAGATCGGCAGGGCCGGGCAGGGGTTCCCCGCGCACGAACGCATAGAGCAGGTGTGCTTCGACCAGCTCCTTGAGGGCGTCCTGGGTGTAGCCGGCCTCGAACATATCGGGATAGGCGGCCAGATCGGCCGCCATGACCGCCGCGGCCTCGCGTGCCCGCTGCAGGCCCGCGGCCACCTCGTCCCACTCATGGCGGTGGATGGCGCGGATGCTCAATGCGCAGAAGCGGATCAGCTCGCGGCTGCGGTTGAGCGTCAGGTCACGCACCTGGTTCTTGGCGGTCAGTTCGTTCCGAATGGCTTCGACAATCTGGGCAAGGTCAGACATGATGGAAAAATTATACCCGCAAGCAGGCGGGTGGGCAAATTGCCGGCCGCCGAATCCATTCGCGCCGCCCATGCCGCCGAATGAATTCGGGGCGCCCATGCCGCCGAATGAATGCGGGGCGAAGGGGCGTGCCGCCGCCATGTCGGCCTGGGCCGACCAGCAGCCGCGTTCACGCAGGTGGACGCCCGGCCACCGGCCCATTAGCCGCGATTTATGAACGTGAAGAATTTATTTCGGTAATGGACGAGGCGTCCCGTTGCTGACGCCCGCACGACCATAAATGGCTCGTGCTACCGAGCAGCGCCCCGTCAACGGGGCTAGCTCCGACGCCGACGCACTGGCCAGCCCGGTTCACCGGGCGCTGCTGGGTAGCCCGGACGATTTATCGCCGGGCGGGCGTATGGGACGCACAGCGCGCGGGCGCAGACAATTACCGGTTTAATTTTTCAACATTCATCAATCGCCGGCTTTTTTTCAATCGCCGGACGCTTTTGGCCATACCGCGGACTTGTGGTATGATGGGGGCCTAAATTCTCGGGCGCTCAAATTCCCCGCTTCGGCGGGCTCACGAGGATCGCGATTTCTATGCCACAACTTCCGACTGAACTGCTGAATACCATCGGGGTCATCCTGGAAGTCGTTGTCGCGGCCATGACCGCGCTGCTGGTTGCCTTCTGGATCGGCCTGGTGGTGTGGACGTTTCGGGATATTCGCGCGCGCACGCGCGACATCTTCGCGTGGCTCCTGGCCACGCTGCTCGTGCTGATTTTGGGGCCGATCGGCTGGTTGCTGTATTTCCTGCTGCGGCCACGAGAGACGCTGGCGCAGGTGTACGACCGGCAACTGGAGGAGGAGGTGCTGTTGCGCGATCTCACCGCGCGCCGCGCCTGCCCGAAGTGCCAGGCGGTCACCGAGGCCGATTGGCTGTTGTGTCCGCATTGCGGCAACGAGCTACGCCGACGCTGCGTAGAATGCGGCCGGCCGCTGGAACTGGATTGGATCGCCTGCCCTTATTGCACCGCGCCCGTGACGGGCAGCGACCGACAAACCAAAGCCGCGGCGGCAACACCGCAGCCGGCCGCGCCCCAGGCCCTCTATCCGACCGAACCCGCCCCGGCGGCCGTGCCGGCCCCGCAACCGGTCTTCGAGACCGTGGGCGACCAATAGGACGTTTGAAACGTCTTTGGGATTGCGGGGACATGTCCCCGCTTTTCGCTGCGAGACCGTAAGCGACCGGGTAGACGAAGGCGCTGCCTTCGTCTACCCATGAATGTCCCCCCAAGCTACTTGATCCCCGCCTCTTCCCGGCTTTCCTGGATCGCCGCCACGACCGCCTCGATATCCTCGCGCGTGAGCGAAGAGGCCGAGGGCAGATAGAGGCCTCGACGGCACAGGTCCTCGGCCACCGGATAGCGTTCGCCCCGATAGTGATCGAAGTAGATCGGCTGGCAATGCATCGGGATGAAAAAGGTGCGCGTCTCGATGCCGCGCCGCGCCAGCGCCTGGCGCAGTTGATCGCGCGTCAGCCCGAACTCCTTCTCCAACAGGATGCCGTACATCCAAAAGACGTTGGTGGCCCAGCTCGCCTCGGGCGGGGTGACGATGCCGGGAATGCGGCGCAGTAGCTGGGTGTAATAAGCGGCGTTGGCGCGGCGCGCGACCACGAACTTCTCCAGTTGCTCGGTCTGCGCCAGGCCGATGGCCGCCTGCAGGTTGGTCATCCGGTAATTGTACCCCACGAACTTGTGCCAAAAATGGCGTTCGGTGCTGAAGGCGTGATCGCGCAGATTCCACGCCAGCCGGGCCACATCTTCCCGATTGGTCGTCACCATCCCGCCCTCGCCCGTGGTGATGATCTTGTTGCCGTAGAAGCTGAAGCAGGCCGCGTCGCCCAGGCTGCCGACCGGCCGGCCCTTATACTGAGCGCCGTGCGCCTCGGCCGCGTCTTCCAGGACGAAGAGGCCATGCTTCTGCGCGATGCCATTGAGTGCGTCCATGTCCACCGGATGGCCGTAAGTGTGCACCGGGATGATCGCCCGGGTGCGCCGCGTGATCTTCGCCTCGACCTGATTGACGTCCATGTTCCAGGTGACCGGCTCGCTGTCCACCAGCACGGGCCTGGCGCCCAGGTAGGTCACGGCGTTGGCCGTGGCGATCATGGTGAAGGTAGGGATGATCACCTCGTCGCCCGGCTCCAGGCCCAGGGTCGCCAGCGCCAGATGCAAGGCCACGGTGCCGTTGGCGCAGGCCACGCCGTAGCGCGCGCCCATCTTCTCGGCGAAGAGCGCCTCGAAGCGGTGGATGTAGCCGCCCGCCGAGGAGATCCAGTTCGTCTCCACCGCTTCCGTGATGTATTTCAGCTCGTTGCCCGCCAGCCACGGCTCGCAAACCGGGATGATCGGCCGTCGGGTCGGCGCGCCGAACTGCGGGATCGGATGCCGCTGGGCGATCAGCGTTGGCTCCGGCCCCGGGATGATCTCGGCCAGGTCACCCATTTCTTCAAGTTTGAGGTCACGAGGATGTAACATTTGGGCTCCAGGGATAGGGATAGGGATTAGGGGTTGGGGATTGGGCGGCCGGCCGCGAGGCGGAGGATGGTGACGACGTATTTCCATCCCCGGCGCAGGTAGTCGGCCACGTTGGCCCCGGTCTTCGATTCGCCGCTGAAGCGCGCGCCACAAGTATAGGGCACCTCTTCGATGCGCAGGCCCAGCCGCTGCGCCCGCGCCAGCAGGTCAATGCAGTATTCTCCGTAATCGCCCCGCAGCGTAAGGCGATCCTGGCCGGCGTCGGGCCCCACCGCGAAGATGGCGCGCCGGGCCGCGATGAAGCCGCTGGTATAGTCGCGCACGCGACGGCCCAACAACAACCTGGCAAACAGGTTGATCGTCACCGAAAAGGCCCGCGCCATCAAACTGTGGCCCACATCGCGGCCCCCGCGCACATAGCGCGAGCCGACGGCCAGATCGGCGCCGGCCTCCAACCGCGCCAGCAGGTCGGGGATGACCTCCGGCGGCATCGCCAGGTCGCAATCCATCCACGCCACCGCGTCGGTGTTGGCGGCCCGAATGCCCGTCCAGATGGCCGAGGTCAGCCCGCGCTCGGTCGTCCGGCGCAACAGACGGACGCGCGGGTCGCGCGCCGCGATCTCCTCGACCACCTGCCAGGTGCCATCGGGCGAATCGTCGTCCACCACCAGCACCTGTACCGGCGGCCGGACATGGCGCAAGATGCCTTCGATCAAGAGGCCGATGTTCGCGCGTTCATTGTAAGTCGGCAGGACGACGGTCAACGCAAGTGGCTGGTTCATGCTTCTCCGCTTCGGCCAGACAGTAGAGAGAGAGGCCCATCGGCAGGTCGTGCGCCCGCAGCCAGCGGGCCTCGCACGTCAGCACGGCCGTCAACGCGGCATTGAGCGCCGCGGGCAAGGGGCGCAGATCGTTGCCATCCCCCCATCCCCGGCGGGCCGCCCAGCGGACGGCCACGCCGGCCGGAAACAACAGGCTGTTGGCATAGGTCATCCGGCGGACGACAAAGCCGGCGCGACGGATCAGGTCGTCCAGATCGCGCCGCGTATAGCGCCGGGCGCCGCCCCACCACCGATCATGAGGGCCATAGAGCGCCGGATGGGCCGGCACCCGCACCAACAGACGTCCCCCCGGGGCCAGCACCCGCCGCGCCTCGGCCAGGGCCATCATCGGGTCCACGCGCGCCTGTTCGAGCACATCCAACAACGTCACGGCCGCAAACGTGCGATCGGCAAAGGGCAACCTCTGCGCGTCGCCCATCACCACCGGCCGCGCCTGCGCGAACCGCAGATCGAGATCCAGGCCGACGACCCATGCCCCGGCCGGATGTTCGGCCACCAGCCATCCGGGGCCACAGCCGATGTCCAACAGGCGGCCGGTCGGTTGCCCCACCAGCGCCCACACCATCCGGCGCATGCCGACGATCCACCAATGCGAGCGGCCATAGCGCGCCAGAAGCTCCCGATAATCCCTTGCGGCCGGCGCTGCACCCCTCATCGCACCTGTACGGCTCCGACGATAAAGTAATCCTGGCCGGCCGGCCGGAGCATCGCCAGTCGCCGGCTGCCTTCGTGGGGCAGGTAGAACCCCACTTCGATCCGATACTCGCCGGCCGGCATGTCGGCCGGCAGCGCGATCTGATACTCGTCCAGGATCAGGTCGCCTGCGGCCCAGGTATGTGTCCGCGCACTGCCCTGGCCGGGCGGAGCATCCAGCCCGGCCCAGACGATGCTCCCGTCGGCCTTCGGCGGACCGAGCACGTGGGTGAACACGGTCCAATCGGCCAACGCCGCGGCCTCGGCCCGCCACCAGAGCTGCAAGAAGATCTTCTCTCCCGGCGCGAAGGTGCGCTTGTCCACGTCGTAGCCGATCAGGCGGATGCCCGGCCAGCGGCCGTCCAGGGGCGTTTGGGGTCGCCGGGCCAGGGCGCCGGGCTGCTCCACCCGAAAGACGCGCGCATAACGCTTGCCGCGGCGATCATGAAACGTGTGCGCGAGCCGGGCGCCGGGATACAGATCGCGCAAGAGCATGGCCCCGCGAAAATCCTCGTGATCTATGATGATATAGGTCGCGGGCCGTGCGCCCGACGGCGCGATGAAGGCGTGACGGCCATCGAAGCGCCGCACCGCCGGACCGTTGCGCCAGGCGAACGCCAGGGTCATGTCGGTTGCGGGCCGGGGCGAAAGGAAGAGCTGCGTATCGTCTTTCAGCTCCAGCACATAGCGGCCGATCTCCCACAACCCCTCGTCGTAAGCATAGAACAGCGCGTTGCTCCGGCCCCACACGTCGAAGTAGGCGCTTGCGCTGTAGATCGCGCTGCCGCTCAAGATCGCGGCCACGGCCACCACGCGGCCCCACCAGCGCAGCCGATCCATCTGGCCGGCCAGCGCGGCCGGCTCCCAGCCGCCGGCGGCCAACGGCCGGGGCACATAGGCGGTCGCCGGCGCGGCATCGGTGCGCCGACCCAGCATGGCCGCCGCGCCCAGGCCGATCAGCAGCGCGGCCAGCGGCGTCGCGGCCACCGCGCGGCGGAAGTGCGGCGCGTGCTCGCTCAAGATCGTGGGCACCAACATGAGCAGCAGCGCCAACACCAGGCTCGCGCAGACGGGCCGCTTCCAGCGCCAGAGCGCCAGGCCTACGCCGATCATGAACGGCACGCTGATCAGGGGATCGAACGCCGGCATGCCGGGCACATTGCTGCGCGGATCGCGGTCGCCGCGCACGCTGAACATCCCCAGGGTGGCCACCAGATTCTGCAGAGGGGTGCCGCGCGCCGCATCCCTCGGACCGACGGCGATCTGGCTGCTGCGCAACAGCAACTGATCGGGATGCTGAAACCAGTTCCAGGCCATCGGCAAGGCCACCAGGCCGGCCGCCAGCCAGGCGACGATCAGCCCGCGCCATACCTCGCGCGAGGGCCATGAGATGCCGGTCCGCGTTTCAGCGTTGCGTTCGCCGCGCGGGGCAATCAGCGCCAGCAGCGTAAGAAGGCCGAACAAAACCGGCAACAGCCGCGCGGCCGGATAGATGTAGACGCCTGCGCCGGCCAGCGCGCCGGTCGCGGCCCAGGCGAGCAGGCTGCCGGTGCGCCGGCCGCGCCAGAACGCCCACAGCAACAACACGAGGAAGAACGGCACCAGGATCGGCTCGATTCCCACCCGGCTGAAAGTGATGTGCCAGCGCATGATCGCCAGCGCCAGCGCGGCCAGCCACCCCGCGGCCGGCGGGAAACGCCGGTCGTTCAGCGCCAGCTCGCGGCCCAGGCCGAACAGCGCCGGCACCGTCAGGGTGCCGATCAGCGCCGCCACCCCGCGCATGATAGCCGGCGTCTCGCCGAACAGCCGAAACGCCAGGCTGGTCAGATAGATGAACATCGGCTCCACGCCGAAGTTGCCCGCAAAGAAGATCGGATGATAGCCCGGCTGCGTGATCACCCGCCAGGCCTCCCACGCCTCGTAGGCCTCATCGTAGTGGAAACCGGGCGGCACCGCGGCGAGCCCCCAGAAGCGCAGGCCGGCCGCCAGCGCAACGATCAGGCCCAGACCCAAGGCGGCGCGCCACCTCTTTCTCATAGCGACAATGGACAAGCCGTGCATTCGTGGTCTCATTCGCGGATAGCCGTCTCCATTCGACAGGCCTTACAGCGCGGCAATCATATAGAGTTCTCCGCGGCCGAAGCCGAGGCGCTCGTAGTAGCGTCGCGTGCCGATGGCCGAGATGACCGCCAGGCGGTCGAAGCCGGCCGCGGCCGCCCGCGCCTTCGCCTCTTCGATCAGGCGCCGGCCCAGGCCCAGGTGTTGCGCCTCGCCCGCGCTCTCTGCGCCGATCTCCAGCGCCGGGCCGTAGACATGCACCTCGCGGATCAGCGCGGCGCCGGCGATCTCGGGCACGGCTTCCCAGACCGCGGCCACCGGCTCGGACGCCGCCGCGCGGCCCTTTCGCGAAATTTCGCGAAACAGGCGTCGGGGCAACGACAGCCGCAGGAAGCCCGCCAGCCGACCGGCGGCCGTCTCATAGCTCAGGAATTGCTCCTGGCTGCCGACCGTCTCATAGGCATGGACGACCAGGCGGAGCTCCTCTTCGTCCACCGCCTCCGCGCGCACCTCGCGGCAGCGGATGCAGCGACACACCTGTCCCCGCTCGGCCATCCGGCGATGAACGAGCTGACGCAGGTTCGAGCTCTTGACCCCGGCCACGATGTCGTCCGCGGGAATATCCCGGAAGACGCGGTTCACGCGGCAATAGGGCGGAATGGTGGCCTTGCAGTCGGCCACCAGGTCCACCAGCTCCTCTTCGGTATAGGGCCGGTAATCGCCCGCCTGCCAGAGTCGGTATAGTTCGGTGCCCGCGATGATCGAACAGGGGTAGATCTTCAGCTCGTCGGGCCGCAACGCGGGATCGGCCCAAAGGCGCGCAAAATCGGCCCGATCCGTCTCGGGCGTGGCGCCGTAGAGGTTGGGCATCCAGTGCAGGTGCAGCTTGAAGCCGGCCGCGCGCAACAGGCCCACCGCCCGACGCACGGCGGCCACATCGTGCCCGCGGCGGTTGAGCGCCAGGATGCGGTCGTCCAGGCTCTGCACGCCGAGCTGCACCTTCGTCACCCCCAGCCGGCGCAGATGCACGATCTCGGCGGGCGTGACCCAATCGGGCCGGGTTTCGATCACCAGGCCGACGTTACGATGGCCGGCCGTCTCGTTGCGGGCCTGCGCCTGCAATAAAGCCGCCCGGCGATCGGCCGACGCGGCGGCTTCGTCGGCAGCGGTCTCCCCGCCCGAATCAGGTGCGCTGGCCGACACGGTCGGCGCATCGGCCTGGAGCGGCCGGGCCGGCTCTTCGTTCAGCGCGTCCAGGCAGCGCGTCACGAACCATTCGCGATAGCGCCGCGGGTACGCGCTCCAGGTGCCGCCCAGGATCAACAGCTCCACCTTGTCGGCCGGATGGCCCATGGCCAGGAACGTCTCCAGCCGGGTGCGCACCTGAAGGTAGGGGTCGAAGCCGCATTGCGCGGCGCGGCGGGCGCCCGGCTCATCGGGGAGGTAGCTCTTGGGCATGCCCTCGGCGTCCGGGCAGAAGATGCAGCGGCCCGGACATCCGGCCGGTTCGGTGAGCACCGTCACGGGCGCCACGCCCGACGAGGTGCGCACCGGTTTCATCTGCAACCGGCGCAACACGTGGCGCTCGAAGGGCAAAAGGCCCGCCGCGGTCAACTGCCGGTAGCCGGTGACCAGCTCGATCTTGGAGAAATAGCCGGACGACGCGGCCTTGCCGTCCCGGCCGTAACGTGCTAAGATGCGCAGCAGCGCGTCCTGATCCCACTCGGTGGCCGCGCGCACCTCGGCAAAGATCGCGAGCAAGACATCTCGATGTTGGAACGCGTCGAAATCGCGGCCGCGCGGTCGCCAGGCGGCCGCGGCGCGTTCGAGAAACATCTCGGCGCGGAGAACTTCCGTCATGAGCACAACCATCTACGGCCGGAACGCAAGCCTCTGGCTTGCGCCCACCGGCCGACACAGACCCCTTTCAACATGAATACCGAAACCTGCGCGGCGCTCCTGGAACTGAATCGCCGCTTCTATGCCTGCTTTGCCGACGACTTCGCCCGCACGCGGCGGAGCTGGCCCCCCGGCTTCGAGCGTATTGTACCGTATCTGCGGCCGGCCGCCAACGTCGCCGACCTGGGTTGCGGCAACGGCCGACTGCTCGGCTTCCTGGCCGAACGGGGCTGGCGCGGCCGCTATCTCGGCGTAGACAGCAGCAGCGAGTTGCTCGCCATCGCCGCGGCGCACGCGCGGCAACATCCCGCCATCCGCAGCGACTTTCGCCGTGCCGAGCTGGTGATGCTTGACCTGGCGACGCCGCTGCCCCTGGCCGACGAATTGGGCCGGGCGCAATGGGACGCGGTGGCCTTGCTCGCCGTCTTGCATCACATTCCGGGCCGGGCGCATCGCCTGCGGCTTGTCGCCGCGTGCGCCGACCTGTTGCGGCCGGCCGGCGTCCTGGTGATCTCGACCTGGCAATTCCTCACCGCGGCCCGACTGCGCGGCCGCATTCTGCCGTGGGAAAGGGCCGGCATCCGGCCGGAAGATGTCGAACCGGAGGACTATCTGCTCGCGTGGGGCGCAGGTGCGGCCGGCCTGCGCTATTGCGCGGCCCTAGACGAGATGGCCGTCGGCCAACTGGCCGCAGCGGCCGGCCTGACGCCGGAAACCACCTTCCGCGCCGACGGCCACGAAGGAAACCTGAACCTGTACAGCATCCTCCGCAAACCACCCACTCCCTAATCCCCACTCCCTACCTCCCCCACCCAAACACGCGCTCCTCGCTCGGCGGGCTGATCGGCCGACCGTCCTCCTGGCCCGGCTCGCCGACGAACACCTGCACCTGCCAGGCGAAGCGCGTCACCGCGCGGTCGGGGTCGCGATATTCGGCCGGGAAACGCCACTGGGTGCTCTTCGTCCAATACGGCGCGATGGACGCGTCGGAATCCAACGGCTGCACCGTGACCACATACCACTGATCTTTGGCCAACACGGCCGACGCGGCCCAGCGCAAGATCACCTCCCCGCCGGCCGGCAGGGTGGCGTTGTGCGCGGGCGAAAGCAAGGCCGGCGGCCGCAACATCAGCTCCGACGTGGGAGACGGCGCGGGAGTCATCGTCGGGGTCGGCGAAATAGTCGGCGTCGGCGTGTGGCCGCTCAGGGGAATCAGCAATCGGTCGCCCGGCCGGAGCATGTCGGTCAGCTTGCGCTTGTTCGCCTCCAGGATCCATTCGAGGCGGGAGTCGAAGCGCTCGGCGATCTCGCTGAGGGTATCGCCGGCCCGCACGGTGTAGAGCAGCGTGCCGCCGGTCGGCGTCGGCGTGGGCAAAGGTGCGCTGCCGTCCTTGGGCGCCGGGATGAGCAGCTCCTGGCCCGGGTGGATGACATCGTTCACCGTCATGCCGTTCGCCTCGGCGATCTCCTTCGCCGTGAAGCCGTACTTGTCCCCGATGATGCCGAACGATTCGCCCGCGGCCACGATATGACGGATCGGCGTCGGCGCGGGCGTGGGGGTGGACGGCGGCGTTGCAGTCGGCGAGGGGGTGGCAGTCGGCTCGGAAACGGTACGGCGCGGCCGCGCGGCGGTCGGCCGCGCCGCAATGGCCGCGGCCGTCACGGTCTGATCGAAGCGCTCCTTGACCGGAGCCGTCGGCGCGTAGAACCACCACACGGCCAACACGCCGGCGATGAAGACAAAAAGCAGCAGATCGGACCAGGGCAGGCGACGACGACGGCGCGGGACAACCGTCAACAGGCCGCCGCAGAAGAAACAGGTTTCCGCCTTTTGGGCCACCCGGGCGCCGCAATGCGGACAGAGGCGTTCGCGGCCATAGGCGGCCGCAGTCGCATCGGATTCATTCATCGTGCAGGCGATTGTACACCGGCCCGGCGTCGCGAGCAAATGCACAGCCCGGCGACCCCCAGGGCCGCGGCCGCCGACAGGGCCATGCCGATCCGCCGCACCGGCGTCGGGCCAAAGCGCAATCGCACGTCATGCTCGCCGGCCGGCAGATCCAGCCCGATCAGGCCGTCGGGCGCGTCCGGCGCGATCTCGGCGGGCCGGCCGTCCACCGTGGCCTGCCAGCCGGGGAAATAGTTCGTATAGAAGCGCAACCGCACCGGGCCATCGGCCCGCACGCGCGCCCACGCCGAATTGGCCGCGGCCGACTGCTCGAGCACCGCGCCGCTCCCTGCGACGATCGCAGCCCGGCGCAACGGCTCGCCCGCGGTGTACTGGGCGATCAACGGCGAGGTGGCTTCGCTCGGATGCCGCTGCGCGAAGCCGGTCATGCCGCGCATGTCGGGATATCGGGCCTCGAACTCAACGATCGCCAGCGGGCTTTCGTCCGCGGGCCGCACCGGAACCAGCTCGGGCCGGGTATACGGGAAGCCAGCCAATACGATCAGCAGGGCCAGGAGATAGACGAACGGCCCGGTCGTCGTCTGTTCCTCCAGCCAGCTCACCGCGGCCGCGGCCAGGAGCGCCAGGCTGATGGTCGTGACGGCCAGGAAGCGCCAGGGGAACTGGATGCTGGCGGCCAGCGGAAACGCGGCCCACCCCGGCGCCGCGGCCGGCGTCATGATGAAGAGGGCTACGGCGGTCGCGCAGGCAAAGAAGAGCGCCTCGGCCCGCCGCGTCCGCAGCGCCGGCCGCGCCAGCCCCAGCGCCTGTTTCGCGAAATTTCGCGAAAGGGCCGCGCCGGCAACGCCCGCCATCAGCCACGGCACCACGCCCAGGGCAAAGCTCATGCCGTCGTCCGGCCCCGGCACCGAAAAGCCGAAGCCCCAGAACGTGCCGAAAAGCTGGCCGGGATAGACGAAATGGCGCGTGTAATCGTAGGTGCCCCGCAACCAGCTCGCCTCCTGGATGTAGCGCCGCTCGAGCAGCGCCGGCAGCCAAAAGATGAGCGCCATGCCGATCCCCAAGCCGAACGCGGCCCCAGTCCAGCCGAGCGTGCGCCACACAGCGGCCGATCGCCTTGCGCCGGCCGGCCAGAGGCCGCGGGCGACCGCAGGCAGAGCCTTCCAGGCCACCCAGCCGATCATCAAAGGCAAGAGGACCGCCGGCGCCATGGTGTGCGTCAACAGGAGCGCGGCCAGCGCCAGCGCAGCCAGCGCCGCGCGACGCGGCCCAGGCCGATCCCACAGATGCACCAGTCCCAGCAGCGCCCACGGCGCCAGCGCCAGTGCGGCAAACTCGGCGTAGGCCGCGCGCACGTAGATGTCCACCAGATGGTAGGGCGCGTAGGTGTAGATCAGCCCCGCGATCAGCGCGGCCTCTGCGCCCCACCAGCCCCGCGCCAGCCGATAGATGCCCGTTGCGCCGACGACAAACCAGAGCGCCCACGCGGTCTTGACCGCGGCCGTGAAGCCCAGCCCAAGCAGATGGAACGCCTCGGCCACGTAATAGGCCAGCGGCGCGTAGACCAGCCAGAGCGGATAGCCGAAGCCGAGCACGTGATCCGGCGCCCAGATCGGCCACCACGCGGCGTCGCGCAGCGCGGCGTCGAACTCCACCAGCCAGAAGACGCTGTGATGGCCGTCGTGCGCGTTGAAGAAATAGCCCGGCGCGGCCAGCGGCAACACGGCCGGCACCAGAAAGATAAGCATCAGGAGCCAATGCGGATCGGCGCCCGCGGAACGGAGCCCGGCCAGGATGCCCCGCGCCCCCGCGGGGAGAGCGCGCCACCTGGGCCAACCGAGCATCCCACGCACCAACCTGCTGGGGAGATTCGCCATGTGCAAAGACCGTCCTACGGCTCGAACAGCGCCAGCGCCTGCCGATAGGCCGGCTCCGGTAGATCGGGATACACGGTCGCCAGCCACTTCAGATCCTGGCGCATCATCAGCAGGTCGGGCGGCGCGGCCCGGCGCCGGGCCTCCTGGTACGCGGCGAGCGCCTCGGCGCCCCGGCCCTGGGCCAACAGCGCGTCGCCCAGGCCCAGATACGCGAACTTGGGCAAGACACCGCTCTCCACCGCCGCCCGCGCCGCCTTCTCCGCCGCTTGCGGCCGGCGCCGCGCCAAATAGACCACCGTGTCGGCCAGATGGAGATGCGGATCGTCGGGCGCGAAGGCCCTGGCGTTGAGAAGCTGGAGCTGAGCCTCTTGCAGCCGGCCGAGCACCGCATAGAGCTCGGCCAGGTTGCAGCGCGGGGCCGCCTCATCGGGCAACAGCTCGATCACGCGCAGGTAGCTGGCCACCGCCTCTTCGCCCCGGCCCAGCCGCCAGAGCACATTGGCCACCGCCCAATGCATCCGCGGGTCGGTAGGTGCCATCCAGGCGGCGCGCTGAAACGCCTCCAGCGCGGCCGCATCCTGGCCGGCCGCCAGGAGCGCCCGGCCGCGCTCGGCATAATCGTTGGCGATAGAAGGATCAATCGCGGCCTGAGACATCGTCGCTCCTTCAGCCGCGCTCGCCGATCAGGCGCGCGCCGGCCGGTTCATCCTTACCGGGCGCCAGGATCACGCCGCCGCCGCCCGCGCCGGCCGGCTTCGGCGGCGGCATCTCCTCCGTCGGCTGGCCGGCCGCCTTCTCCTGCGCGGCGATGAACGCGCGCAGGCGTTCCACTTCGAACACCGTGATCCCGTAGCGCTCGACGTTGCTCAGCAGAAAGCGACCCAGGTCGGCCATCACATGCCGGCGCAGCGCCGCCAGATCGCGACAGCGCCGCCAATCCAGCCCGCTGTTCTCCTGGATGAAGACCTGGCCCGCGGGCGTGCGGCTTATCTCCATCCGATAAGCAAAGATCGGCTTCTCGGTGCGTCGGGCCCAATACAGCTCCAAGCCCACCGGCGCGGTGATATCGCTGCCGAACAGCAAGAGGAAAAGATGGCTCTCGGCAACCGAATCCACATCGGGCGTGCGCTTGATGACCCAGCCCACGTTGATCGGAAATTCGGCCAACGCCTGGCCCAACACCTCGCGCGCCGGCTCCTGATCGGGCCCGCCGCTGATGAAAAGACGCACTTGAGACGCCATAACACTCCTCCAATCCCTGATCCCCAAAAGTATAACACACCTCCCATCGCTCCCCGAAAACTTCTACTGCTTTGTTAGCCAAGAATTTACTTTTTCGGCCGCCTTACCTCTCTCACCTCCCGGCCCCCGCTCTCCCCTTGATGAAAGTTAAAGAATTAAACCGGTCATCGCGTGCGCCGGCGCGCTGTGCGGCACGCCTGAGCGCCCGGCGATAAATCGACCGGGCGCTGCCGGGTAGCCCGGACATTCATGTCCGGGCGGGCCGACAGCGCGGCGAGCGCGGCTCGATTACCGGAATAAATTCTTAACATTCATGCAGGGGAGAGCGGGGGCGCTGAGGAGGGGGTTTGCGGCCGGCTTCGCCGCCCGCAAACCCCATTCGGCCTTCTCCCCGCCCCCGTTTCGCGAAATTTCGCGAAACGGGGGCGGGGTCGGGGATGGGGGTCAATGCGGCAAAATGCAAAATCTAAGCTAACAAAGCACTAGTTACAACCATCTGCGGTTTGCTTTCCGGCGCAAAAACCGTTAAGATGAGAAAACAATCCGATTCAAGCGGCAGGCATAGGCTGCCTGTCGGTTCGTTGCGCCAACCCATCATCAGAGGATTTCTGCATGTTCGCACCAGATCTTTCGCCCGTCCGCAGCCAGTTTCCGGCCCTGAGCCGGGAAGATGCCGGCCGCCCGGCCGTCTTCTTCGATGGGCCGGGCGGCACCCAAGTGCCGCAGCGCGTGATAGACGCCATGAGCCGCTATCTGGCGCACACCAACGCCAATCACGGCGGCGTGTTCCGCACCAGCCGGGAGAGCGACGCCATCCTGCACGCCGCGCATCAGGCCATGGCCGACTTTCTGAACGCGGCCTCGGCCGACGAGATCATCTTCGGCCCCAACATGACCACCCTCACCTTCGCGCTGAGCCGCGCCATCGGCCGCGAGCTGCGGCCGGGAGACGAGATCGTGATCACGCGACTCGATCACGACGCCAATCGCACGCCGTGGCAGGCCCTGGCCGAGCGCGGCGCGGTGATCAAAGAGGTAGACTTCGATCCGGCCGACTGCACGTTGCGGCTGGACGATCTGGCCCGCCAGCTCACCCCGCGCACGCGGCTGGTGGCGGTAGGCTATGCCTCCAACGCGGTGGGCACGGTCAACCCCATCGCTCGCCTCGCGGCGATGGCGCATCGCGTCGGCGCATGGCTGTGGGTGGACGCGGTGCACTACGCGCCGCACGGCCCGATTGATGTGCAGGCGCTCGACTGCGACTTCCTGGTCTGTTCCCCCTACAAGTTTTTCGGCCCGCATTCCGGCGTGGCCTGGGGCCGCTATGAACTGCTCGAACGGCTGCAAGCCTACAAGGTGCGGCCGGCCGGCAACCGGCCGCCCGCCAAATTCGAGACCGGCACCCAGAGCCACGAGGCGCAAGCCGGCGTGGTGGCGGCCATCGAATACCTGGCCGAACTGGGCGAGGAATTCGGCGCGGCGTTCGCCGACCGCTTCCCCGGCTTCACGGGCCGTCGGCTGGCCCTGAAGCAGGCCATGGCCGCCATCCAGGCCTACGAGCGGCCGCTGTTCGCCCATTTCGTGGCCGGCCTGCTGGCCATCCCCGGCCTCAGCTTCTACGGCATCCGCGATTTCGACCGCTTCGACCAACGGACGCCTACGGCCGCGTTTCGGCTGGCCGGCCATACCCCGCGCGGGGTGGCCGAACATCTGGCCCGACGCGGCATCTATGTGTGGGACGGCAACTTCTACGCGCTGGCCGTCACCGAGCGGCTGGGGCTGGAAGAGACGGGCGGCTTCGTGCGCGCCGGCCTGGCGCACTACAACACGCGGGAAGAAGTGGATTACTGCCTGGCGTGCCTGCGCGAGCTCGCATGAAGGATCTCGGTCGAGGTCATCCGGTGAACGTTGCTCGTCGCACCCCGCTCGTCCTGGCGTTCGTGATCTCCGTTTTCGCGTGGGCCGCGCTCACCTATCCCGGCTACTTCGAACTGGAGCACGGCTTTCGGCCCCTCTTTAACCTGACCGACCTGGCGCGCAACCTGCCGGCGGTCGGCTGGGCGCCCACGGTGGGCCAGCCGTTCGATCTGTTGCGGGGAGAGGGCGCGCTGCCGTACTGGCTCGCGCTGATCCCGCGCGCGCTCGCCGGCTCGTCGGCCGCGGCCATGCGCTGGACGCTGGCCATCGAGCTCATGGCCGCCGCGATCGGCATGTACGGGTGGGCGCGGCGGCGGTTGGGCGAGTGGCCGGGCCTGATCGCGGCGGGCATCTATGTGCTCTGGCCGGTCGGCCTGGCGACGGTCTACCACCGCGGCGCGCCGGCCGAGGCGCTCTTCCTGGCCGCCATGCCGTGGGTCTTGTGGGCGGCCGAGCGGGCCATGGCGCGGCCGGCCGATGCCGACATTTCTACGCGCCAGGCGTCTGGCAGAGCGCCCGGCGAGTGGTTTGCCGCGGCCGCGCTGATCGCGGGCATGGCGGCCTTGATCTGGACGCAGGCCGGACTGGCGCTCTGGTTTGCGGCGATGGTGACGGGATATAAGGCGAAAAAGGCCGCGGCCCCGGTGGCAGCCGGACTGGCGCTCGGCTTCGCGGGGTTGGTGCCGGTCGCGCTCCGTCACGGCCTGGCCGGCAAGACCTACGCCGACTTCCTCGACCATCTCGTCTCCCCCCATCTGCTCCTGCTGGCCGGCGGCAACGGCCCGGCTGGCCGGCCCGTCTTCCAGTTGGGGCTGATCGCGTATGGCCTGGCGGCCCTGGCCGTGCTCCGCGTTGACGGCTTCGGGGCGCAGAGGTCGCGTTGGACGTTTGGGCCGTTTCCCATCCTGGCCGTCCTCCTGCCGGCCTTCCTGGCTTCCACCCTGGCCGCGCCGATCTGGCGGCTGGTGCCCTTTTTGCAAGGCACATTGACCTACCCGTGGCAATTGCTCCTCCTGGCGGGGCCGTGGCTGGCGTGGCTGGCCGGAGCCGGCGCGCAGGCGCTGCTCGCGGCACTGCCCGCCGACCGTCGCGAGCGCGCGACGCCGGTCGTGGCCGCATGCGTGTTGACTTTGACCCTGCTCGGCTCATATCATGAGATCCGGCCGGCGGCGGCGCCGGTGGCGCCGGTCGAGGCGCCGCTGGCGATCTTCGGCGACAACGAGATCGCGTTGCTCGCTGCCAGCACAACGGTCATCCCCCCGGCCCCCGCGGGGGCGCCCGCCCTCCAGGCCGGCGCAACGATCAGCGTGACGGTGTACTGGCAGGCGCTGCGCCCCTTGTCGCGCGATTATACCGTGTTCCTGCATCTGACCGACCCGGCCGGCCAACTTCAGGGCCAGCAGGACACGATGCCGTTGAACAATCAGCTACCCACCACCCGCTGGCGACCCGGCCAGATCGTGGCCGACCAGTATCACGCCACGCTCAAGCCCGGCGCGCCGGCCGGCGAGGATTATCGCATCTACCTGGGCTGGTATCTGTGGCAGACGGGCGAGCGCCTGCGCACCGGGACCGATGACAAGGTGACCATCAAGCCGTAAGGACTCCCCCCACCCCCGACCCCGCCCCCCTTCAGGAGGCGGGGGAGGAGGCTGAACGAGGTTTGCGGGCGGCATACCCGCCCGCCAACCAACGACAAAGCAACCCCCTTATACCCGGAAAGGGGGGACGGGGGGTTGGGGGGTAGGGCGGTGGCCCCCTTTAAGGGG
>JBBIKA010000030.1:0-25793 GCA_037445695.1 Chloroflexota bacterium
GGCGCAGACAATTACCGGTTTAATTTTGCAACATTCATCATGTCCGGGCGGGCCGTTAGCTGCGATTTCAATCGCCGGCGGCCTTTTATCCCATATACTCGGAGGTCTACTCATGGGACAAGCCATTGCGCTTCCTGAAGTCACTACAACCTATCAACGCAACACCCCCGCCATCGGCGTGTTCGTTGCCGGCGACCCGCGCATTGACGAGGGAAGCCGCCAGCGCTGCCGCAACATCTGCCAGATGGTGGCCGAGATCTTGGCCGAGCGCGTCAAGCTGCCCGACGGCTCGGCCGCCAGGGTGGTGTGGGCGCCGACGTTGGTGGACGGCGAGCCGCAGGCCGACGCGGTCGCCAAACAGTTCCAGGATGCCGGCGTCAAGATCCTGGTCTGCGCGCCCGATACCTGGGCCTTCCCGCAGCTCAGCGTGATCTCGCTGCTCGCCCACTTCCCGGCCGACACGCCGATCAACTTCACCTGCGGCAACAGCGGGCCCAAGCCCGGCGTCGTCTTCGCCCACGCGGTCAACGGCGCCATCATGCAGTACGGCAAGCTGACGCACCTCAACGTGGGCACCTGGCCCGACACCGGCATGCACCCGGTGATGACCGAGAGCACGGCCCAGGCGCTGGTGGATTGGGCCTTTGCGGCCGTGACCACCCAGGCGCTCAAGGGCCGCCGCATCGTCATCTTCGGCCACGACTCGATGGGCATGGAAACCGCCCTGCCGCACATCATCCCCATGCGCAAGCAGTTCGGCATCGAGGTGACCCGGCTCGATATGAAGCTGTTGGCCGACATGCTCAACAAAAAGGCGTACAACGCCGAGGAGCTCAAGGCGCTGCGCGCGTTCATTGACCATCACTTGGGCAAGCGCCTGGAGCTGCGCGACGCGGCCGATTCGGAGCGCTTCAACCAGAGCCTGGCGCTCTACCTGATCACGCGCGACCTGCTCAAGGACCTGGACGCCGTCGGCGGCGGCTTCATGAGCCAGCTCGAATGGGGCTCCGACCTGCGCGGCATCCCCCTGCCCGTGGCCGACGCCATGGAGTCGTTCTTCAACTCCACCTTCGACCACAACGGCCCAAAGAAGCCGCTCCCCTTCGCCACCGAGGCGGACGTGCAGGCGCTGCTGACGATGATCTTCTTCTCGTCCCTCACCGGCGGCAACCCGCCCCTCTTCATGGACTTCCGCAAGGTGTGGGAGCCGTGGGAGCTGCAGGCGCTGGCGCAGAAGATCGGCTTCACCCTGCCGAAGGGCGAGGCGTGGGCCGAAAAGGGCCTGGTGGACGGCGACAATTCGGGCAGCGCCTCGCTCGATTGGGCCGCCAAGCCCGGCGCGAGCGTGGACGAGATCATGGCACGCGTGAGCATGCCGCTGGCCGACCCGAACTACTTCCCCGGCCTGGGCAACTCGGTGCATTACGTCTCGCCGGGCGGGCTGGAGGGGATCGCCGGCCGGCTGATGTACAGCAGCCTCTCCGGCATGTTCGCGCTGAGCTGGGACGAGGCGACCACCGCCGAGGTGCCCGAGCCGATGGCGAGCGCCCTGTGCCAAGCCACCACCCCCGAATGGCCGCATACCTTCGTGGTGCCCAAGTACGCCACCATGTACGAGTACAAGCACTATCCGCCGGCCAACCACTTCCACATGATCCAGGGCCTCAGCCCGGCGCGGCTGGAATACTGGATGGACCTGAACAACGTCCTGTCGGTGACGCCCTGGGCCGCCCGGCCGGCCTTCATCGAAGGGGTGGATCGGCCCATCCCGCTGCTCTACCTGGCAAACGGCGGGGAAAACGCGGCGAAGTTGATGTTGGGGAGAAAGTAGATTGGAAAATTGGTAGATTGGTAGATTGGGAAGTTGGGAGATTGGGAGATTGGTAGATTGGTAGATTGGGAAGTTGGGAGATTGGGAGATTGGTAGATTGGGAAGTTGAGAGATTGGTAGATTGGTAGATTGGGAAGTTGGGAGATTGGTACGATGGTGACTTGGTAGATCAGCGCCACCAACTTACCAACTTACCAATCTACCAATCTACCAACCTACCAATCTACCAATCTACCAACCTACCAATCTACCAACCCACCAACCTACCAACCTACCAATCTACCAACCCACCAACCCACCAACCTACCAATCTACCAACCCACCAACCTACCCTACCAAGAGGCGCCCATGACCCACACCCGTAACTACCTCGCCTTTGACCTCGGCGCGTCGGGCGGCCGGGCAATCATCGGTCGGTTCGACGGCGAACGGCTGGCCCTAGAGGAGGTGCATCGCTTCCCCAACGGCCCGGTGCACCTCCCCAGCGCGCGCGGCGACAGCCTGCACTGGGACACCCCGCGGCTCTTCGTCGAGATCCAGGAGGGCTTGAAGAAGGCCA
Organism: Chloroflexota bacterium; assembly: GCA_037445695.1. Taxonomy (GTDB): domain Bacteria; phylum Chloroflexota; class Anaerolineae; order CG2-30-64-16; family CG2-30-64-16; genus CAKZKT01. The sequence continues at coordinate 2,391 of JBBIKA010000030.1, forward strand.
TGGCGTGCTGCGGCGCCGACCTGATCAGCCTGGGGATTGACACCTGGGGCGTGGACTATGCCCTGCTCGACCGCCACGACCGGCTGATCGGCCTGCCGTACCATTACCGCGACAGCCGCACCGACACCATGATGGACGAGGCGTTCCGCCGCGTGCCGCGCGCCGAGATCTTCGCCGCCACCGGCATCCAGTTCATGCAACTGAACACGCTGTTCCAGCTCCTGGCCCAGCAGATCGAAGATCCCGAGGTGCTGGCGCGCACGCGCACCCTGCTGATGACCCCCGACCTGCTCAACTTTTGGTTAACCGGCCACAAGGCCGGCGAGCGCACCATCGCCAGCACCAGCCAGATGCTCGATCCGCATCGGCCGGCCTGGGCCACGGACCTGTTGGCACGGCTGGGCATCCCCACCCACTTCCTGCCCGGCATCATCGAAGCGGGCACGATGCTGGGCGGCCTGCTTCCCGCGGTGAGCGAGGAGACCGGCGCCGGCGGCGTGCAGGTCGTCGCGCCCGGCAGCCACGACACGGCCAGCGCCGTCGCCGCGGTGCCGGCCGAGGGCGCCGACTACGCCTACCTCAGCTCGGGCACCTGGTCGCTGATGGGCGTGGAGGCCGACCGGCCGGTCATCAACGAGACCGCGCTCGCTTTCAACATGACCAACGAAGGGGGCGTGTGCGGCACCATTCGCCTGCTGAAGAACATCGCCGGGCTGTGGATCATCCAGGAGTGCCGGCGGACGTGGGCGGCCGAGGGACATGCGCTCTCGTGGGACGACATCGTGCGCCATGCCGCGGCCGCGCCGGCCTTCCATGCGCAGATAGACGTGGACGCGCACGACTTCCTGGCGCCCGGCAACATGCCCGCGCGCATCCAGGAGTATTGCCGGCGCACCGGCCAGGCCGTGCCCCAGGGGATCGGCCCCATTGCGCGCGTCGTCTACGAGAGCCTGGCGCTCAAATATCGTCGCGTCCTGGAGATGTTAGAGGCGCTGATCGGCCGGCGGATCGGCGTGCTGCACATCGTGGGCGGGGGCGCGCAAAACCGGCTGCTCAACCAGCTCGCCGCCGATGCCATCGGCCGGCCGGTGATCGCGGGGCCGTTCGAGGCCACGGCCGTGGGCAACCTGCTGCTGCAGATGTTGGCCACCGGCGCCATCGGCTCGTTGGCCGAGGGCCGCGCGCTCGTGCGCCGGTCGTTCGCGACCGAAACGTATGAGCCGCGCAACGTCGCGGAATGGGATGAGGCCTACGCGCGTTTCGCCCGGCTGATGCCGTAGAGCGTCGGCCTACGGGGTGATGCGTGGTGCATCAGGCCGCCAAACCTGCGCACCCCTGCAAGATCCAGACGCCCGTTCGTGCCCCTCGCTAGCCGGCCGATCGGCTAGCGAGGGAGCGTGCGCGCCTGGATCAAGACACCGGCGCCGAACAGCAGCAGAAAGATCACGAGCATCGGCGCGTCGAGTGCAGGCACCAGCCGCGGCAACGCGTCCGTCACCAGATTGGCGCCGATCAACGCAGAGAGGAGCACCAATCCCCACTCGAACAGAGCGGACAGCAGCACGGCGCCGATGATCCCGCCGACAATGAAAGCCGGCCACTGCAAGCTGCTGCCAGGTCCCATCAGTGCGGCCAGCAGCCCGAGCATCAGCCAGCCGCCGCTCAGGAAGCCCACGACGCCGATGGCTGCCTTCTGGACAAACTGCGCGATCACCGCGGCCAACAGCCCGAGGATCAGCGCGGCGCCGAGGATGATCCCCTCCGGTTGGTGGGGCAGCAAGCGCGGGGCCAGCGACAGGCCGATGACAAACCCAACGCCGGCCACGAAGAGCCAGAACACCCGCCGCCCGGCGACGAGCAACACGGCACCGAGCAACGCCTCAATCCCTGCAGACATGGTCATGTTTCCTCCTTGACGCTTGCGGCCCGACGGCTGACGCTTGCAGATCCGACTCAAAGCGATGAAATCAACCCATATTATACCAGATCGCTTTGACGCCATGCGCCAACTATGCTAAACTGGCCCGCGAATTCGCGCATCCTGTTTTCTGGAAAGGCGTTGCCACAGCATGAGCACCTATCCAACCGCCGCCGATCACCCCGCGCTGGCGCTCTTCGCCGAGCTGCTCGCCGTGCCGTCCCCCAGCAGCCGGGAGGAAGCCTTGGCCGGGCTGATCCGTGCCAAACTCCAGAGCTACGGCTATCAGCCCGAAACGGACGCTGCCGGCAACGTGCTGGTGCGCCTGGCTGGCCGCGAGCCGCAAGGCCCGCTCACCTGTTTCGCCGCGCACATGGACGAGATCGGCATGGTCGTGACCCGGGTCGGCGACGACGGTACGCTCGCGGTAGAGCGCTCGGGCGGCCTCTATCCCTGGAAGCTGGGTGAGCGGCCGGTCACGATCCTGGGCGACGTCGAAGCGGTGACCGGCATCCTATGCATGGGCTCGACGCACGGCAGCGTGAGCGACAAGGCGATCACCTGGGCCGATGTGCGCATTGTGACGGGCCTGTCGGCCGGGCAGTTGGCCCGCGCGGGCGTGCGGCCGGGGGTCGTTGCCGTGCCCACGCGCGACGGCCGCGGCCCCGTGCTCTTCGGCGACCCGGCCGATCCGCTGGTGGCCGCCTGGACGTTCGATGACCGCATGGGCGTGGTGGCGCTGCTGCGCATGTTGGAGGCACTGGCGCGCGACGGACTCAAGCCGCGGCATCCCACCATCGTCGGGTTCACTGTGCACGAAGAGGGCGGTTGCCACGGCGCCAAGGTGTTGGCGCAGCGCACACGGCCCGACATCTTCATCGCCGTTGACGGCTGTCCGCTCCTGCCGACCGCGCCCCTGAAGCTAGATGGCCGGCCGGGCATCTGGACGAAGGAGCGGGGCGGACATTATGACCAGGGGCTGGTGCGCGCGCTGTGCGCGGCCGCGCGGCGGGCCGGCACCGAGCTGCAACCGGTCGTCTATGAACAGGCCTCCAGCGACGCGGGCGCGGTTTACGGCGTAGGTGCGGCGGGCCGCGTCGGCTGCTTCGGCCATGTGCGCGACAACAGCCACGGCTACGAAGTCGCGCGCCTGTCGGTGTTCGACAACGTGACGAAAACGCTGATCCGCTTTGTAACCGAGGAGGACGCCTATTAACGCACAGATCGCGGCGCTTGAACAGGCGCTCAACAGCTTCGATCGCTCGGCGCGCCTCGCGGCGCTGGCCGAATTGGTCGCGCGGGCCGAGGCCGGAGAGATCGAGCTCGCGGCCGAGCAGCCTGTTGTCAACATGCATTGTCACACCTTCTTCTCCTTCAACGCCTACGGCTATTCGCCGGCCGGATTGGCCTGGCTGGCCAAGCGGCGCGGCTTCGCGGCCATCGGCATCGTGGACTTCGACGTGCTCGACGGCGTGGAAGAGTTCCTGGACGCCTGCGAGATCGCCGGCGTGCGCGGCAGTGCCGGCATCGAGACGCGCGTCTTCATCCCCCAGTTCGCCGCGCGGGAGATCAACTCGCCGGGCGAGCCGGGCGTCAGCTACCATATGGGCATCGGCTTCACCGCCGGCCGGCCGCCGGCCGCCGCGGCCGCTACCCTGGCCGCGCTGCGTGACCGCGCCGAGCGCCGCAACCGCGAGATGCTGGCGCGGCTCAACGCCCATCTGGCCCCGCTGACGATAGACTACGACACCGACGTGCTGCCGTTGACCCCGGCGGGCAACGCCACCGAGCGCCACATGCTCGTCGCGCTCATCCGCAAGGCGGCCGCCATGATGAACGACGGCCCGGAAGCCGCGCCCTCGCGCGAGCTGTTGGCCTTCTGGGCCGCAAAGCTGGCGACCACCGAGGCCCAGGTTGCCGCCGTCATCGGCGACTACGTCAAGTTCTCCAACCTGGTGCGCAGCAAGCTGATGAAGAAGGGTGGGGTCGGCTATGTCGTCCCCACCCCCGCCTCCTTCCCCACGGTCGAAGAGTATCACCGCTTCATCATCGCGTGCGGCGCATTGCCCACGGTCACCTGGCTCGACGGCACCTCGGCCGGCGAACAGGCGATCGAGGAGCTGATGGACTTGCTGATCGGCCAGGGCGCGGCGGCCCTCAACATCATCCCCGACCGCAACTGGAACATCGCCGATCCCGAGCTGCGGGCGCTCAAAGTGCGCAAGCTGCACGAGATCGTCGAGCTGGCCGCTCGGCTCGATCTGCCGATCAACGTCGGCACCGAGATGAACGCGCCGGGCAACAAGCTGGTGGACGACTTCGACGTGCCGGAAATGGCGCCCTTGCGCCAGACGTTCCTGGACGGCGCGTACTTTATCTACGGCCACACGATCATGCAACGTGCGCTGGGCCTGGGCTATCAGAGCGAATGGGCCCGGCGCCACCTGCCGACGCGCCGCGCGCGCAACGCGTTCTACCGGGCGGTCGGCCGGCGGGTGCCGCCGGGCAAGGCCGGCATGGCCAGATTGCGCGGGCTGGACGGGGTAACTTCGCCGGAAGAACTGTTGCGCCGGCTGGCGGACGACGGAACATCGTGAACTGAACGATGTGGTCGAACTGCCCTCCGTCGGCTGCCCCTGGCGCCATCCGAGATCTATGAACAGGTGGTTGTGATCAAAAAAACGGTTTGGGATGTTGCTGCCGCAGAGGAATCGCCATGGACGATCGTGCAGGCTTTCTCGCCACAACGGCCCGGCGTCAGGAGCGGGCCAAGATAGGGGTGTTCGGCATCGGACTGGCGGCCTATTGGCCCCAGTTTCCCGGCCTGAAAGAGCGTCTGGAGCGCTATCAGGCGCAGGTCGAAGCGCGACTGGCCGACATGGCCGCGGAGGTCGTTTCGGCCGGCCTGGTAGACAGCGCGCCGGCTGCCGTCGCGGCCGGCGACCTGTTCGCGCGCGAACGAGTTGATCTGATCATCTGCTACGTCGGCACATATGCCACCTCGGCGCAGGTGTTGCCGGCCGTCCAGCGCGGCCATGCGCCTGTGCTGATCCTCAATCTGCAGCCGACGCCGGCGCTGGACTATCCCAACACCGACACCGGCGAGTGGCTGGCCAATTGCTCGGCGTGTTGCGTGCCCGAAATCGCCAATGCCTTCGGCCGCAGCCGCATCCCCTTCAACGTGGTCAGCGGCCTGCTCGGCCCCGCGGAAGGCCACGCCGGCCGTTATTTCGAGCGCGCCTGGAGCGAGATCGCCGAGTGGGTGGCCGCCGCGCGGGTCAAGCGGGCATTGCACTCGGCGCGCATCGGCTTCCTGGGCCATACCTACCCGGGCATGCTCGACATGTATTCCGATTTCACCATGCACCATGCCCAGCTCGGCGCCCACATCGAGATCCTGGAGATGGACGACCTCCATCGGCGGGTGGCCCAGGCCGCCGACGCCGAGATCGCAGCTAAGATCGCCGAGATCCACCGCGTGTTCGAGATTGCCCAACCCGGCCGCGACAAGATCTCGCAGCCCGTGACGGAGGAAGGCTTGCGCTGGGCGGCCCGGGTGGCCGTCGGGCTTGACCGCCTGGTGGCCGACTATGACCTGGCCGGCTTAACCTATTACTACCGCGGGTTAGACGGCAACCCGAACGAGGAATTGGGCGCCAGCCTCATCGTGGGCAACTCGCTGCTGACGGCGCGCGGCGTTCCGGCTTCCGGCGAAGGGGACCTCAAGACGTGCGTCGCCATGCTGATGATGGATCGGCTCGGCGCGGGCGGCTCCTACACCGAGTTCTATGCCATGGATTTCGGCGAGGATTTCATGCTCATGGGGCATGATGGCCCGGGGCACATTGCGATCAGCGACGGCAAGCCCGTGCTGCGCGGGCTGGGATTGTATCACGGCAAGCGCGGCTACGGCATCTCCGTCGAGTTCAACGTCAGGACCGGGCCGATCACCCTCCTGGGCCTGACGCAAACCGCCGACGGCCGGCTGAAGATGATCGCCGCCGAAGGCGAGTCCATCCCCGGTCCCCGGCTGGAGATCGGCAACACCAACTCGCGGCTCAAGTTCGGCCTCGATCCGGCAACGTTCATGAATCGCTGGGCCGAAGAAGGGCCCACCCATCACTGCGCGCTCGGGGTCGGGCATCAGCTCGGCAAGATCCGCAAGCTGGCGCGGCTGCTGGGCCTTGAGCTGGCGATAGTCAATCAGGAGAGATCATGAAACGCGTGGGCTTTCTGCTCAAGGTGAAAGCGGACAAGATCGCGGAATATAAGGAGCATCACAAGGCCGTGTGGCCGGAGATGCTCGATGCGCTGCGCCGTCACGGGTGGCACAACTACTCGCTCTTCCTGCGCGACGACGGGCTGTTGTTCGGCTATTTCGAGGCCGAAGAGAGCCTCCAGGCGTCGCTGGAAGGGATGAAGGGGGAAGAGGTGAATGCTCGTTGGCAGGCATTCATGGCCCCCTACTTTGAGGCGCTGGGCGGCCGCTATGCCGATGAGGCCCTGGTGGAGCTGGAAGAAGTATTCCACCTGGACTGAAAAATCGCCGGACGTGCCGGTAAATGTTCACAGTTGCGTCGTACGGCCCCCACCCCTATCCCCGCCCCCGCAAGCGGGGGCGGGGAAATCCTTCTATTGCGGGGTTTTGGGGCCGCAAAGCGGCCCCAAAACCCCGCTCTTGACAGGGCTCCCCCTCTCCCGCTTGGCGGGAGAGGGGGTCCGGGGGTGAGGGTCCGCTCCCAAGGCGCAATGCGCGGGATAACGGTAAACAGTTGCACATGCCAGGCACCTGAGAGGGTGCCTGGCATGTGCAAAATCATACGATCGAGAGACTTTCATGAGCGACGACATCCTGAAGCAACTGGTGGCCCTCTCCAACAACCTGGGTCGGCCGGAAAACGACTACGTCATCCTGGGCGAGGGGAACACTTCGGCCCGCGCCGACGCGCAGACGTTTTGGGTGAAGGCGAGCGGCACCGAGCTGCGCACCATCACCGAGCGCGGCTTCGTGCGGGTTGCCTTTGCGCGCGTGTTGACCCTGATGGAGAAGGAGGACTTGAGCGACGCGGACGTGAAGGCCGGGCTGGTGGCCGCCAAGGTGGACGCCGACGCGCCGGGGCATCCGTCGGTGGAGACCCTGCTCCACGCGTTATGTCTACAATTGCCGGGGGTCAACTTTGTCGGCCACACCCATCCGACCGCGGTGAACATGTTGACCTGTTCGCAGCGCTTTTTCGAGGCGTATGCGGGCCGTCTCTTCCCCGATGAGATCGTCTTGTGCGGTCCGGCGCCGGTGCTGGTGCCCTACACCGATCCGGGCGTGCCGCTGGCGCGCGAGACGTGGGCGCGCGTCAATCGCTACATTGACGAACGCAACGAACTGCCGCGTGTCATCCTGATTCAGAACCACGGGCTGATCGTCCTGGGCAAGACTGCGCAACAGATCGAGGATACAACCGCCATGGCCGTGAAGGCCGCGCGCATCCTGTTGGGCACCTTTGCGGCCGGGGGGCCGCACTTCCTTTCGGAGCGGGACGTGGCGCGCATCCACACCCGGCCGGACGAGCTGTACAGGCGACAGAGGTTAGGGGTGTAACGCTATTGCAGGCCCGCCCATGGGTGACATGTGGCGCGGCCTTATGAATGTGAAAAATTTATTCCGGTAATGGACGAGATTTATCGCCGGGCGGGCGCACGGGACGCACAGCGCGCGGGCGCAGACAATTACCGGTTTAATTTTTCAACATTCATCAGGCCGCAAACGGGCGGGCTGAAGCCCACATCACATCCCGTGTTGCGCTGGTCTCAAAAAGCCTGGTGCTCCGTCCGGGCGATGATCTCGTCTTGGAGCGCCTCGCTCAGGTTGCAGAAGTAGTCGCTGTAGCCCGCCACGCGCACGATCAGATCGCGGTATTGCTCGGGATTGGCTTTGGCCGCGCGCAGGGTAGCCGCATCCACCACGTTGAACTGGATGTGGTGGCCGTCGAGGGTGAAGTAGGTGCGCACGAGCTTCGTCCACATGTCGAGCCCGACGTCATCCTTGAGCAGGTGCGGCGTCAACTTCTGGTTGAGCAGCGTGCCGCCGGTGCGCACGTGATCCATCTTGGCCACCGAGCGAATGACCGCGGTGGGCCCATGGCGATCGGCTCCCTGCACCGGCGAAACCCCTTCCGACAGGGGACGGCCGGCATGGCGGCCATCGGGCGTCGCACCGGTCACCGCGCCGAAGTAGACATGACAGGTGGTGGGCAACAGATTGATGCGATAGCACCCCCCTTTGGTATTGGGCCGGCCGTCTATGGCCCGGTAATACGCTTCGAACGCCCGGCGCATCAGGCTATCGGCGTAGTCGTCGTCGTTGCCGTAGCGCGGGGTGCGATTGAGCAACATCTGGCGCAGCCGCTCCGCGCCGGCAAAATCGGCATCCAGCGCGGCCAGCAATTCCTCCATGCCGATGTTCTTCTGCTCGAACACGTGAAACTTGAGCGCCGACAGGCCATCGGTCAACGTGCCCAGGCCCACCCCCTGGATATAGCTCGTGTTGTAACGCGGCCCGCCGTCGTGATAGTCCTTGCCACGGGCAATACAATCGTCCGTCAGCAGCGACAGAAAAGGCGCGGGCAGATAGTGGGCATATAACCGCTCGATGACGTTGTTGCCCCGCACCTTGATGTCCACGAAGTGGCGGAGCTGCGTCTCGTAGGCCGCGAACAGCTCGTCGAACGAGCGGAATGTCCGCGGATCGCCGGTGGCCGGACCGAGCTGCCGGCCGGTGCGCGGATCCACGCCGTTGTGGAGGGTGATCTCCAGCGCCTTGGGCAGGTTGAAGTAGCCCGTCAGGTTATAGTTCTCCTTGCCGAACGCGCCCACCTCCACGCAGCCGCTCGATCCGCCGTTGCGGGCATCGACCACCGACTTGCCCTGGCGCACCAGCTCCTGGACGATCAAGTCGGCGTTGAAGATGGACGGCTGGCCGAAGCCCGTGCGGATGATCTGGCCGCCGCGCTTGATGAAGCTGTCGGGGCTTTTCTTGCTGACCTGGATCGAGGCGCTGGGCTGGAGCAGCCGCATCTCTTCCACCACATCGAGCAGGAGAAACGAGACCTCGTTCACCCCGTCGGAGCCGTCTTCCCGCAGGCCCCCGATGTTGATCTGGGCGAAGTCGGTATAGGTGCCGCTCTCGGCCGCGGTGACCCCCACTTTGGGCGGCGCGGGCTGATTGTTGAACTTGATCCAGAAGCATTGCAGCAGCTCGCAGGCCTGCTCGCGCGTCAGGGTGCCCTCGTCCAGTCCGCGGCGGTAAAACGGATAGAGATGCTGGTCAAGCCGGCCCGGGCTGTAAGCATCCCAGGTGTTGAGCTCGGTGGTCACGCCCAGGTGGACGAACCAGTAGTACTGGAGCGCCTCCCAGAAGTCGCGCGGGGCGTGGGCCGGCACATGGCGACAGATGGCCGCGATGCGCTGCAATTCGGCGCGGCGGCCGGCGTCCGGTTCGGCGGCAGCCAGCTCCTCGGCCTTCTCCGCGTGGCGCTCCGCAAAGCGGATGAGCGCGTGCGCGCAGATGCGCATTGCCTTGAGCTCCTCCTGTTTGGCGTAGGCCTCAGGATCGGCCAGATAGTCCAGCCGGGCCAAAGCGGCGTCAATGTCCGCGCTGAAGTCGAGCATCCCCTTGCGATAGATCTTGTCGTCCAGCACGGTATGGCCGGGCGCGCGCTGCTCCATGAACTCGGTGAAGATGCCCGCGTCGTAGGCCGCCTTCCACTCGTCGGTCATCTCCCGAAAGATCAAGTCGCGCATGGACTTGCCTCGCCAGAAGGGGATGATCTGTTCGGCGTAGAGCTGACGGGTCTCCGCGCTCACCTTAAAGGGGAGCTTCTCCCGGCTATCCAGGATCTCCAGGTCGGCCAAACTATGACAGCACAGCTCGGGGAAGGTAGGCGCAGCGGCCGGCGCCGGGCCTTTTTCGCCCACGATCAGCTCGCCCTCGTTGATGCAGATCGTCTTGTGCTCCATGAGATATTGGAACGCCAGCGCCCGACGCACCGGCGCAGAGACCAGGCCCAGGTCTTGCCGATAGAATTCGGTAATCAGCCGCGCCCGTTCGGCCGAGAGGGTGGGGATCGCCTCCAGGCTCTGTTGGCGCAGCCGGGCAACGCGCGCAGAAAGGGACATGGTGCCTCCAAGAAGACAGAGGTTTTAATGTTTCAATTATATGCCAAACGGACTTTGGCGCCCAAATCTATCCGGCACGGGTAACTGTTCACCGTTGCCACGGAACAGCCCCCTACCTGTCCCCATCCTCCGATTTTAAGGTAAACACTTACAAACACGACCGAAGTTGACACGCGACTTGAAGCAGCTATAATAAGTAAGCGCTCACTCATTAGCGTGTTCATTGTCCGAGAGGCAGTCGCGCTTCCATCGGGGACACTCCATGAATCACGCCGAGGTTCACTCCGGCCGCCGCCGACCGGCCGAGCGGCCATGTCAGATTCTGCTTGCCGCCGAACGCGTTTTCAGCCGGCGCGGTTATGACCGGGCTACTACGCGCGAGATCGCTGCCGAAGCCGGTGTCTCGGAAGGCACCCTCTACAATTATTTTCCCAATAAGCGCGCTATCCTGCTTGCGCTCATTGATCGCATCAGCGAAAGCTGGCTACACGACATCGAACACATTCAGGCTGCCACGCCCGAAGAGGCCCTCACCCAGTTCGTCATCCGGCGTATCCGCTTCGTCCAGGAACACCCAACGACAATCCTCACGTTGCAGCAGGCGCTGCTCGACCCTGAAGTGAGACGGCACCTGGACACCGCAGTGCGTCGTGGACAGGAACGTCTGATCGAGCGCCTGTCCGTCCTCATGACCAACGGCGCGCTTCGGCCCGTAGATCCTTTCGTAGCCGAAGAGGTGCTCACCAGCATAATCATGGGTTTGGCCATCGGTGTCGAACTGGCCACAGTTGGCCACCGCCGTGTGTCGTTTCCTCCCGAAGAAATGGCCCGTCACCTGGTAGATGTACTGATGGAAGGGCTTCGGGCCAAAACATCGTCCGACCAGCAAAAAAAGGAGACAATATGAGCGCACCGATCACCCCCAAAGATTTCCCCGAAATCCGCTGGCGCGGCCACTGGATCTGGATCCCCGAGGACCAGGTGCCCTTCGCCCCGGGATTGCCCGGCATGGCGCCGCCCCCGCGCCAAGAATCGCATGGCCTGTTCCGCAAGGCCTTCACTTTGACCGCCGTGCCTGCACGCGCGGCGGCGCGCATCACCGCCGATTCGCGCTACGTGCTGTACGTCAACGGCCAGGAGGTCTGCCGCGGACCGGCGCGCAGCCAGCCGCGGCGCCTGATGTACGACCTGGTTGATCTCGCGCCCTACCTGAAAGTGGGCGCCAACCTGATCGCCGTTTCCGTAAAATCCTACGGCCGGCCCAACTCCTTCTACATCCCCCCGACCCCCAACACGGGGCTGGGGCTGACCGGCGCGCTGGTCTTCGAGGCGAACCTGGGCGAGGCCGGCTGGTTGGTCAGCGATGGCTCGTGGAAGGCGACCAAATGCCACGCCTGGGAGATGGCCGAACCCGGCAGCGACCCGGTCGGCGGGGGTGTGCCGGTGGAACTGGTGGACGCGCGCAAGCTGCCGGTGGGCTGGCAGGCTGCGGACTTCGACGATGCGGCCTGGCCCACGGCCCAACTGCTGCGCGCGATCCACATCGGCGGGTTTGCCCGCTCGCAGCCGCCCACCGATCCCTACGGGCCGCTCTATCCGCGCACGATCGCCTACCTGGGCGGGGCCGTGGTTGAGCCGGCCGGCATCCGGGTCGAACGCCTGCAAGGCGCCGTGGATACCACCAAATCCCTGCCCGCGGCCCGCGTGGCCGCCAGCATGACGCTCGCGGCCGAGCCGATCGCCGCGGCCGCCGGACTGCCCGTGACCGTGGAGGTCGCCGAGGGCCGGCCCGCGCGACTGATGGCCGACTTCGGCCGCATCGTCGCCGGCCTGGTGCAGTGGGAGGTAGACGCGCCGGCCGGCACCATCTTCGAGTTCTGCTACGTCGAGGATCCGCTCACGGGCAGGGAACGGGGCATGTTCGGACCGCACAACGGCAGCCGCTACATCGCGCGCGGGCACGACGACGTCTTCGAGACGTTCGACATCAACGGCCTGCGCCGCATCTACGTGGTGATCCACGCCGCGCACGGCGCGGTGACGGTCAAGCGGCTGGCCGTGCGCGAGATGATCTACCCCTGGTCGGCCGGCGCCTCCTTCGCGTGCTCCGACCCCGAACTGAACGCCATCTACCAGGCCGGCATCCGCACGGTCAACCTCAACTCGTTCGACGCGTTCACCGATTGCCCCACGCGCGAGCAACGCGCCTGGGTGGGTGACAGCGTGGTGCATCAGATGGTGCACCTGGCGACCAACACCGACTGGCGGCTGGCCTGGCGCTACCTCGACCTGGGCAACTCCCCGCGCTCCGACGGCATCCTGCCGATGAGCGTGGCGGGCGAAATCGAGGCCAGCGGCGGCCTTACCATCCCGGATTGGGGCCTGCACTGGGTGCATGGCGTCTACAACCTCTACCGCTTCGCCGGCGACCGGGCCAAGGTGAAGTCGTTCATGCCGACCATCGAGCGTATCTTGCGCTGGTACGCGGCCTTCCAGACGGAGGCCGGCGTGCTGAAAGATGTGGTCGAGTGGAACCTGGTGGACTGGGCCGCGCTGTGCGTGGAGGACACCAGCTCGATCTTGACGGCCATCTGGGCGCGCGGGCTGAAGGAGTTCGGCGAAATGGCCGGCTGGCTGGGCGAGAACGCCAGCCGCGCCTGGGCTGCAGAGCTGTACGCAAAGGTCAAAGCCGGCTACGAGATGTTCTGGGACGAGGCGCGCGGCACGTACATTGACCATATCAAGGACGGCGTGCCGCAAAAGCCGATCAGCCAGGTGGCCGGCGCGCTGGCCATCGTCTCGGGCCTGGCCCCGCAGGAGCGCTGGCCGCGCATCATCGAGACGATCACCGATCCCGGCCGGCTGGTGGTGCGCTCGTGGACGGGCGGCGAGAGCGGCGACTACTCCCTCGAGAAGATGCAGAAGCAGTTCATGGGCATCTACGAGCCCGACTGGGATGTCGAGCGCGAGATCGTGATCGGCGAGCCGTTCATCAGTTACGTGGTGCACGACGCGGTGGCGGCCGCGGGCCTGGCCGACCGGTTACCCGATCTCTACCGGCGCTGGAGCCAGTTCCTCAAGGACGGCTACGACACCATCGGCGAGTGCTGGGGCTGGGGCACGCACGTGCATGGCTGGAGCTGCACGCCGACGAAAGATATGGTCTTCTACACGTTAGGCGTTACTCCGGCCGAGCCGGGCTATACGGTTGCGCGCATTGCGCCGCGGCTGGGCCGCCTGGCCTGGGCCGAGGGCAAGGTGCCCACGCCGCACGGCCTGATCCACGTGCGCGCCGAGCCGGGCCGGGTGGCGGTTGATTCGCCCGTGCCCGTGATCGTGGACCTGCCCGGACAGGTCCCGCAACGCCTGCCGGCCGGTCAGCACACCGTCGGCGCGTAATCGCCCATTTTGGCTTGTGGCGGCCCGCCGCCGCTTTTGGTCTGCGGCGGCCCGACGCCGCTTTTGGTCTGCGGCGGCATGACGCCGCTTTTGGTCTGCGGCGGCCCGATGGTCGGCGCGAAAGATCGAAAAGCGGCGCTGAGGCGCCGCAATCCAAAGCTCGCCGCCGCTTTTGGTCTGCGGCGGCCCGATGGTCGGCGCGAAAGATCGAAAAGCGGCGCTGAGGCGCCGCAATCCAAGGCCCGCCGCCGCTTTTGGTCTGCGGCGGCCCGACGCCGCTTTTGGTCTGCGGCGACTCGTCGCCGTTGGCGATCAAAAAGCGGGGACACGTCCCCGCAATCCAAAGTTCGACGCCGCTTTTGGTTTGCGCTGCAAGGTGAAAATTGCCTGAACATCAACCTCCACCCCCCGGTCGGCGGGCGTGGCTGATCCTGGCGGTCCTGATGCTCTTCAGCATCGCCGCGCCGCTCAATCAATCGAAGGTTCCGCCGATCCTGCCGATCTTGATGGAGGCCTGGGGGCTGTCGGTGGGACGGGCCGGCCTGCTGATGTCGCTCTACGCCATCACCGGGCTGCTGTTGGCGCTGCCGGCCGGCTTCATCTTCCAGCGCGTCGGCTATCGCTGGACGGGCGCGCTGGCCGGCGGAAGCATGGCGCTCGGCGCGGGGCTCGGCGCGCTGAGCCCCAACCTGGACGTGTTGCTGCTCAGCCGCGTGATCGAAGGCATCGGCACGGGGTTCGTCGCAGTGATGGCGCCGGCCGTGATCGGGCCGTGGTTCCCGCGGCATCGAGGCGTCGCGCTGGGCCTTTGGGCCACCTGGGTGCCGGTCGGCCTCTTGACGATGCTGCTGGCCGCGCCGGCGCTGGCCGAATGGAACGGCTGGCGCAGCGTGTGGTGGTTCGGCTGTTTGTACGCGGCGCTGACGACGCTGTTGTTCCTGCTCGTCGTCCGGCCTGCGCCTGGGCAGCGAGAGGCGACCGCAACGCCCCAGGCGCTGCAGGCCGCGGGGCAGACTTTGCATAATCCAACTGTCTGGTGGCTCGGTGCGGCGTTCGCCTGTTACTGCACCGCGGTCTTCGCCATCGGCGCCTTCCTGCCCACTTACATCTACACCGTGCGGGGGGTGGCGTTGGCGCAGGCCGCAGGGCTGACGAGCATCACGCCGCTGATGTCCATCATCTCCGGCCCGGCCGGCGGCCTGCTCTCCGATCGGATCGGCTCGCGCAAACGGGTCTATCTGTTCGGCCTGATCGCCGCGGCGATCATCCTGCCGCTGACCGGCGCCGCCGGCCTGTCACTGCTGATCGTCCTGGTCGCCGCGCAGGGCCTGTTCCTCTCGGTGACGCCGCCGAACATCTTCGCCGCCGCGGTCGAGGCCGGCCGGGAGACGGGCGGAAGTGGCCTGGCGATGGCCGTGGTGATGGCCGGGCAGAACGCCGGCGTGTTGGCCGGGCCGCTCCTCTTCGGCGCGCTGGCCGATTCGTCGGCCGGCTGGGGATTGGCGTTTGCCAGCCTGCCGGTCATCTGTCTGCTGGGGGTCTGGGCCGGCGCGCAGGCGAGGGTCAGATAGCCGCCGAATGAATTCGGGGCGAGGGGGCTGCGGGCCGCGAGGTCGGCCTGCGCCGACCGGCGGGGGTGGAGGGCGTCCACGCAGGTGGACGCCCGGCCGCAGGCCCGTTAGCCGCGATTGCAATCGCCGGCCCCGAATCAACTTTCAGGAGAGACTTTCAGGAGAGACTCCTACGATGCAATCTACGCTCCAACCAACCATCATCCCCCTCTGGCCGGCCGCCGCGCCCGGCTCTGAGGACTGGACCCACCAGGAAGAGATCTCGCTCACGCCGGACTTCGGCCTGAAGGTGATCCGCAACGTGAGCCGGCCGACCCTGACCGCCTTCCTGCCCGACCCGCAGCGCGCCAACGGCACGGCCGTCATCGTCTGTCCGGGCGGCGCGTTCCACTTCCTGGCCTTCGAACACGAAGGCATCCAGGTGGCAGAGTGGCTCAACGCGCACGGCATCGCCGCGTTCATGCTGAAATACCGGCTCATTCCCACCGGTGACAACTTCATGGCCGAAGTCCAGGAACGCATCGCTGACCGCGCCAAGATGGCCGGGCCGCTCAGCGCGCTGGCGCCGCTGATCCTGGCGGACGCGCAGCAAGCCGTGCGCCTGGTGCGCGCCCGCGCGGCCGAATGGCGCCTCCGGCCCGACCGCATCGGCGTCATGGGCTTCTCGGCCGGCGGCGCGGTGACCATGGCCGTCACGCTCCATCACGACCCGCACAGCCGGCCCGACTTCGCGGCGCCGATCTATGCCGCCCACTTCGACGAGGTCGTCGTGCCGGCCGATGCGCCGCCCCTCTTCCTGGCCCACGCCGGCGACGACCCGCTCATCCCCCCGGCCATCAGCGTGGCGATCTACACTGCCTGGCAGGCGGCCGGAAAACCGGCCGAGCTGCACATCTACGCAAAGGGCGGCCATGGCTTCGGGATGCGCAAACTGGGGCTGCCGGTGGACGGGTGGATCGAGCGGTTCGGGGAGTGGCTGGAAACATGGTAGGAAAAAACCACAATGAAAAGCAAAACACCACACTACAACACCCTTGATCCCGCAGTCGAGGCCAGAGTAGAGGCGCTCTTGGCTCAAATGACATTGGCCGAAAAGATCGGCCAGCTCGTGCAAACCACGCCGTTCGTCATGCCTGACCCGGACGAAATGCAGAAGCAGATCGAAGAGGCAAAGCAGACCGGCCAGCCCATACAATTCGCGCGGCGACTGCGCCCAGGACTGGAAGATAAAATTCGGGCCGGCCAGATCGGCTCGATCTTCGGCATCAGCGACGGCAGCCAAATCAACGCACTGCAACGGCTGGCAGTTGAAGAATCGCGCCTGGGCATCCCGCTGATCGTGGGTAACGACGTGATTCACGGCTTCCGCACCATCTTCCCGATCCCCTTGGCGGAATCGTGCACCTGGGACCCGTCCCTCCTAGAGCGCGCCGCGCGCGCGGCCGCGGCTGAAGCCTCGGCATGCGGCACCGACTGGATTTTCGCGCCGATGGTAGATATCGCGCGCGACCCGCGCTGGGGCCGCATCGCCGAGGGCGCGGGCGAAGACCCCTTCCTTGCCGCGGCGATCGCACGGGCACGGGTGCGCGGCTTTCAGGCCGGCGACTTGCCAGGCGGCCGCCGGATCGCCGCCTGCCCCAAGCATTATGTCGCTTACGGCGCAGCCGAAGCCGGCCGCGATTACAACACCGCGGACATCTCAGAACGAACGTTGCGCGATATCTACCTCGTACCCTTCAAAGCAGCCTTCGACGCGGGCGCAGGCAGCGTGATGAGCGCGTTCAACGAGATCGCGGGCGTGCCGGCCACAATCAACACGCTGACGCTGCGCACGATCCTGCGCGACGAATGGCAGTGGCCCGGCCTCGTGGTGAGCGACTACGAGGCCGTGCGCGAGCTGATCCCCCACGGTGTCGCGGCCGACCTCAAGGAGGCAGCCCGGCTGAGCATCCTCGCCGGGCTCGACATGGAGATGGTGAGCACCGCGTTCGCCGATCATCTGGCCGAACTGGTTGGCGAGGGCGCCGTGCCGATGGCGCGGGTGGATGAAGCCGCCCGCCGCGTGCTGCGCCTCAAGGTGCGGCTCGGCCTGTTCGAACGGCCCTACACCGATGAGTCGCTGCCCGCACGCCTGATCCTGTGCGATGAGTTCCGTGAGCTGGCGCTGGAGGTGGCGCAGAAGTCCATGGTGTTGCTCAAAAACGCCGATGGCCTGTTGCCGCTTGTAGCCGGCAACCAGCGCATCGCACTCGTTGGCCCGCTGGCCGATGCCCGCCGCGACATGCTCGGCACGTGGGCCTTCTTCGGCCGAGAAGAGGATGCCGAGTCGGTGCTCGACGGCATCCGGGCCTATCTGCCGGCCGGCCACGACGTGATATACGCGGCGGGATGCCCCGTCGCCGGCGCCGACCCGGCCGACATCGCGGCCGCGGTGGCCGCCGCGCAAGCTGCCGATGTGGTGATCGCGGTCGTCGGCGAAAGCGCGAACATGAGCGGTGAAGCCCGCTCGCGGATGCATCTGGGCCTGCCTGGCCGGCAACAAGAGCTGATGGACGCGCTGGCCGCCACCGGCAAGCCGATCGTCGCCGTGCTGATGACCGGCCGACCGTTGGTGATCCCCCGGCTGGCCGCCCAGGCCGATGCGCTCCTCGTCGCCTGGCACGCCGGCATCCGCGCCGGCCGCGCGGTCGCCGATCTGCTCTTCGGCGCGGCCACCCCCTCGGGCAAGCTGACCACGACCTGGCCGGCCGCCGAAGGTCAGATCCCAATCTATTACGCCCACAAGAACACCGGCCGGCCGATGGAGGGGGAGGGAGTGCCACAGTTTGGCGAGCCGTTCAAATCGCGCTACATTGACGGGCCGAACGAGCCGCTCTTCCCGTTCGGATTCGGCCTCTCCTACACAACCTTCGCGTATCGCGACCTGCAGGTGGAGACGCCGGTCATCGGCCCGGACGACACACTCGTCGTCAGCGCGACGATCGAGAACACCGGCTCGCGGCCGGGGGTCGAGGTGGTCCAGCTCTACGTGCGCGATCTGGTCGGCAGCGTCACCCGGCCGGTGCAGGAGCTGAAGGGCTTTTGCCGTGTCGAGTTGCAGCCGGGCGAAAAGCGGGTTGTGCGCTGCGCGGTGCCGGCCCGCGAGCTGGGCTTCTACGGGCCGGACATGAAATACGTCGTCGAGCCGGGCACGTTCCGCGTCCGGCTCGGACCGAGCTCCCATGTCGGGCCGGTCGAATCCGGCCCGACATGGGCCACTTTCGAGATTCGGTCGTAGGACCGCTTTCCGGCGGCCCTATGGGCCACAGGTGGCCGGACGCGCCGCGCAGGGGCACATATTCCGCGCCCCTACGCGCGCGCCGCCATCTCGCGCGCGGCCTGAAGCATCGCATCCACGATCGCGTCGGCCGGCATCGGCAAGCTGCCCTCCTGGAACTGGAGCAGGCTCAACAGCGGCATCTCCAGCATGAAGCCGGTCGGATCCATGCCCAGGCCGCCGCTCTCGCCGCCCAACATCGCCGCGGTCTGCGCCTTGATCTGCCGGTACATCGGATCGAAGACCACCCGGCCGACCGGGTCTTCCAGCCACTCGCGCACGGTGGACTCGCGGTTGAGGATGCACGGCAGCTTCAGGGTCGAGCGCAACGTCGCGGTGAGCGTGCAGCGAATGTCCGCCGCCGACGCGGCGATCAGGATGTCGAACTCGCCGTCCTCGGTTATCCACTGCCGATAGCCGGGATGGTAATACGCGAACGCCCGCAAGTCGAGCGGGATCGTGACCGTCTTTGTCTCGCCGGGCTGGAGCTCGACCTTGACAAAGCCCTTCAGCTCCTTTGGCGGCCGGATCAGCCTCGACTGGCGGTCGTGCACATAAACTTGGACGACCTCCTTGCCCGCGACCGCGCCGGTATTCGTCACGTCCACCGAGACGGTCACGCCGTCCACGTCGTCGAAAACCTCGGCCGAGAGCCGGGGATTGCTGTACGCGAAGGAGGTGTAGCTGAGGCCATAGCCAAAGGGGAAGAGCACCGGCATCTCCTTGGCGTCGTAGTAGCGATAGCCGATGAAGATGCCCTCGCCGTAGCGCACCTGGCCCGCGTCGCCCGGAAAGTTGATGTGCGCCGGCGTGTCGGCCAGCTTGCAGGGGAAGGTCTCGGCCAGCTTGCCCGACGGGTTTACCTTGCCGAAGAGCACGTCGGCGATGGCGCCGCCGCCCGCCTGGCCCATCATCCACGCCTCGAGCACGGCCGCCGGTCCAGCGAGCCACTCGCTCATCGTGACCGCGGAGCCGCTGTTCAAGATGACGACCGAATTCGGCTGCACGGCGCAGACCCCGCGGATCAGCGCGACCTGCTGCGGCGTGAGGTCCAGATCGGCCCGGTCGTAGCCCTCCGACTCGATGAAGGCCGGCAGGGCGATGAAGAGGAGCGCCACGTCGGCAGCGCGCGCCGCGGCCACCGCCGCGTCGATCAGCGCCTGGTCGAAGCCCGGCCCGGCCGGATAGCCCTCGGCATAGGTCAGCAGCGCGTCGCCGGCCAGCTTCTGCACCTCGTCGAAGGGGATGTCCACCTGCGTCGGGTTGATGTGCGAGCTGCCGCCACCCTGGAAGTATGGCTCCTTGGCCGCGCGGCCGATGACGGCAATGCGGCGCGGCGCGCGCAGAGGCAAGAGGCCGTTGTTCTTGAGCAGGACAATGCCCTCGCCGGCCGCCTTGCGGGCCAACGCGTGATGGCCGGCCACATCGAACGCGCCGCCCAACGGTGTCGCGGCCGCCTTGAACACAAGGCCCAGGATGCGCCGCACCGCCTCGTCGAGCACGGCTTCGTCCAGCGCGGCCGAGCGCACTGCCTCGATCACCGCCTGCGTGCGCCGCGGCTGAGGGCCGGGCATCTCCAGATCGAGGCCGGCCTGAAGCGACTTGACCCGATCGTGCACCGCACCCCAATCGGAGACCACCAGCCCCTCGAAGCCCCACTCTCGCTTCAGGATGTCGGTCAGCAGGGTGTGGTGCTCCGCGCAGTAGGTGCCGTTGAGCTTGTTGTAGGCGCACATGACGGTCCAGGGGCGGCCCTTCTTCACCGCGATCTCGAACGCCGGCAGGTAGATCTCGCGCAGCGGCCGCTCGTCCACGAGGGCATCTATGCGGAAGCGCTCGGTCTCCTGGTTGTTGGCCGCGAAGTGCTTGACCGATGTGCCCACGCCCTGGCTCTGGATGCCGGCGATGAACGCGGCGGCCAGCTCGCCCGCCAGGAAGGGGTCTTCCGAGTAGTATTCGAAGTTGCGGCCGCAACGCGGGGAACGCTTCATGTTGATGCCCGGCCCCAACAGCACGTTCACGCCGAGCGCGCGCGCCTCCTGGCCCAGCGCCTCGCCCACCTGGCGCATCAGGTCGCGATCCCAGGTGGCGGCCAGACAGGAGGCGGTCGGAAAACAGGTGGCCGGCAGGCTCGCCGCGGCGATCTGATTGGGGTCGGCCGAGCGGCGCACGCCGTGCGGCCCATCGGTCATCACGATCGCCGGCACGCCGAGCCGTTCGATCGCCGCGGTGGTCCAGATGGTGGCGCCGGTGCAAAGCGCGGCCTTCTCTTCGAGGGTCAATTGAGCGAGGATGGTTTCGATGTCCGACATAAGATGCTCCTTTTTTGCAGAGGTCAACCATGTTTCACAAAGACAATGATATCACTTTTCGCGATCTAAACAAGAACGGCCGCCTCGATCCCTACGAGGACCCGCGGCGGCCCATCGCGGAGCGGGTCGAAGACCTGCTCGGCCAGATGACGCTGGAGGAGAAGGCCGGGCAGATGTTCCACGCCTTCGTGCCGGTCAACCCCGACGACGTCACGTTCGAGGGGGCGGGGATGTTCGGCGGGCCGGCCGTGGCCGACCTGCTCCTGCGCCGCCACATGACCCACTTCAACGTGGCGCGCATCGCCTCGCCGGCCGAGACGGCGGCCTGGTACAACCGCCTCCAGAAGTTGGCCGAAGGCACGCGGCTGGGCATTCCGGTGACCATCGCGTCGGATCCACGGCACGCGTTCACGCGCAACATCGTGCTCGGCGCGCAGACCGGCGGCTTCTCGCAGTGGCCCGAGCCGATCGGCCTGGCGGCCATCGGCGATCCGGCGGCGACGCAGGAGTTCGCCGACATCGCCCGGCAGGAATACCTGGCCGTGGGCATCCGCACCGCGCTCCATCCGATGGCCGATCTGGCGACCGAGCCGCGCTGGGGCCGCATCAACGGCACCTTCGGGGAAGACGCGGAGCTGGCCGCGGCGCTGGTCTATGCCTACATCCGCGGCTTCCAGGGCGAGATCCTCGGCCCGCACAGCGTGGCGTGCATGACCAAGCACTTCCCCGGCGGCGGTCCGCAAAAGGACGGCGAGGATCCGCACTTTCCGGAGGGCAAAGAGCAGATCTACCCCGGCCACAACTTCGCCTATCACCTGATCCCCTTCGAGGCGGCCTTCCGCGCCGGCACGGCCGCGATCATGCCCTACTACGGCCAGCCGATCGGCGTGCCGGGGATCGAGGAGGTGGGCTTCGGCTTCAACTGGGATGTCATCACCGGCCTGCTGCGCGAGAGGTACGGCTTCGACGGCGTGGTGTGCACCGACTGGGGGCTGCTCACGTCGGCGGTGTTGCCGGGCGGCGAGGTGTTCGCGGCACGGGCGTGGGGCGTCGAACACTTGAGCCTGGCCGAGCGCGTGCTCAAGGCGCTGAACGCGGGCGTGGATCAGTTCGGCGGCGAGGCGTGCCCGGAGGTGGTCGTCGAGCTGGTGCGCAGCGGCCAGGTGGCGGAGGCGCGCCTCGACCAATCGGTGCGGCGCCTGCTGCGCGTCAAGTTCCAGCTCGGCCTGTTCGACAACCCCTACGTGGACGTGGAGGCGGCCGCACGCATCGCCGGCGCGGCGGCCTTCCGCCGGGCGGGCGAGCTGGCGCAGCGCAAGGCCATCGTGCTGCTCAAGAACGGCGAGACGGCCCAGGGCAAGGCGTTGCCGCTGCGCGGCCGGCCGCGGCTCTACGTGGAGGGGGTCGCGGCCGAGGCGGCCGCGGCCTACGGCGAGGTCGTCGGCGCGCCGGCCCAGGCCGATTACGCCATCCTGCGCCTCAACACGCCGTACGAGAAGCGCACGGGCTTCCTGCGCGAGCACTTCCACGCCGGCGACCTGGACTTCAAGGGGGAGGAAAAGGCGCACATCCTGGAGATCCTGCGGCAGGTGCCGACGATCGTGGCCATCCACCTCGACCGGCCGGCCGTGATCCCGGAGATCGCGGCCGAGTGCGCCGGCCTGCTCGGCGAGTTCGGCGCGCACGATGCGGCCGTGCTCGACGTGATCTTCGGCCGCTTTGCGCCCGGCGGCAAGCTGCCGTTCGAGCTGCCCTCTTCGATGGACGCGGTGCGCAAGCAGAAGCCCGACGTGCCGTATGACTCGGAGAATCCGCTCTTCCCGTTCGGGTTCGGGCTGACGTATTGAGGAACCGTCTGTGGCGCGGGCTTCAGCCCCGCCTGCAGGCTCAAGCCTGCGCCACAGGGGGTGGCGCGGCCGATGGATCGCCGGCCCTTTGCGCCTTCACCCGGAATCGGATACAATCTACCCCATGTCTCGACAATCGCAGCGGCTGGTGTGGGCGTTGCGCGGGGTGGCGCTGGCGTTGATTGCGCTTTCGCTGGCCGCGCCGCTCTTTCCCGAAGAGGTGGCTTGGGGGCTCTGGCCCGCCATCTACCTGCCGATCCCCTGGCGGTGGACGCTGGCCGGATTGGCGGCCGGACTGGTCCTGTTCGGCGACCGGCTCCCGATCGGCCGGCTATCGTTGCGGCCGATTCCTGCAGGCTATCGCCGCGCTGCCATCGCGCTGGTATGTGCCGTCCCCTTCTATCTGTTCCGCCTCCGCCATCTACGCTGGGGCGATGCCTATCTCCTGGTGCACGCGATCCCGCATCCTCAGGTCAGGTTGACCTACAACTGGCAGGCGCCGCTCGATGTCTTCCTCCATGCCCGCTTGTGGGCGCTGGGCAATCGGCTCTTCGGCTGGCCCGATCCGATCCCGGTCTATACGCTCCTCAGCGTGATGGCGGGCGTGATCTTCATTTGGGTGCTCTTGGGTGTGGCCGATCGGCTCGGCGCCGAACGCCATGAGCGGATCGTGATCTGGGGCCTGGTGGCAAGCCTGGGCCTGATCCAGCTCTTCTTCGGTTACATCGAAAACTACAGTCTCATGACCGTCGGCGTGCTCATCTTCATCGGGCTGGCGTTGGCCGCGCTGCGCGGGGAGGTGGCGCTCTTCTGGCCGGCGCTGGCGCTGGCGCTCACCCATGCCTTCCATCCCTCCACGATCGTATTG
>JBBIKA010000031.1:0-25737 GCA_037445695.1 Chloroflexota bacterium
CCATCCCCCCGATAAAATCAAAGCGGAGCTTGTATGACTTCAATAACCTATCCCCTCCCTCAGGTCTCCCGATGGCGCCGCCTCGATCGGATTCTGGGCCGCGACTGGCAGGTCGCGTTGCCCTTTATCGCGCCGGTCGTCATCCTGATGGTGGCGTTCATCGCCTGGCCTCTGGTCGAGGCCGTGCTGATCAGCTTCACTGCACGCACGATCCGTGGCGAGCAGCAATGGGTCTGGTTCGATAACTACATCCGCCTGTGGCAAGACCCCTTTTATTGGCAGGCGGTGCGGACCACGATCATCTTTACGACTTCTTGCATCATCCTTAAGTTCATCTTCGGCCTGATTGCCGCACTGGTCATCAACGCCCAGATGCGCGGCCGCAACATCCTCACCGGCCTGGTGCTCCTGCCGTGGATCATCCCGTCGGTCGTCCAGGCGCTGACCTGGAAGAGCATCTTCGATCCGCTGTTCGGCGCCCTGAACTACATTTTGCTCCAGCTCGGCATCATCAGCGAGGGGATCTCGTGGCTGGGCAATCCCCGGCTGGCGCTGCCGGCGGTGATCCTGGCCAACGTGTGGGCCGGCATCCCGTTCTTTACGGTCAACATCCTGGCCGGGCTCCAGTCCATCCCTCAGGAGCTGTACGAGGCGGCCGAGGTGGATGGCGCGTCGGAATGGCAACGCTTTCGTCATATCACGCTGCCCGGCATCCGCTTCGTGGCGCTGGTGGCCGTGCTGCTTTCCACCATCTGGACTTTCAACAGCTTCGAGGTGATCTTCCTATTGACCGGCGGCGGCCCCGCCGGCACCACGCGCGTCTATTCGGTGTTGACGTATCAGTACGGCATGATCGGGTTGCGCTTCGGCCCGGCCGCGGCCATCGCGCTCACCATGACGCCGGTGCTGGGCTTTTTGATCCTGCTCCTTTCCGGCTACATGCGCCGCGATGTCAGCACCGATGTGGAAGAAACCTGGCAGACGAAGCTGCTCAGCTTTCTGGGCCGGATCATCGGCTTTGTGTTGGGTCTCGTGCTGTGGCCCCTGCGCCTCATTGCCAACGGGCTGAACACGGCCATCCGGGCGGCCCGGCCGGCCGGGCCGGCGCGCACCAGTGCACGGCGCCGCACCCTGACCCTCGTACGCGCGGCCACGATGATCGTGTTGCTGGCGTTGATCTATTTCCCCTTCTACTGGATCATCATTACCGCGTTCAAGACGGAACTGCAGATCACGATGCGCCAGAACATCCTGTGGCCCGCGCCGTGGTCGCTCGAGCAGTTCCGCAAGCTCTTTTTCGAGCAGCCGTTCTTCGTCTGGGCGCGCAATACGATCATCGTGACGGTCTTCAGCACGGCACTTTCGGTCTCGTTATCGGCCCTGGGTGCTTACGCGCTGGCGCGGCTGCGCTTCCGCGGGGCCGACACGCTCAACGCGGTGCTGTTGATCACTTACCTGATCCCCGGCGCGCTGATGTTCATCCCGCTCTATCAGATCCTCACCAACCTGGGGCTGATCAACTCGCTGGTCGGGCTGATTGCCGTCTATCCGACCTTTATGATGCCCTTCTCCACCTGGCTCCTGTTGGGCTACTACCGTTCGATCCCAGAGGATCTGGAACACGCGGCCATGGTAGACGGCGCGACACGCCTGCAGGCGTTTCTCAAGGTCACGCTGCCGCTGACGAAGCCGGCGCTGCTGGCGGTGGCGCTCTTTGCCTTCACGTCGGCCTGGAAGGAGTTTCTCTACGCGTTCGTTTTTATTCGCAGCGATAACCTGAAGACCCTTACGGTGGGCATGGCCACGACGATCTACGGCGACATCTACCCGTGGGGCCTGCTGATGGCCTCGGCGCTGGTGATCTCGATCCCGGTGGTGATCATTTACATGTCGGCCCAGAAGTTCATGGTGGCCGGCCTGACGGCCGGCGCGATCAAAGGGGGTTGAGCGATGCACATCCAGGAAATGCGCGTGACCCCCATCGCCATCAGCGATCCGCCGCTGCTCAACGCGGCCGGGCTGCATGCGCCCTATGCCCTGCGCACGATCGTCGAGCTGGTGACGAACGACGGCATCAGTGGCCTGGGCGAGGTGCCCGGCAGCGCCGAGACGACCGCCGCGCTGGAGGCCGCGGCCGAGGTGGTGGTGGGCCAGGATCCGTTCCAGCTCAACGCGCTCTACCGGGGCCTGGTGGAGCGCTTCGGCGCGGGCCACGCGCCGGCCAATCTGGTGGGCTGGGAACATCGTCGCATCCTCCATGTCTACAGCGCGATCGAGGTGGCCTGCTTCGACATCATGGGCAAGGCGACCGGCCGGCCGGTGTGTGATCTGCTCGGCGGCCGCGTGCGCGAGCGGGTGGACTTTTCGGCCTATCTGTTCTATAAGTACGAGGGCGCGGGCGGCAAACTGGGATTCGGCGTGGATCCGACCGCGACCGGCTGGGCCGCGGCTCGCCAACGGGCCGCGCTCGATCCGGCCGGCATCGTGGCGCAGGCGCAAGCGATGTGCCGCGAGTTCGGCTTCAAGTCCATCAAGCTGAAGGGGGGCGTCTTCCCGCCCGATCAGGAGATCGCGGCGATCCTGGCGCTGCGCGAGGCATTCGGCGCCGATACGCCGCTGCGGCTCGATCCGAACGCGGTGTGGCGGGTGGAAACGGCCATCGCGGCCGGCCGCCGCCTGGAAGGAGTGCTGGAGTATTTCGAGGATCCGGTGCGCGGACAGGAGAACATGGCCACGGTGCGGAAGGCCGTCAGGTTGCCGCTGGCCACCAATATGTGCACCACCGCCTTCGAGCACCTGCCGCGCAGCATCGCGCTGGGATCGGAAGACATCATTCTGAGCGATCATCACTTCTGGGGCGGGCTGCGCGCCTCGGTCGAGCTGGCGCGCATCTGCGCGACGTTCGGCCGCGGGCTTTCGATGCATTCCAACAGCCACATCGGCATCTCGCTGGCCGCCATGACCCACCTGGCGGCCGCGGTGCCCAACCTGACCTATGCCTGCGACACGCATTATCCCTGGCAGTCGGAGGAGGTGCTGGTCGGCGGCCGGTTCAAGTTCGAGGACGGCGCGCTGGCCGTGCCGCGCGCGCCGGGGCTGGGAATCGAGCTGGATCGGGCCGCGCTGGCGAAGCTGCACGAAAACTATCTGCGCTGCGGCCTGACCAAACGCGATGACGAGGCGGAGATGCAGAAGGTGCAGCCGGGATGGAAGTTCCAGGCGACGCGGTGGTGAGGCCACGACACCGATGCCCCGGAGGACCCCGCCGGGAAGGAGGGATCGTTGACAGATAGCGAAGCGGCGATGTTATACATCGGCACTTATACGGCCACGGAATCGGCTTACGGCCGGCAGTCCCAGGGCATCTATCGCTTTCGGTTCGATCCGGCGACCGGCGCGCTGACCCCGGCCGGCGTGACGACCGGCATCGCCAACCCCTCCTGGCTGGCGCTTCACCCGAACGGCCGCTTTCTCTACGCGGGGAGCGAAGTGCGCGAGCACGGCCGGCGATCCGGCGGCGCGGCCGTGGCGTATGCCCGCACGGCGACGACCGGCGAGTTGACGCGCATCAACGACGCACTGACGGGGGGCGCAGGACCGTGCTACTTGAGCCTCGATCCGAGCGGCCGTCTGCTCCTGGTCGCCAATTACGTCAGCGGCAACCTGACCGTCTTGCCGGTGCGGCCGGACGGCGGCCTGGAACCGGCCGCCCAGCGCATCCAGCATACCGGCCACGGCCCGGTGGCCGACCGCCAGGAGGGACCGCACGCGCATTGCATCTTGCCCGATCCGACCGGCCGCTGCGCGCTGGCCGCCGACCTGGGCAGCGATCAGGTGCTGATCTATCGGATTGACGCGGAGGCCAGACGCCTGATGCCGGCCGCGACGGCGGGCGTCGCGCTGGCGCCGGGCACGGGGCCGCGCCATATCGCGTTCCACCCCACCGGTCGGTGGGCCTATGTCACCGGCGAGCTGAATTCGACTCTGGCGGTCTTCTCCTGGGACGGCGAACGAGGCCGGCTGGAGCCGGTGCAGGTGGTCTCGACCCTGCCGGAAGGCTGGACGGGCACGAACTACCCGGCCGAGGTGGCGGTCGCAGCGTCGGGGCGCTTCGTCTACATGTCGAACCGGGGACACGATAGCATCGCCATCTTCGCGGCCGACGATACGACCGGCAAACTGACGCCGATCGGCCATGAGCCGACGCAGGGCGCCTTCCCCCGCCATTTCGCCCTGGATCCGACCGCCGCGTTCCTGGTCGTGGCGAATCAGAACAGCGACAACGTCGTGGTCTTTCGAGTAGATCGGGAAAACGGCCGACTTATGCCGACCGGCCACGCGGTGACGGTGCCGATGCCGGTGTGCGTGCGCTTTGCGCGGTAGGATCAGGCGCCGGACGGCGGGCGGCCGCTGTTCAAGCGCGACAAAGGTTGAAGCTCCGTATCACGGCAGCGGTTCGGCGGCCGCCAACGCCCGCAGGATGCGCGCATCGGCCGCGGGGAATGCCAGCTCGCTCCATTCGTCGGCCCTGGCCCAGCGCACGGCCGCGCAGCGCAACGGTTGGGGGTAGCCGGCCACGATCTGACAGCGGAACGCGAACAGGGTGATGCGAAAGTGCGTGTAGGCGTGCTCGATGCGGGTCACCAACGCAGCCGGCCGCACCTCGACGCCGATCTGCTCGCGCATCGTGCGTTGGATGCCGGCCTCGAGCACCTCGCCTTCCTGCAATACCCCGCCCGGAAAGCCCCACAGGCCGCCGAGCAGGCCCCGCGGCAGTCGGCGGATCAATAGATACGCGCCCCCGCCATCGGCGATGACGCCGGCCACGGCTGTATGATGCGGCGGCCGCGGCCGGCCGCGCGGCACAGGCCGCTCGGCGGCGACCCCCCGCGCGCGGGCCAAGCAGAGATGCGCTACCGGGCAGGTCGCACACGCGGGCCGGCGAGGGGTGCAGATCAGCGAGCCAAGCTCCATCAGCCCCTCGTTCAAAGGGCCCGCCTCCTCTTCGGCGACCGCTTCGACCAGGGCCGTCGCGATCTGCCAGAGCTGCGCCTCGGTCGCGGCCTCTCTGGGATCGGTCGTCACGTCGTAAAGGCGGCACAACACGCGGCGCACATTGCCATCCAACACGGCCGCGCGGCGGCCGAACGCCAGGCTCAAGATCGCGCCGGCCGTATAGCGGCCGATCCCCGGCAGGGCGAGCAACGCCGCCCGGTCGGCCGGCAGCTCGCCGCCGTAGCGCGTCATGACCTGGCGGGCGGCCTGATGCAGATGCCGGGCCCGGGCATAATAGC
This sequence comes from Chloroflexota bacterium, assembly GCA_037445695.1. Lineage (GTDB taxonomy): Bacteria > Chloroflexota > Anaerolineae > CG2-30-64-16 > CG2-30-64-16 > CAKZKT01. The sequence goes on from JBBIKA010000031.1 coordinate 5,295, forward strand.
CCAACCCTTCCCAGGCCTTCAACACGTCGTCCAGGTCGGCAGCGGCGAGCGCGGCCAGATCGGGGAAGCGACGCATCCAGCGCTCATAGTACGGCACCACCGTGGCGGCCTGCGTCTGCTGCAACATCACCTCCGCGATCCAGACGGCGTAGGGCCGCCGATCGCGGCGCCAGGGCAGATCGCGCCGCGCGCCGCGCAGCCACTCCAGCAGGCACGCGGTGAGCTGGGCGAGGGGAATGGTCGTCGAGGAGATCACGAGGGACGCTGCCGCTAGCGGCCGATCAGCGCCGGCCCCAAGAGCTGGGCAAACAGCCAGAACACCATCGTGGCAATCAATATGACCCACGCCCAGGCCGGCAGGCCCAGGAAGACGGCCGGCGCGCGTTTTTTCTTCTCCACGGGCCGGGGAAGCTCGGCCTGACAGCGCCAACACACCCGCTTATCGTCCGGGTTCCATGTTCCGCACTTCGGGCAATCCATGACTCTACCTCTGTAGTGCACCGGTCGTGCCTGACACCTGGGAAGGTGCCAGGCACGTCTGGCTTAGCCTCTCGGCGGCGGCACGCCGAGCAGTTCGTAGTCGAACCGGCCATCCTTCATGATCGTCTCGCCGTCCACGCCGATGGTGCAGCGCAGGGGAATCACGTCCAGATGCACCGGCGAAGACCACGGCGCGCCCGTTTCGGCCGGATAGGGGTTGCCGAAGGCCAGATGGATGCCCGGTAGTTTCTCATCCTGCAACATGTTGCCGACGAGCTTCTTAAGCCCAATGTTCGTGCCGATGCCGAATTCGCCCACCCGCCGCGCGTTCTCGGCCGAGTCAAGATAGGCCTTCAATTCGTTGACCAGTCCCGCGTCGCCCCCGCGCACCGACCTGACCTGGCCATCTTCGATCTGGATGGTCACCGGCTGTTTGAGCACCCCGTATTTCTGGCTGAAGTAATCGCCGACCACATGGGCCACGATCGTGCCGTGGATCGTCTGGGGACAGGTATAGGTCTCGCCTTCGGGCAGATTGCCCCATTGCCCGGCGCGGTGATAGATGCCGGTGCACGGCACCCAGCGCAACGCGGGATCGAAAACAGCGGTCAGATCGGTGCCGTCGGGGGTGGTCACGCGGATGGTCTCGGCGAGCCGCGCCATATCGTACACCGCCCGCGTGACCGACGCGATGGCCCGGTAGTCGGCCCGCATCCCCTCCATCATCAGTTGGGCCGTGATCCCGGGCATGTGCGCATGGCGCACGTTCAGGTCGTTGAGCAGAAAGACGCGCAGGCCGGCGCGAAAAGTCACTTCGCCGGGCAGGGTAGAGGCCGCGTAAAAGGTAACCGTGGGGCGAAACTTGAGCAGCTCGGCGCGCAGACCCTCGGGCAACGCCTTCACCGGCCGCTCGGCGTACTGTTCCAGATCGTGCAACAGGACTTCGCCGCCCGCCTCTGATGCCTCCTCGCTCAACAGCCGGCCGATGCCGTGGGTGACGCGGTCGGTCAGGATGAAGACGCGATCGGCAGCCGTGATGCCCATGCAGATGCGCGCGGCCACGCGTGCGCCGGCGCGCATCGCCTCCAACTGATTGAAAGTCAGATGAGCAGCATCTGTGGGCATAGCTCCTCCCTGGCCTTGTGCGTGTAGATCGGCCGATGATCTTCCCACCCCATCGGCTTGCCTATTCTACCACGTCTGCAGCGGGAGGTAAAACTTGCCGCTTGCTCACGCGCCTGTGATCTCCACCGCCAGGGCCACCGCCTCGCCGCCGCCCAGGCACAGCGCGGCCACTCCCGTGCGCAAGCCCCGCGCGCGCAGGGCGTAGATGAGCGTCACCAGGATGCGGGCGCCGCTGGCGCCGATGGGATGGCCCAAGGCGATGGCTCCACCGTTGACATTGACCCGGGCCTCGTCCAATCCCAGGGCGCGCATGTCGGCCACGCATTGCGCCGCGAAGGCTTCGTTCAGCTCGATCAGATCGAAGTCGGTCGGCTTCATGCCCAACATGTCGGCCAGCCGACGCACCGCAAAGATCGGTGCGGTGAACAGCTCCAGCGGCTTCACGGCCGCCTGCGCGTAGCCCATGATCCGGGCAAGCGGCGTGAGGCCGTGCGCGATGGCCGCGCCGCGGCGCGCGATCACCAGCGCGGCCGCGCCGTCGGTGATGCCGGGCGCGTTGCCGGCGGTCACCGTGCCGCCCTCCTTGAAAGCCGGCTTGAGGGTGGCCAGGATCTCCACGCTCGTGTCGCGCCGCGGATTCTCGTCGGTGTCCACCACGAGCGCCGGGCCTTTGCGCTGGGGAATGGCCACCGGCACGATCTCGGCGCGGAAGCGACCGGCGTCTATGGCTTCGATGGCCTTGCGATGGCTGGCGTAGGCGAACGCATCCTGATCCTGCCGGCTCACCCCGTAGTGTTCCGCGATCCATTCGGCCGCCATGCCCATGTGCTGATGCTCGAACGGACACCAGAGGCCATCATGGACGACCGCATCCACCAGCTCGGCGTTGCCCAGCCGATAGCCGAAGCGCGCCCGGGTAAGGAGATAGGGGGCCAGGTTCATGTTCTCCATGCCGCCCGCGACATAGAAATCGCCGTCGCCGGCCCGGATCATGGCGGCCGCCAGCATGACCGCCTTCAGCCCGGAGCCGCAGACCTTGTTGACCGTCAGGGCGCCCACGTGCTCGGGCACGCCGGCGCCGATGGCCGCCTGCCGCGCCGGGGCCTGGCCTTCGCCGGCCAACACCACGTTGCCCATGATGACTTCCGCCAGGAGGGCCGGGTCGAGTCCGGCCCGTTCGAGCGCGGCCTTGATGGCGATGGCGCCCAGTTGCGTTGCCGGCACACCGCTCAAACCGCCCTGAAACTTGCCGATCGGGGTGCGGCCGGCGCCGAGAATCACAACGTCGTTGTCGTGCTGGGACATCGGAGACCTCCTCGAGACGCTAACGCTATTTCAAAGCGAAGCCTTGTTGTTCCAGGAGTGCACGCAATTCGGTGCGCCAGGCCTGGGCGACGCGGCGCGCCGAGTGTTCGAGCCAGCCATACTCCTCCATCTGCTCAGGCCGGCCCGGCACCGGCACCTGGCGATTCTGGTAGATGCCGGTTGCGGCCATGATCCGGTCATAGGTGGCCAGCTCGGCGTCCTTCGGCGCCTCGGCGTAATGCTCCCAGTGGAGCACGGCCGAGAGGGGCAAGCGCGGGCGCACGACCGGCGGCGTGGCGGGCCAACCGACCGTCATGCCGACGATCGGGAAGACCAGCCGGGGAAGCCGCAGCAGCTCGATCACCGCGGCGACGTTGTTGCGAAGGCTGCCGATGTAGCAGATGCCCAGGCCCAGCGATTCGGCGGCCAGCGCGGCGTTCTGCGCCGCGATCGCCACGTCTACCGCGGCCACCAGGAAGTTCTCCACGTATTCGGTCACCTGCGTATAGCCGCGCAGCTCGCAGGCGCGGTCGAGGCGTTTCAGGTCGGCGCACCAGGCCAGAAAGACCGGCGCCTGGGCCACGTGCGCCTGGCCGCCGCACAGTTCGGCCAGCCGACTGCGCACGGCCGGATCGGTCACAGCTACTACGCTGGTCATCTGAAGATTGGAGGAGGTGGAGGCGCGCTGGGCCGCGACCACCAGGGTCTCGATGATGTCGGGCGCCACGGGGTCGGGCTTGTAGCGGCGCACGGAACCATGACGTCGGATCAATTCGATGGTGGGCGTCGTCATGCTTTAGAGTCCTTGTAAGCCAAAGCGATCGTCGAAGAGCTTGATCGAACGCAACACCTCGGCCTTGGCGGCTTCGGCGTTCTCCCAGCCGATCGGCTTGGTGCGCATGCCCTCCAGGTCCTTATAAACCTCGAAAAAGTGCGCCACTTCGTTCAGGTAGTGCGGCGGCACATCTTTGAGGTCGTGATATTCGGAAAAGAGGGGGTCGGTCGCCGGCACGGCCAGGATCTTGTCGTCGTGAAGGCCGCGGTCGAGCATGCGAAAGATGCCGATCACGCGGGCCTGAATGATGCAGCCGGGAAAGCTCGGCTCGTTGGTCATCAGGAGAATGTCCAGCGGGTCGCCGTCGTCATAGAAGGTGCGCGGAATCAGGCCGTAATCGCCCGGGTAATGTAACGAGGAAAACAGCACGCGATCGAGGACGATCACGCCGTTCTCCTTGTTGTACTCATATTTGTTGCGTGAACCCTTGGGGATCTCGATGATCGCATAGACGATATCGGGCACCTTCGGGCCCGGCCGCAGTTCACGCCAGAGATTTTGCATGGGCATAAGCTGGTCCTCCTGGGAAGTATAGCTTTACAGGTGCCGCAGACGCACGACCGGATGGTTGGCATGATCGTTCAGCTCGCCGGCGCTCACGCCGGCGGCCTCACCCAGGCGTTCGGACGTGAAGAAGTCCGCCTCTTGCAGGTGGGTCAAGCGCTCTTTTTCGGCCTCGGTCAGGGCATGGCCGGCAAAGACGGCTTCGGGCGCGGCCAACAGCCGGCCGCGACAGGCGGCGCAAAGCTGGGCATGGGCCAGGATGAAGAGCAGTTCGCGCTGCGACATTCAGGCTTCTCCCTTCAGGCCGGCGATGATCTGCACGCCGGCGCTGGCGCCGATGCGATTCGCGCCGGCGGCCACCATGGCCCGGAAGTCGGCCGCGGTGCGGATGCCGCCGGCCGCCTTGACGCCCATCGCCGGGCCCACCGTGCGGCGCATCAACGCCACGTCGGCCACGGTGGCGCCCGCCGGTCCGAAGCCGGTCGAGGTCTTCACGAAGTCCGCGGCCGCGTCTTGCGCCAGCACGCACGCCGCCACCTTTTCCTCGTCGGCCAGATAGGCCGTCTCGATGATCACCTTGACGATGGCGCCGGCTGCATGGGCCGGCCGCACCACCGCGGCGATATCGTCGCGCACGGTCACATAGTCCTGAGCTTTGAGCGCGCCGATGTTGAGCACCATGTCTATCTCGCTGGCGCCCAGCGCAAGGCATCGTTCGGCCTCGAACGCCTTGACCTCCGGCAGGTCGGCGCCCAGGGGAAAGCCCACCACCGTGCACACCGCCACGCGGCTGCCGGCCAGTTCGGCCGCGCACAGCGCCACCCACACCGGGTTGACGCATACCGTCGCGAAGCCATATTGCCGCGCCTCCGCGCAGAGCTGGCGGATCTGGGCGGCCGTGGCGGTCGGCTTGAGAAGGGTGTGGTCAATCAGGCCGGCCGGATCGGGGATCTCGACGCCCGCCGACGGGGGAACGATCGCGGGCGAGGCCAATGCCTGCCGCACGACGCGCTCGATGCGCGCGGCGAGTTCTGCCGAGGTGTCGTTCATGGTGCCTCCGTCTCTCTTATTCGGCCGCGCTGAGGTCGGTCAGATCGTATTGCGGCACGATGGCCCACCATTGCGGCGGCCAGTAGGACAAAACCGCCTTGCCGATGATGTCTTTTTGGGGCAACGGGCCCCACGTGCGCGAGTCGCTGGAATTGTTACGGTTGTCGCCCATCACAAAGACCGTGCCCGGCGGCACCTTGAGGGGGCCGAAGCTCCGGTTGGTCGGGTTGGGGCCGAACGGTTCGGGCAGCAGCTTGCCGTCAATATAGATCTTGCCGTTCCGCATCTCGACCGTTTCGCCCGGCAGCGCGATCACGCGTTTGATGAAATCGCGGCTTGTATCAAGCGGATACTCGAAGACGATCACGTCTCCGCGGCGCGGGGAGTTCACGCACCAGGTCTTCTGCCATTTGAGGCCCAAGGGCGGCAGATCGAGATGGAGGCCGGGACAATAGGCGAAGCGATTGACGATCAGATACTGGCCGTTGTGGAAATTCGGTTCCATGCTGATGCCGTCAATGCGGAAGTTGAGCACCACATTGCGAATCACCAGAAAGAGCAGCAACGCCAAGAGTACCGTTTGCACGATCTCGCGCACGGCTGCCCAAAGAGCAGCGGCCATGCCAGTTGTCGCGGCAGAGGGCGCCTCGACGCCGGAGACGGGGGCCGGATCGGCCTCCGAAGATGATGCGTGATCGGCCACTACCTCGTCGGCCACGCCGATTTCGATCTCAGAATCGTTCACGGACTTCCCTATGGTCATGGATTCGATCTTGACGCATTATAGCACCGCCCGCGCGTCATGGCAACTCATCCACCATGTGTGCGCTTTGGCGGTTTGGCCGGTTTTGGGGTGACGGCCCTCACCTCCCGGCCCCATGAGAAGACCCCTCCCCCGGCCCCTCCCCTACACGGGGAGGGGAGTTTGGCTCCCCCTTCCCTGCCAGGGAAGGGGGTCGGGGGGTTAGGTGCAGGGAAGGGGGCCGGGGATGGGGGTCAATGCGGTGTCGAGCAGCGCGCCAAACGAAAAGGTCCGCCTTCGGGTGCGAAGGCGGACCTTCTGGAGCTGTCACCCCGCGCCCCGATCGCCTCGGGGCGCGGCCGAAGCGGAACGCTCAGAACGGCGGTTCGGCCAGGCCGATGAGGTAACCGAAGCGGCCGATAAACTGCTCCGGCGACAGTTTGGTCTGCGCGGCCAGGCGCGCCAGGAAGAGCTGGTTCTGGGCGTGCTCCGGCTTCAGGCGGATCATGAAGCGGTATGCCGACTGATAGATGGACGAATCCACGTTGACCATGCGCACCCGCGTGCGGCCCGTCTTCGGATCCACGAACTCCTCGTAGGGCACGGGCACGACCTGATTGTTCTGGATGGTGATCGTGGCGCCGCTGCCGCCCTGCGCCAGGTAATCGGCTGCACCCTGGCCCAGGCTGATGGTATAGTCAATGTCGTAGGCCACCGGATCGGCGCAGCGCAACTCATAGCCCAGCTCCTTGTCCACCAGGCGCATCTTCACCCCGACGCTGTTCAGAGTCTCCGCCACCTTCTTCTTCAAGATATCCGAGAAGTTGATCTCGGCCAGGCGGATGTGGCCGTGTTCATCTATCTCTGCCCCGTCCAGATCCTTCAGGTCATCCCGATGCAGTTGCTCGACGATGCCTTCCGCGACGATCGCCACGCCGTGATCCCGGCCCTCGGCCAGGCGGCGGATGATGGCGGTAGCGATGATGTCCACCACATGCTGGAGGCGGATCGGCTTGCCGCGCCACTCCTCGGCGATCACCGTCAGGGTGGCGCCGGCGCTCTTGCCGATGCCCAGCGCCAGGTGTCCGGCCTGGCGCCCCATGCTGACCACGATGAACCAGCCCGGATTGGTGCGGGCATCTTCCATCATGTTCCTGACCAGCCGCGTGCCCAACTCGCGCGCGGTCTCGAAGCCGAAGGTTGGGATCCCTTCGGGCAGGGGCAGATCGTTGTCAATCGTCTTCGGCACGTGTACCGAGCGGATATTGATGCCCATCTTTTGGGCCTGCTCGGTCACGCGGCGCACCGAATAGGCGGTATCGTCGCCGCCGATGCCGACCAGCGCGGTGATGCCCGCCTCGAGCAGCGCGTTCACACAGCGGCGCAAGTCCTCCTCCGATTTGGTCGGGTTGGCGCGCGATGTGCGCAAGATGGACCCACCCTGCATGTGGATCCGGCTCACATCGTTGATCGTCAGCGGCGTGCAGTTGATCTTGCCGGCCATCAGGCTCTTGAAGCCATCATAGATCCCCAACACCTGCATCCCGTGATTGATGGCCGTGATCGTCGCAGAGTGGATCACGCCGTTGATGCCGGGCGCGGGTCCGCCGCCGACCAGAATCCCCAGTGTGGGCGTAAGCGGTTCTTTCATGGTAATTTGTTCCTCCCAAGGATATGCAAAAAAAAAGCCGGCCCAGCGCGGCGCGGCGCCATCGGCCAGCTTCTCTATAAGAGAATCACGCCACATCGTATCTATATTAGATTAACACGCGTGTTTTGAGTATGACGCGTGTCAGTCAACCCACCCCGTTTCGACCGCGACGAGCGCGCAGCTCTTGCGGCAACAGCGCGGCATAGAAGAAGCGGAACACAGGCGCCGGCACGCCCAGCTCATCGCTGAAACGCACCATCACGCCGATCAACGACTCCAGCTCCGATGGCTTGTCGTCCATCACATCGCGTTGCATCGAGGCGGTCTGCTCGGCCGCCATGGCATCGCAGAAGGCCAGCGTGCGGCCGACGATGTCCGCGTCCAGGACGATCCCGCGGGCACGCGCCACGGCCTCCACCTCGCGCATGGCCTCTTCGAGCAGACGCCGCGTGGGCGGGCACGCCATGATCTCGCCGGCCGGCACACGGGCCACCGCGCCGACCCCGCTGAACGGCGCAATGAAGATGAACTTGGTCCAGAGCGCCTTACGGATGTCGGCGGTCGCCTCGGCGGTCGCCCCCGCGGCCTGCAAGGCCGCCACCAGCGCTTCGACGCGCGGGGTGATCGGGCCGTCCAGCTCGCCCACCACCACCCGGCGGAACTGGCTGATCTGCTTGATGACGCCGGGCGCGGCAATATAGCTGCCCACCTGGCACACCCCGCCGAGCACGTGCGCGCGGCCCAGCGCGGCCGCGGTGCGATCGGCCGCATCAATGCCGTTTTGTAGCGGCACGACGGCCGTCTGGGGGCCGATCAGCGGCCGCATGGCCACGACCGCCTCGTCGAGATGATAGGTCTTGGTGGCAAACAGCACGTAATCCACCGGGCCGACCGTCTCCGGCGCATCGGTGGCCGCGGCCGGTGCCACCACGAAGTCACCATGCACGCTCTGCACCTGCAGGCCGTGGGCCCGGATGGCCGCCAGGTGTGCCCCGCGCGCAATGAACGTCACGTCGTAGCCGGCTCGGGCGAGCAACCCGCCGAAATACCCGCCCACGCCGCCGCTTCCCATCACGGCAATTCGCATCATAGATAGATCTCTTTGATTATTGTGATTTGCGCTTGCGTCGTTCCAGCGCGATGCGGGCATAGCGCGCGTATTCCGAAGCCGGCCACGTCTCCAGTACGGCGTTGAACTCAAGCGTGGCCTGAGCGTCCAGTCCCTTTTTCAGCAGCGCTACGCCCAGGTTGTAGTGGCAGGCCGATTCGTGCTTGAATCCCAGATAGCCGCCCGGCGCGGCCGCCAACACCTCGCGCAGGGTCGCGATGGCCTCGTCCAGTGCGCCGCGGTGGATCGCCAACACGCCTTGATTCATCCGCACGATCAGCCGACCGGCTTCATCGGGCCAGAGCCGGCCGGCCAGCCGATAGACGCGCGCCGCCGCCTCCAGGTCCCCGCGTCGCGCCAGCAGATTGCCCAGATCCACCAGCAGCCGAACGCGCATGGTGAGCACGTAAAGCAACAGGAGGAAAAAGCCGGGGTTCAGGGCAAAGCCGGTAAGCGCTGCCAGGCCGACCACCACCGCAGTGAGCCCGCACGCCTCGATGGCGAAGCGCGCCGAGATCCCCTCCTGGCGCAGGAGCATCAGGCCGCCGAAAACGAGCACATATAACAGCCCCAGCAGGGCCAACAGAAGCGACGGAGACATCGTAGCGAAATCCATACAGATCCCCTTCGGACGAGCAAGATCGGCAATTCCGGATGTAGCGAGCCCCTCACCCCTGACCCCGCCCCCCGCAAACGGGGGCGGGGAATCCCTCGAAAAGGGTATTTTGGCCGCTGAAGGCGGCCAAATACCCCGCCATTAACCCAGGCCCCTTCCCCGCCAGGCGGGGAAGGGGCCTGGGGATGGGGCCACGCAAGTTGCGAGTCCTACCGTCTTCCCACCAAAAGCCGCAAAGCCGCTGACTTAGGCCGTCCGGAAATGAAGTTTCCGGGCTACCCGGCAGAGCCCCCTCAACGGGGCTGACTTGTCAGCAACTCAGTATAGCCCGGCCCGATTCCGAAGTATACCTTGCCTGAGATGTACGGTCAACTTTCTGTCACGCGACCTCATGGCGCGCGCGGGGCGTCAGTGTTCACCGCTACCCCGCATGTTGTGCGACCAGGCCAACGCCCTCACTCCCTGACCCCCTCTCCCACTTGGCAGGAGAGGGGGTCAGGGGGTGAGGGCCCGCTCCCAAAGCGCAATTCGCGGGATAACGGTGAACGGTTGCCTCGAATTGCCCTTCCCCTGCGAACTATGCTACAATGCCTGGCGGCGTTCCGCCAAATGCCTGCTCCCTGGCCTGTCGGCCCGGCCGGGGAATTCGGGGCGCAGAAACGGGCCGGGGTCGTTCCCGGCCGCGTCTACGCAGGGCCTCCATCCCGCTTGTCAGGACGGACGATCTATGGCGCAACCGACGACCATCCTTGCCCACGATCTGGGCACCACCGGCGACAAAGCCACCCTCTTCGATGCGGCGACCGGCGTGCCCCTGGCGGCCACCTTCGAAGCCTATCCGACCGCCTATCCTCAGCCGAATTGGGCCGAGCAAGATCCGGCCGACTGGCAGGCCGCCGTCTTCCAGGGCACGCGACGGCTGCTGGACCAGGCCGCCATCGCGCCGGCCAACGTGGCCGCGATCAGCTTCAGCGGCACGATGCAAGGCGCGCTGCCGGTAGATGCGGCCGGCCGGCCCCTGCGGCCCTGCATCATCTGGGCCGACCAGCGCGCCACCGCCCAATCGAATGCGATTGCCGCGGCGTGCGGCGCCGACGCGATCTATCGGCTCACCGGCCTGCGCGCCAGCCCGGCCTACACCGCGGCCAAGCTGCTATGGGTGAAGGAGCACGAGCCGGAGGTCTACCGGAAGACGCGCAAAGTGCTGCACGTCAAAGATTACGCGGCCTTTCTCCTCACCGGCGTCATGGCGAGCGACTATTCCGACGCTTCGGGCACGCAACTGCTGGACATCCGGGCGCGACGCTGGGCCGATGACCTGATCGCGGCCATCGGCCTTGCGCCCGGCCTGCTCCCCGACCTGTATCCTTCGGCCACAGTGATCGGCCGGGTGACGGCCGCAGCGGCCGCGGCCACCGGCCTGTTGGCCGGCACGCCGGTCGTGATCGGCGGCGGCGACGGCGCGTGCGCTACAGTTGGCGCGGCCGCGGTGGCCGAAGGGGATGCCTACACCTACATCGGCTCGTCGGCGTGGATGGCGCTCAGCACGGCCGCACCGCTGCTCGATCCCGCGCAACGCACGATCACCATGGCCCACCTCGATCCCGAGCTGTATTTTGCGCTCGGCAACATGCAGTCGGCCGGCGGCGCCTACGACTGGCTGGCCAACTTGTTGACAGAAGAAGGGCTCGCGAAGGACTTTCGTAAGCTGGATGCGCAGGCGGCCGCCGCGCCGCCGGGCGCCGGAGGCCTGCTCTTCCTGCCCCATTTGCTCGGCGAGCGCGCGCCCTACTGGAACCCGGCCGCGCGCGGCGCGTTCGTCGGCCTGGCGATGCCGCACGGCCGGCCCCACGTGGTGCGGGCCGTCCTGGAAGGGGTGGCGTTCCACCTGCGCCTGATCCTGGATGCACTGTGCCGGCAGGGTGCGCCCATCCGGGCCATGCGGCTGATCGGCGGCGCCGCGCGCAGCGCGCTCTGGCGCCAGATCCTCGCCGATGCGCTGGGCCTGCCGATCCTGTTGCCCGCGCTGACGGCCGAGGCCACCTCCCTCGGCGCGGCGATTGCCGGCGGCGTGGGCGTGGGCCTCTACCCCGACTACCGCGTGGCCCAGCGCTTCATCCCCGCGGCCGAGGCCGAAAAGCCCGATCCGACGAACGCCGCGCATTATGCCGAAATGATCGCCCTGTATACCGAAGCCTATCGGGCCCTGGAGCCGATCTTCGCCAAGCTGGCAAAGACGACCTGAAGCGAGCCCGTTATTACATCTCAGGAGGAAATCCGTCATGACTCACACCACCATCCACCTGCAACCCGCCTTCTTCGAGGGCAAAGAGCGCGTCCTGGTCGAGCATGGCCCGCTGAGCGCCAGCATCTTCCGCTTCGACAGCGGCGTAGCCGGCCTGCGGCTGAAAAACGAGCTCGGCGAGCTGGTCATGTTGCCGTTTCAGGGCCAGCAGATCTGGTCGGCGGCGTTCGGCGGCCGCAACCTGACCATGAAGACGCCCTTCACCGAGCCGCGGCCCACCCGCGTGTACCTGGAGACCTACGGCGGATTTTTGCTGCACTGCGGCGCGACCGCGATGGGAGTTCCCGGCCCGGAGGATAAACACCCGCTGCACGGCGAGCTGCCCAACGCGGCGTATCAAAAGGCCTGGGTCCTGGTGGGCGAGGATGCGCGCGGCCCCTACATCGGCCTGAGCGGCGAGTACGAGCACATCGTCTTTTTCAGCGATCATTATGTCGCCCGGCCCGAGGTGCGACTCTACGCCGGCTCCTCCCTCTTCCCGGTCACGATGACCGTCACCAACCTGAAGCGCACGCCGATGGACCTGATGTACCTGGCGCACGTGAACTTCCGGCCGGTGGATTACGGCCGGCTGGTCTACAGTGCGCCGTGCGATCCGGCCCATGTGCGCGTGCGCCGCAGCATCCCATCGCACGTGCGTCCGGCGCCGGGCTATCGGGAATTCCTCGAGGAGCTGGCGCAACACCCGGAGAAGCACAACGTGCTCGTCCCCGGCCTCTCCTTCGATCCGGAGGTGGTCTTCTTCGTGGACTATCGCGCGGACGCCGAGGGATGGGCCTATACCATGCAGGTGCACCCCGACGGCACCGCCGACCTGATTCGTCACAAGCTGGCCCAGCTCAATCACGGCATTCGCTGGATCTCGCGCACGCCCGATCAGGACACGCTGGGCATGTGCGAGCCGGCCACGGCCGAGCCGGAAGGGTATCAGGCGGAGAAGGCCAAGGGGAACGTGCGCACGCTGGCGGCCGGCGCAGCGGTGACCTTCGAGATGGAGATGGGCTATCTGACGCCGGCCGAGGCGTCAGAAATGGAAGCGCGGATCAACCAGCTTGTAAGGTGACGTTGGCACGTTTGCACGTTCACACGTTCCAACGTTTCAACGTTCTAACGTTCTGACGTGTCAACGTCTGCGGTCACGGCGACGGGCAGATAGATGGTGTAGGTCGGGCCGGCCGACCCGACCGTTGCCACGATGCCGTCTATCACGTTGCAGTCAATGTTCAGCGTGACCCCGTTCCACGTCTCCGCGTGGCCGAAGCCCGCCGCCTCCCACGTGAGCGCATCCCGCGCGTTCCACGTTTCGTTGTGGCCGCCGGCATATTGCCAGATGCGCTGATGGTCGGCCCACAGGTGCGCGGGCAGGTCCGGCACATCCCTCACGGTCACGTTCGGGTTATAGGCGGCATACAGCCAGCGCGCGGGCCAGATCGCATCGGGCGCGTTGGGGCCGGCGGCGAAGCTGACCAGCGCGGCCGGGTTGCTGTACACGCCGGCCAGGTTGCTGGCCGCCCGCAGCTCGCCGACCCAGCCGGAGATGAACGCCTGCACCGGCGCGTTGCAGGTTGGGTTCCCGCTCTCGTAGTGCTCCAGGTCGTAATAGACGATCGTGCCCGAGCCGTCCGGCCCGGCCAGGCCCAGCTCGGTCGCGACCTTGATGGCGCTGCGCGCTTCGGCCACCCCCTGGGCGTAGGCCGTGATCGGGTCCCAGCTCATGAGCGGCTTGCGGCCCGTGTAACACGGCGCCTGTGGCCCGACCCAGGTGGGAATGAAGCGCCAGCCGATCCGGCCGAGCTGCGCCACCAGATCGGCGTTGAGCGCCCGGTTGCTGCAATAGCGGCCGGCGCCGCCGATGTACAGGTTGACGACGCGATAGGGGCTGGAAACGAACCACACCTCCAGGGCCGCCACCGAGGGAACCTCGCAGGTGTCGAAGCCCTGGCCGACGAAGATCTCGGTGCGCTGCGGCAAGGGAGGCAAAGGGGGCGTGGCCGCGCGCGCCGGCCGCCGGGCCGCGCCGGCCGCCTGCGCCAGCAGCAGCAACGCCACGCAGCTCACCAATAGCGCCTGTCTGTGCATTCGATGGAGCATGCCGCTCTGCTTGTAACGTCGCGCTCGCAGGCCGGTCGGCTCATCGGCGCATAGGGTGGGCCTTTCGTCGTTTTTCAATAGCGACATTCCTTGGCCGCGTCGGCAAAGGCCTGCAGGTTGGCCGGATCCCCGTGGAAGAAATGATCGGACGGCGCGCAGATGTAGCCCGCGTGATCCTTCGTGGCCTCGAAGCACTCGAACACCAGGCGCCGAACCACCTCCGGCGTGCCCCGCTCGAAGCCGGCATGTTGATCGAAGCCGCCGATGAAAAAGAGCTTAGCGCCCACCCGCCGCGACGCCTCGCGCAGGTCGCAATCGCCGCCCATGGAGGGCGGGGTCATCGTCTCCAGGCCGTCGGCGCCGTTCTCGGCCACCAGCTCCAACATGTGCATCACCCCGCCGCACAGGTGATAGACGATCTTCAGCCCCACAGCGTGCAGCGCGGCATGTTGCTGGCGGTCGTAGGGCAGGCAGAATTCCCGAAACATCTTCGGGCTGATCACGGTGTTCGAGCCCGCGCCGCCGCCGGTCTCCACCATGTCGGCCGGCGTGCCGCGCCACATCTCGGTGACCTTGAGGGTGCGCTGCAAGATCACGTTCAGCGCATGATGCACGAAATCGGGCATGTCCAGCGCCATTATGATCGCCTGTTGGGTGCCGGTCAAGGTGCAAAAGCTCTGCCAGGGACTGCCCTGTCCCGGGCTGAACGGGTGCGAGCGGATGATCCCCTTGTCGCCCAGCCGTTCCTTGGTCTCCCAAACGGGCGACATGTCTACGGCAACCGGAATGGGGCAGTAGCGCTCCCAGAGGCGGAAATCGTCCGGCATCTTGATCAGGTGTTCGATCTCCCAGGCCGTGATTTCGTTCCACGCGCCCGAGTGATGCAGCGTGCCCTCGGGCGTATGGATCGTCTCTTCCCAGCGGTGATTGCCATCCTCGTCCACGCCCAGCTCGCGGCGCTCGACGCGCCAGTGCGCCAGATCGCGGTCGCTGTAGATGTAGCGCGGGGAGACGTAGATGGCGTAGTCCATGCCGAACCGTTCGTAGGCCTGCCACCAATCCATGCCACCGAGGTAATGATTGAGGTAATAAGTCATCCAGCCGTGCACCTGGCACGGCAGCCGATCGGGTCGGCCGTTGTTGAGGGCGATCAACATGCGTTCACGTGAGTTCATGGCCACCTCCTGCTGCAGCTCGCCAGCCCATTTTACCACAACTGCCCGGCCAACCTCAGCGCGCCAAAGCGAAATTTGACAGCCCGCAGAAATCGTATATAATGCAGATGAAAACGATACCATGACCTTGTGCTCGTGGCATCGTTGCTCCGCTGCAGAGAACCGCCCCGATTGCGCCATGGGAGGGAGGCGTGGCCACCATTACCGATGTGGCAAAGCGCGCCGGCGTGTCGCCGGTCACCGTTTCGCGGGTCATCAACAACGTCGCGAACGTCATGCCGGAGACCCGCGCGCGCGTCCTGGCCGCGATCCATGAACTAGGCTATGTGCCCAACGTGGCCGCGCGCAGCCTGCGCTCCAAGCGCATGCACTCGCTGGCGTTGATCCTGCCGGATATCACCAACAGCTTTTGGACCACCGTGGCGCGCGGAGTGGAAGACGCGGCGCAAGCCCGCGGCTACGCGGTTCTCCTCTGCAATACCGACGAAAACCTGACCAAACAGGCCGGCTACTTGAGGCTGGTGGCCAGCCAGCGCGTAGACGGCGTGATCATCGCGCCTTGCGATGCCGATCCCGCGCATGTGGCCCCCCTGCGCGAGCGCGCCATCCCCACGGTAGTGATAGACCGCATGGTGACCGACTGGGAGGTGGATCGGGTGCGCGGGGATTCCCTTTCGGGCGCCTATGCGCTGGTGCGCCACCTGATCGGGCTGGGGCATGTGCACATCGCCATGATCTCGGGGCCGTGCGGCACCTCCACGGCCGATGAGCGGGTGAACGGCTATCGCCTGGCCCTGGCCGAGGCCGGTCTGCCGATAGATGAACGGTTGATCCGCCGCGGGGAATTTCGCATCAGCTCCGGCGAGGCGATGACCCGTGCGCTCTTTCAGGAAGGCTTACGGCCCACCGCGATCTTCGCGGCCAACAACGCGCTGGCGATGGGCGTGATTGATGCGGCCGGCGGGCTCGGCCTGCGGATTCCGCAGGACCTGGCCCTGGTCTGCTTTGACGATCTGGCCAACGGCTCGCGCCTGTTTCCCTTCCTGACGGTTGCCGTCCAGCCCGCTTATGAGGTCGGCTTGAAGGCGGCCCAGCTCCTTCTGGGTCGGCTCGAGGCGGGTGCGGCCGACCCGCCGCGCGAGCTCATCCTGCCGGCCCGGATGATCGTTCGCTATTCTTGCGGCATCCGGCTCAAGGAGGGCTCCGGACCCGGCTTGAGCCTGCCGTTGCCCGTGCGCGTGGATGAGCAAAGCATCCCGATCCCGCCGGTTGCCAGCCCGGCGCCGCTCGCAGCCCCGGAAAGGAGGTGATGCGCGCCCGTAGCCTGCTCGAACATTCACACGAAACGCACGACTGTTGATTGAACTCGCATACAAGTCCGTCGCTTTCCAGGAGGAGATACCATGAGATCCAGGTTTCTGACCCTCGTCGGATTGATCGTCCTTCTTTCCTTGGTGGTGAGCGCGTGCGCCGCGCCGACGCCGCAGGTCGTCAAGGAGACCGTGGTGGTCGAAAAGGAAAAGAAGGTCGAAGTTGTGCAGACCCAGGTCGTCGAAAAGCCGGTCGAGAAGGTGGTCGAGAAGAAGGTGGAGGTGGTCGTCACGCCGACGTCGCCCGCCAAGCCCTTCGAGGGGGTCACGGTCAACATCCTGACCTTCACCGGGCCGCAGATTGCCGAACCGCTCCAGCGCCGTGGGCCCGACTTCACCAAGCTGACCGGCGCCAAGATCAACGTCGTCGTCGTTCCGTTCAGCGATCTTTACCAAAAGATCCTGACCGACTTCGCAACCAAGACCAATGCCTATGACGCCATCGTGTTTGCGCCGCAGTGGATGGTGGACTACATCGTGCCGGGCTATCTGGAGGATCTGACCCCCCGGGTCAAGGCCGACAAGGATATCCAGTGGGAGGATATCGCACCCTTCTTCCGCGATTTCAGCGCCACTTACCAGGGCAAGATCTACACCATCCCGCTGGACGGTGACTTCCAGATGGTCTACTATCGCACCGATCTGCTGGAGCAGGCCGGGCTGAAGCCGCCGGAGACCTGGGACGACTATCTCAACATCGCCAAGACGTTCCACGGCAAGGATCTGAACGGCGATGGCACGCCCGACTATGGCTCCTGCATCTCCAAGAAGCGCGGCGCCCAGGCCTACTGGATGATCTGGTCGGTGGCGGCCGGCTTCCTGCAGGCCAAGGGCACCGGCGAAGGAAGCTTCTTCGACCTGGACACCTTCAAGCCTCTGACCAACAACGAGGCGTTCGCGGCCGCGCTGGACGTCTACAAGGAGACGACCAAGTACGGTCCGCCGGATGAGTTGAACCTGGACGTGGGCGATACCCGCAGCCTCTTCACCGCGGGGCGCTGCGCGCTCTCGCTGGACTGGGGCGATATCGGCACGCTGGCCATTGATCCGCAAACCTCCAAGGTGAAGGACAAGACCGGCGCGGTCATCTTGCCCGGCACGCCGAAGGTGCTGGATCGCAAGACCGGCAAGCTGGTGGCGTGCGATAAGACCACTTGTCCGTATGCCGTCAACGGCATCAACCATGCGCCGTTTGCGGCCTACGGCGGTTGGTCGGGGGCGATCAATGCCAACGCCAAGCCCAAGACCAAGGATGCAGCCTACGCCTTCCTGTCCTACATGAGCCAGCCGGCGCAGGCGAACGTGGACGTGACGATCGGCAAGACGGGATTCAACCCCTATCGCACGTCGCAGTTCCTCAACCGCGAGCTGTGGGTGAAGGCGGGCATGAGCCCGGCCGCGGCCGCCAACTACCTGGGCGCCATCGAGGCGAGCCTGGCCAGCCCCAACATGGTGCTCGACCTGCGCATCCCGCAGAACCAGCGCTACCAGCAGGTGGTGCTCGACAAGGCCATCAGCCAGTTCCTGGCCGGCGAGATCACGCGCGATCAGTGCATGAAGCAGATCACCGACGGCTGGGAGGAGATCACCAACGAGCTGGGCCGCGACAAGCAGAAGGCCGCCTATCTGGGTAGCCTGGGCGTGCAGAAGTAATTCTGCCTTGCGGCGATGATGCGCGGCCGCGTCGGGCGCGGGCACCCCGACGGGTCGCGCATTGTCCCCGCGTGGCCGGCCTGGCCCCGGTCGGGGCCAGGCCGGTGAAGCTCGAGCAGGACATGTTGTGTGCCGGACGCCTTTCAGGAGGTTACACATGAATCGCTTGCGAGATCAGTTCGACCGCTGGGCCGGCAACGCCTTCTTGTGGCCGGCCGTGGTGGTCGTGCTGTTCCTGTCCATCTTTCCGCTCGTTCTGTCGCTTTACCTGTCTTTGGTGCGGCTTCAGTTCGTTCCCGGCGGCTTTCAGCTCACCTTCATCGGACTCAGCAATTATCGCAAACTCTTCCTGGGGAGCGAACAGGTTCATTTTCTCGGATTGACGGGACGCACGACGGCGTTCGGTTGGGCGATCTTCGGCCTGGCCGTGGCGTTGCTGGCCTGGACGCTGATCGGCTATCTGCGGGCGGGTCACGTCTCGGCCGGCGGGCTGATCGGCCGGGGCCTGGCCGTGTTGATCGGCGCGCTGATCCTGTTGATGCTGGTGCGCACGCTGGCGCCGGGCGGCCGGCCGGGCACGATCACGGTTACGCTGATCTACGTGTTCGTAGATCTGACGATCCAGTATCTGCTGGGGCTGGGACTGGCGCTGCTGTGTACGCAACGGTTGCCGGGCCGGCGTTTCTTTCGGGTGGTCTTCCTGTTGCCGATGATGATCACGCCGGTCGGTGTGGCCTACATGTTCCGCATGTTGGCCGACACGACGAAGGGGCCTTTCAAGCCGATCTGGGGCGCGCTGGGCCTGTATAACACGTCATGGGTGAACGACCCATGGGGCGCGCGGGCCGCGGTGATGATCGGCGACATCTGGCAATGGACGCCGTTCATGTTCATCGTGTTGTTGGCCGCGCTCGAAGGCCAGTCGGTCGAACAGGTGGAGGCCGCCACGGTGGACGGCGCCAACTCGTGGGAGATCTTCCGCCACATCACCCTGCCCGAGATCTTGCCTGTCAGCACCACGCTGATTTTGATCCGCATGATCGAGGCGTTTAAGATCGTGGATCTGCCCAACGTGCTCACCAACGGCGGCCCGGGCACGGCTACCGAATCGCTCACTTTACAAGCATACATCAACTGGCGCACATTGGATCTGGGCGGCGCCACCGCGGTCGCCTATGTGCTGCTTTTCCTGGTGACCTTCCTGGCGATGGTGCTCGTCAACGTGGTCCGGCGCCGCGTGGTGGAGGCATGATGAACGCATTTTCGAAGCTGTTCCGTCGGCGATCCCTCTTTCGGCCTTCCCCTTTTCAGATGGCCGTTTCCTATACGATCTTGATCGGCTGGGCGTTCGTGGTGCTCTTCCCCATCTATTGGCTGGTGATCACTTCGGTCAAGCTGCCGATCCATGTCAACGACGGGCCGGTCTATCTGCCGTTCGTGGATTTTCAACCTTCGCTGCACGCCTGGGAATACATTCTGGTCGGCGACCTCAAAAACGACACATTTCGCCCCTATCTCAACACGGTGATCGTCGGCTCGATCAGTGCGTCGTTGGCGCTGGTGTTGGGCACGATGGCGGCCTATGGGCTGATGCGTTTCCGGTATCGGCCCCGGCTGGGCGCCATTCTGTCCTTCATCGGCTGTCTGGTGTTGGCGTTCATCGCCGGCTCAGCGGGGGTTCCCTGGTCGTTGGCGATCGTTGCGGTTCTGGCGCTCTTCGTGCTGATCGTCCAGACCATCGGCCGGCGTTTTCAGAAAGCGTTGGGCAATTCCGACATCGCCTTCTGGCTGATCTCGCAGCGCATCTTGCCGCCGGTCGCCGTTGTCATTCCGATTTACGTGTTGTATCAGCAATTCAAGCTTCTGGACACCCATATCGGCCTGATCATCGCCTATGTCGGCGCCAATCTGCCGATCGTGGTGTGGCTGATGCGCGACTATTTCCAGACGATTCCGATCGAGCTGGAAGAGTGCGCGGCGATTGACGGTGCGTCGCGCTATCGCACCTTTCTGTCCATCGTCTTGCCGTTGGCCGTGCCCGGCCTGGTGGCCACCTTTCTGTTCGTTCTGGTCTTTGCCTGGAACGAATACCTGTTGGCTCTGTTTCTTTCGAGTGCCCGGGCGCAGACGATGCCGTTGACCGTAGCCGCCCAGAACGCCACCCGCGGGCCGCAATGGTGGTACATGTCCGTGCTGATCATCCTGATGATCACGCCGGTCATCATCATGGCGATCCTGCTGGAGCGTTACATTGCGCGCGGGCTGCTGGTCGGCGCGATCAAGGGGTGAGGGGGGATTGAGGATTGGCGGCCGCCGAATGATGAAAGTTAAAGAATTAAACCGGTCATCACGTGCGCCGGCGCGCTGTGCGTCACACTTGACCGCCCGGCGATAAATCGCCCGGGCTACCACGCGACGCCCCGTTAACGGGGC
>JBBIKA010000032.1:0-25506 GCA_037445695.1 Chloroflexota bacterium
CCGGCATGGTTTTAGCCCCGTTAACGGGGCGTCGCGTGGTAGCCCGGTCGATTTACACTTGCACCGCACTGCGTTTGGTGCAGTGCAGGTGTCGCCGGGCGGTCAGGCGTGACGCACAGCGCGCCGGCGAACGCGATGACCGGTTTAATTCTTTAACTTTCATAATCTCGCAATACTGGTGAGTGCATCACGGCCGCCATCCGTGCATGAACAAGGGCTTTGATAAGGAGGTTCACATGCCAGAGTTGAAAGAAGGTTGTGTCAAACCTGCGCGCGGGCCGATTCTTCCCGCGCCGCCCCCCGTTTCAGGGGCTATTCCACCATCACAGGAGGTGCCAAAGATGCTGGCGAAGGTCGGTAAAGAGGCCATTGATTTCGAGGCCACCGCGTTCATCGAGGGCGTGGGCTTCCAGCCCGTTAAGCTCTCGGACTATAAGGGCAAGTGGATCGTCCTCTGCTTCTACCCCGGAGACTTCACCTTCGTTTGACCCACCGAACTGGCGGCGGTCGCCGCCATTTACGACGAGCTGAAGGCCATGGACGTCGTTGTGCTGGCCATGAGCACCGACAGCCGTTTCGTGCACAAGATCTGGCAGGAACAGGAACTTTCCAGGATGGTGGAGGGCGGGGTGACCTTCCCGATGTTGTCCGACGCCGGGGGCAAGGTGGGGACGATCTACGGCGTGTACGACGAGGCGGCCGGGGTGGACATCCGCGGCCGGTTCATCATTGACCCCGATTTCGTGATTCGCGCCATGGAAGTGCTGACGCCGGAGGTGGGCCGCAACCCCAAGGAGCTGGTACGGCAGGTGCGGGCGTTCCAGCACGTGCGCGCCACCGGCGAAGTGACTCCATCGGGCTGGGAGCCCGGCCAGGTGACCCTCAAGCCCGGGCCGGCGCTGGTAGGCAAGGTTTGGGAAGTGTGGAAGCCCTGAGCTGAACGGATGGCGGCCGTTTAGCTGAGCCTTGTTACGCGGGTATCCGGCCCGCGCAACAAGGCGCATAACGGCAACAGGCGTCGCTGCGGGTGTGGCAGCGACGCCTGTTTTGTGATAGGATGAGACACATTGTTTGCGGTTGGACGCCCAAGACCCATGTTGCGCTGGTCGGGCTGACGATCAGCTTGGCGGCAACGGCTCTGCTGGCCGTTCTCTTTGCCGATCTGGCGCACCTGACGGGCCTTGGCTCCGAAGAAGCCGGTTTTCTGGTCCATCTCGGCGGCGTCGCACTGAACCTGCGAGGGGTATTATTGGGGAGCATCGTAGTGGGTGCCGTGGGCGTGCTGGATGACGTGATTGTGGGCCAGGCCTCGGCGACCTTCGAGCTGAGCCGGGCCAACCCGCAGCTTCACTGGACGCAGCTCTTCCGGCACAGCATGGTCATCGGCCGCGATCACATCGCCTCGATGACCAATACCCTCTTGCTGGCCTATGTCGGAGCGGCATTGCCCCTTTTCTTATTGATGGCCAGCCTGAACATCTCTCTGGGCCAGACTCTCAATCGCGAATTCATCGCCGAGGAGATCGTCCGCACGCTGGTCGGCAGCCTGGGGCTGACCCTGGCGGTGGCGGTGACCAGCCTCCTGGCCGGCCTGGTAGCATATAAGCAAAATCTGGCGGCGCCGACCGCGTAATGCGTGGCCCCATCTCCCGGCCCCTTCCCCGACAAGCGGGGAAGGGGCGAGCTAATAGCGGGGTATTTTGGCCGCCTTCGGCGGCCAAAATACCCCTTTCTAAAGAATTCCCCGCCCCCCGCTTGCGGGGGGCGGGGTCAGGGGTGGGGGGGCTTACTGCATCCGGAATTGCCGAAATGCCTCTTGTCCCGCCAGAAGCTGGAGAACCGTCTTTTTTTACTTGTGCGTTTCTGCCAGAAACGCCTTGACGACCTCCATATACCGCGCGAACTGCTCGCGGCGGATGTTATGCCCCGCGCCCGCGATGTGGACGACCTGCGCCTGCGGCACGAGCTCTTTGAACGCCGCCGCGGCTTCCGGGGGCACGATGGCGCCCTTGTCCGGGTCGGCTGTGATCAGCAGCGTGGGGCAGGTGATGCGCCGGACGGTCGCCGGCCAGTCTATCGCCGCGGCCTTGCCGCGGTTGAGCACGTTGAAGCTGAGCCGTAGCTTCGAGTCGGCCCACGGCCCCAGCTCATCCTCCGGCCAGGTGGGCGACTGGCTGCGGGCGTGCGCAATCAGCTCTTCGCGCGTCTTGCGCTTGAGATCGAGGATCCAGTCGCCGAAACGGGCGCGACGAGCGCCGGGCCGATCGTCAGCCGGCGTCACCCACCAGGGCGGCGGGTCTTCGAGCAGGATCGCGCGCACGAGGTCGGGATAGGTGCCGGCCAGCGCCAGCGCGGTCGCCGCGCCCATCGAATGGCCCAGCACGGCCGGACGCTGCAGGCCCAGCCCGGCGATCACGCCTGCCAGGTCGCCCGCGTGTTCCGGCGAGCCGTAGCCGCGCTTCGGCGCATCCGAGCGGCCATGCCCGCGCGCATCCACCATTACCACGTCGTAGTCGGCCTCCAACTGCCGGGCAACGGGCGTCCAACACAGTCCGTCATCCGAGAAGCCGTGCGCCAGCACCACCGGCGGCTTGTCGCCGCCCGTGCGGGTGTAGTGCAGCTTCAGCTTGTTGACCACGATATCGCCAGATTGCCAGTGCGCCATCGGTTCCTTCCTTATTAATTTTTTTAAGATTCTCGACCCAGAAGCTCCTGGGCGGCGGCGATGTAGCGTCGGGCGGTCTCGACGTCTCCTGCCAGCAGATAGCTGGCGGCCAGGCGGGCCCGATTGCGCACGGCCTCCGGCAGGCCGTGCGCGCTGAGACGGCCGATCTCTCCGCGCAGGAGCTCTTTTTCGGCGCGTGCCTGCCGGGCAGCATCGCCCTTGACGATGGTGCCGTCGTCGGCCACGTTGTCGGGCAGACCGCTCAGCTTGTGCCAGGCCGCCACCTCGCTGAGCGGCCGATCGGTCGGTGTTTTTTCGGCCACCGGTCCTCCTCCCTCGATCGGGTTCATCTTCCCGGCGATCAACGCAACGCCGCGACGATCGCGTCGCCCATCTGGGCCGTGCTCGCCCGGCCGCCCAGATCGGGAGTGCGCACGCGGCCGGCGGCCAGGACCGTCCGAATGGCGGCCACGATCAGGTCGGCGGCCTCCCGTTCGCCCAGGAAATCGAGCATCAGCGCGCCGCTCCAGATCATGGCGATCGGGTTGGCAATGCCTTTGCCGAAGATGTCGGGCGCGGAGCCGTGCACCGGCTCGAACATGGACGGGTAGCGACGTTCGGGGTTCAGATTGGCGCTGGGCGCCAGACCCAAGCCGCCGACGACCGCGGCACCCAGGTCGGTCAAGATGTCGGCGAAGAGGTTGGAGGCTACGACCACGTCCAGGCTTTCGGGCTTAAGCACAAAACGGGCCGCCAGCGCGTCGACCAGCACCCGTTCGGTCGTCACATCTCGATATTCTGCGGCCACCGCATCGAAGACCTCATCCCATAAGGTCATGGCATGGCGCTGGGCATTCGACTTGGTGGCGCTGATCAGCCGTTTGCGCGGCCGGCGCCGCGCCAGCTCGAACGCGTAGCGGATCACCCGTTCGACGCCGGCGCGGGTGAAGATGGAGGTTTCGACCGCCACTTCGAGCGGCTGGCCGCGATGGCCGCGGCCGCCGGCCCCGGCATATTCGCCTTCGGTGTTCTCGCGCACGACGATGAAGTCAATGTCGCCCGGCCGCTTATCGCGCAACGGTCCCGCCACGCCGGGCAACAACACGCTGGGGCGCAGGTTGGCATACTGATCGAAACCCTGACAGATGGGCAACCGCAAGCCCCACAACGACACATGGTCGGGCACGTCGGGCCAGCCGACGGCGCCGAAGTAGATCGCATCGAAGCCGGCGAGGATCTTCAGGCCGTCCTTCGGCATCAGTTCGCCGTGGGCCAGATAATGCGCACAACCCCACGGAAACGTCTCATACTCCAAGCGGAATGCGGCGGTCGCTTCGGCCGCCGCCTCCAACACCTTGAGCCCCTCGGGCATCACCTCCTGACCGATGCCATCGCCGGGGATGACGGCAATGCGATAGTGGCGCATGATCACCTTCATTCAGTCAGCGAACTTAAGCCCAATACGTTTATCTTGCATAACCACCTACGGCCGCCTTACCTCTCTCACCCCCTGCCCCCGCTCTCCCCTGAAAGGGGAGAGCGGGGGTGTTGAGGAGGGGGTTTGCGGGCGGCTTCGCCGCCCGCAAACCCCCTATGCTCTTTCTCTTTCCTGGCCAAAAGCCAGGAGAAAGAAAGAGGACAGAGGGAGGGGTGAGGTAGCAGTTACCATCCTAATCCATGAGTACCCTCTTTGTCAACTGCAAGTTTGGCAATCGGCCAACTCTATGCTACACTCTCGCCGACACCTCTATATCGCGCGGCGCGATGGGCAAGCATGGGCGCGCAGCGTTGCCAGGGAGGAAGCGATGGGCCAGAAAACCAAGATCGGCGGCATCATCCAAAACGATCAATTGGCGAGCATCAGTGTCCTGGCCGTCAAGGATCGGCCCGGCATCGCCGCAGCCGTGCTCGATGCGCTGGGCCAACGCAACATCAACGTGCAGTTCATCGTGCAGATGATAGACCAACTGGGCCAGGCGCAAATGGTGCTCTGCGTGGATCGGGTGGACCTTCAGGCGAGCCTGGCGGCGATCGAGACGATCAGGCCGGAGCTCCAGCCGGCTGCGGTGACTGCGCGCGCGGATGTGGCTTCGGTCGCCATCTTTGGCCCCGATTTTCGCGAGCGCCCCGGCATTGCCGGGCAGATGTTTCGCGCTTTGGCGTCGAAAGGCGTCAATATCTTGGCGATCAGCACCTCGATTTCGACCATCAACTGCATCATCGAGTTACTCCGCCTGCCGGATGCTCTGGCCGCCATTTGCGAGCAGTTCGAACTGCCGTAAACCGCGGTAAACAACTCGGCGGATTGCCGTATCCTGTTGACGATGATCTGGCGCAGTTTGAGGCCCGTCTCAGCGGCTCAACGCCCAGGGGTCGGCCGGCGCGGCTGCCTTGTGGGCCCCGGTCGCGGGAGAGATGGCCGATCGGGAGCCGGTCGGCCTGGGATTCAGCGCGAGGATGATCTGTGACTTGAGTTGGGCACGTAGATGATGATCGTCAGGTGGGTCCCTACGCCCACCGCAGATTCTAGCTTCATGACATCGGCGCACGCCTTGATGTTGGTCAGGCCCATGCCGGCGCCGAAGCCCAACTCGCGCACCCAGTCCGGCGCGGTGGACCAGCCCGGCTGCATGGCCAGCTCGATATCCGGGATGCCCGGTCCCCGGTCTATGGCTTCGATCTTGATGCGGTCGCGGCGCACCTCGGCGACGATCTCGCCGCCATCCACGCTGTACACCACGATGTTGATCTCCGCCTCATAAGTGGCGACGGCCACGCGGCGGATGATATCGGGCCGAATGCCCAGGCGGCTCAACGTGCGCTTCAGGCCGCTGGAGGCCTCGCCGGCGTGGGTGAAATCGCGCGCCTTCACCCGATAGCCGAAGACCAGCGCCACTTCGTCGGCGATGATGTCTTCGAAGATGTGACTGGCGCGATAGCGATGGATCTCCTCTTCCCGATAGCTGATCTCCAGGCGTCTGAGCATGGCGCGCACAATGTCGCCCTGGGTAATGATGCCGACCAGCTTGCCCTCCCGATCAATCACCGGAAACCGGCCGTACTTCAGCTCGCTGAAGCGGGCCACGGCATGCACCAGCGGTTCGTCCGCGTAGAGGGTCACCGGCCTGGCATGCATGCGTTCGCGGACGGTCGCCTGGAGCTCGCCGGCGGCCAACGCCTTGATGAGATCCTCGATGGTCACAATGCCGACCATCTGGCCGTTTTCCATCACGGGTATGCCCGAGATGCGATTGACGCGCAAGAGCTCCCGAAACTCGGCCATGGTGGCATCGGGCGAAACGGTCAGGACATGACGCGTCATGGCGTCCTCAACCTTCAGCTCATAGGCCAGCTCCTGCAGGCGCGTGATCTCCTTGCTGTGGGCGGGCAAGTCTATGGACACGGATCATCTCCCTATTCGCGTCTCTCGAAGGCTTCGTGCCAGCGCTGGAGGGTCAGGTCGAAGAGACCGTGAGCGGGCAAGCCGGCGGTATAGAGCCGGCCGCACGTCTCGAACATCGTGAACTTCGAGGCCAGGAGGGGAATGCCTTTGTGTTCGGCCAAGGCGATCGTCTCCGGCGGCGGGATCTTGCCCCGCACGAAAACGATGGCGGCGGTGCCGGCCATCTCGGCCGTGCGCACGACCTGCGGATTGGTCAAGCCGGTCATCAGGAGCATGCCGTCCTGGGCGAACGCGAGCACATCGCTCATCAAATCGGAACCGCCGCCGCTTGTCACTTCGGTCTCCAGATCCACATTGCGGGAGATGACCCGCCCTTCGATGACCTTCAGGACTTCGCCGAGCTTCATGTTGTTCCTCCACGGTGAAGAACTTCTCTATAGGCATTTGCACCGTCAACTCATCGCCAGCTTTCGGGCAGGCGAACGGCGACCACCTCGCCTCGCGCGCAGAGCTCGCCGTTGGCGAGCAGCCAGGTCTCGACGATCACTTTGCGGCCATGGATCTCGCGCACCCGGCCGCGCACTTCCAGCTCGATGCCCAGGGGGGTCGGCCGCAAGTAATCCACCTTCAGCGACGCCGTGACATAACGCAGGGCCGGCTCTGAGCCCAGCTCGCGGCCTTCGGCGCGGTAGCCGGCTGCGGCGGCCGTGCCCGTGCCGTGACAATCCATCAGAGAAGCGATCAGGCCGCCGTAGACATAGCCCGGGATCGCGATGTGATAGGGTCGGGGGGTAAAGCGTGCCACGGTCTCTTCGCCATCCCAATAGCTCTTGATCTGCAGGCCGTGCTCGTTCAGCCGGCCGCAGCCGTAACAAAGGCTCAATTCATCGGGGTAGTAATCCTGGAAAGCTTTTTCGGCCATGCACGTCACCTCGTTCGCTGCCAGAATGGCCGGCCAGAGTTCAGTCGGCCAGCAGGTCAAGTATCATTTGCGCGGCCGGCGCCAGCGCGGCGGCTACGGCGGGCGTCAACGACTCGCCGAAGGAGAGCACATCTTCGGCCTCGATGGCCACGATCGCGATAGCCTCGTCGGCCGGGAGCATCAGGCCCAGGCGCCGGCCCCAGGCGAGAGCCTCCTGAAAGGAGAGATCGTGGGTCGAACCGGCATGGCGCGAGGTGCGCAGATCGCCCAACGCCAGCCGGTAGATCTGGCCGGGCCGGCCGTCGGGCGTCTGGATGGCGTCCACCAGGATCAGGCGGTCGTAGCCGGCGATCAGCTCCAGCAGGCGCAACCCGCCCGCCGCCGCCTCGGCGAAAGCCACATCGGGCCGGGCGCAGGCGGCCGCAACCTGCCGGACGACATGGATCCCCACTCCGTCGTCGGTCAAGATGGGGTTGCCCAGGCCTAACACCAGTGTCTTCAAATGTTCTCATTCCTTCTGTCCTCGCTCTCCCCTGAGAGGGGAGAGCGAGGGGGCTGAGGAGGGGTTTGCGGGCGGCTTCGCCGCCCGTAAATCCCATTCCGCCTTCTCCCCTGAATCCATATCTCTATGTCTCCTGGATCAATCTACATCAATCAACATCACCTTAACCGGAACGGCAGGAAAATGTCGCTTTAGGCGTTCAATGTCGTATACCAGTTGCTCGCCATAGGACACGCCTGTAGACATCTGTTTGTGTAGTGCATGGCATGGTACAATCTCAATGCCCACATCGGCTTTGTTCTCGTTGAAGAAATACTGAAATTTGGCCATGTCATAGAACATAAAGGCGTACTTGCCGAATTGAACCTCGACGAGGACTTTGCCTTTGACGAAGTCAATCTGCTTGAATGCACCGGGAATCACCACATCATGTTCCGGGATGGTGATTGTGTAGGTATCTCGTAATTCTGTATACCCTTTGGCCCTAAAAGCATCACGAAACTGTTGGTTCATCTCTTTGGGCGAGTAGAGCTCGCGACCGCGTATCGTCTTTTCTGCGCTGATCTTGCTGCGATTGGCTTTCACCTGAGCAACGACCGCCTCAATCTCGCGTTTATGCTCCGGATATCGTACCTGTAAGATCTCGGCTCCGCCCAGGTGAGAATATTCGTAGACGATCCTCATTCTTGTGTCTCCGGCGCAGTGTAAGGCTCTTTCGGTTCGAATAGCTGAGGCTGGAAGGCTGTTGCCTTAAGCCGAACTAGCTGTGGTGGAACGCTCAAGTCCGGCCTGTCCGGATCGTATACCGATCTGGTCATGGGCCGAATGCGCAGAGTGCCCCTTTCTGCCATCTCCAGGCGCTCCTTCGCAATGGCAACGTACTCCGGCATCAGTTCTGCGCCAATCGCTTTGCGCTCATGCATCAGGGCCGCAATTGCCGTGCTTCCAACTCCCATAAACGGATCCAGCACCCAATCGCCCGCGTCCGTCAGCGCAAGCACCAGACGTTCGATCAGCTCGACGGGAAACTGACAGGGATGGATCGTTTTCTCCACATGATTGGCCTTGACGTTGGGGATTTCCCAGACATCACTCGGGTTCTTCCCCAGAGGGTTGCTGCTGAGTTCGCCTCGTTTTGGTCCTTTAAAGTACTTTTTGTTCGGGTATTTCTGAGGTATCCGCACAGCGTCAAGGTTGAATGTGTATTCGTTTCCTTTGGTAAACCACAGGATGACCTCGTATCGTCCCGAGAACCTCTTAGATGCATGTAAGCCATGGCCAAAGTGCCAGACAATCCGATTGCGCAGGTGCAATCCCAACGATGCAAAAATCGGGTAAAGAACGATGTCAAGAGGAACGATCTCGCCGTCCTCCACATAGTTGCCTACCTGCCAACAGATGCTGCCGTGATCGTCCAGTACCCGAACACATTGTTCGATCACGCGGCGTTGCTGTTCCAGATACACGTCCATGTCAAGGCGATTCTCGTAAGGCTTGCCGAGATTGTAAGGGGGCGAAGTGACGACGAGCTTGACGAACCTGTCCGGTATCTGCGGCAGCAAATCGAGACAGTCGCCTTCGTGCAGAATGACATCGGCTGTCGGGTCAAAGCGAGCAGAAATTTTGACCTTATCCACAAGAACTCCTCGGATCTTCGATCAACATCGCGAGCCTATTCTACGTTGCCCCGCGTGCAAAGTCAACCGACAGAGCGCAGAAACCACATTCGTATATCGTTCATCATAACTGAGAATGGGGCGAACGGCAAACCGGCGCGCCGTCGTTTGTGCGGCTTGGCGCACGGCCGCGGTCGTGGTATCATGCGCCCAAATATGAAGAAAGCGGCGATGTGTCGCCGCGACTCCAAGAGAACAGGATGGGTTGACCGATGATGTGGCTCTTGCCGATCGGGGCCGGGCTGCTTGCCTGGGCGTTGAGCTGGCGCGCGTTTCGCCGCGGCCGCCTGCGCACCCCATGGCATCGGGATGTCGCGGCCTTGCTGTTGCTCGCTCTGGCCACGCTGGGCTGTTTCTGGCGCGTGGCCGCCGGCCAGAATTGGATGCCCGCAGACGGCGGCGACCTGGTCTCGTTCCTCTTTCCGATCTACCGTTTTGCCGCGGCCACCTTGACCTCCGGCGACTGGCCGCTTTGGAACCCCCACCTGTACGGCGGCGCGCCGCATGTCGGCGATATCCAGGCGGGCTTTCTGTATCCCCCCAATCTCGCGCTCTTCCTGTTGCGGCCCGCCTTCCCCTATAGCGCGCTGCAATGGCTCAGCATGGCGCATATCTGGTTCGCCGGGGCGGGCATGTACCTCTTCCTGGTGCGCGGGCAGAGGGTGCGTCGCCTCGCGGGGCTGGCCGGCGCGCTGATCTTCATGTTCTCCGACGGCTTTTTCGTGCATTTCGGCAATCTGAACTACAACGCGGTGATGAGCTGGCTGCCGTGGGTGTTTTGGGCCTATACGGGAGACCGCCAGGCCGAGCGGCCGGCGGCCTGGGATGCGACGACGCTGGCGCGCGGCGCGCTGCGCGGCGCGATGGCGGGGTTGCTCCTGGCGGTCGGCACGCTGGCGGGCCATATCCAGGCGACCCTCTTCATCGCGCTGGCGCTGGTCTGCTATAGCGTGCTCTGGCTTTTCTTGCAGCGGGAGGAGCCGGCCCCCGGCCCGCGGACCGCGGCGCTGGCCGTGCGCCTGGGGACATGTGGTTTGCTGGCGTTCTTGCTGGCCGCGCCCATCCTCTTGCCCGCGTTCGAGCTCTCGAACCGTACTGTGCGCGCGGCCTGGAACTATCAGCAAACGGCCGGCTACTCTCTTTCTCCGGCGCAGTGGATCGGCTGGCTGATCCCCGGCTTTTTCGGCCGCGGCCCCCAGTTCCACTGGGGATTGTGGCCGCGCGTCGAAACAGGCTACGTGGGCATCTTATCGCTGGTTCTGGTCGGACTGGCGTTCGCCTTGCGTCGCGAGCGCCGCACCTGGCTTTGGGCCGGGGTAGCGCTGACGAGCTTCCTGCTCGCGCTCGGCATTTATGCGATCCCACACGGCTGGTTGACGCTCTTGCCGCCGTTCGGCCAGTTGCGCGCGCCCGGCCGCCTGGTGATGGTGACCGACTTCGCGCTGGCGATGCTCGCGGGGCTGGGGCTGGATGCCGGCCTGCAGCCCCTCGATGAGCGCACAGCCACCATTTGGGCGGCCGTGCGCCGTGCGCTGGGCCGCTTCACCGCCGCGGTCTGGGCGATCGCCGTGCCGCTCGGCTATCTGGCGTTGCTCCTGACGCAGGATCGGCCGGCCGACATGGTGAGCCGCATCTCGGTGACCCTGATTGCACTCATGATGTTCGCCGGGCTGTTGCTCGCCAGCCTGCTTTGGGCGATCGCCCGCTGCAAGGAGTGGGCTCGACCGGCCACCCTGGGGTGGCTCGCCGTCGGACTGATCTTCCTCGACCTGGCAAGCCTCGCCGCGTATCAGGATCTGGGCAACCAGGATCCCAGCCTGAGCTATCGGCAGGAGCGCATCATCGGCTTTTTGCGGCAACAGCCGGGCCCTTTCCGTATTGACACCAAGACGGGGATCCAACAGGAATGGCAACCCGATACCGCACTCCTGTACGGCCTGGAGGATATTGACGGGATCGCCAATCCGCTGCTCCTGGCCGATGTAGGCCGCTATTGGGACAACCTCGGTTCGCGCTCGACGCCCCTCTACGACCTGCTGAACATCCGCTATGTCATCGTGCGCAAGGATGCGCCCCTGGACTGGAGCAAGTTTGCGCTGGCATTCGACGGCGATGCCAGGCTCAACGTCTATGAGAACCAACGCGTGCTCCCGCGCGCCTTCTTCGTCGCCCAGGTGCAAATGGTGGCCGATCACGAAGCGGCCTGGGCGGCCATCCATGCCACGGGCTTCGATCCGCGTGTAACCGCGGTGGTCGAAGCCGCGTCCAATGTTCAGGTAGGGGGCCGGGGCCAGGTCGTGGAGATACGGCCCGGGCCGAACCGTCTGGCGTTGCAGGTCACCGCCGACGGCCCGGCCTTCCTGGTCATCAGCCAGGTCTGGTATGGGGGCTGGGAGGTATGGCTGGACGGTCGGCCTACGGCTCCGCCCTTGCGGACGAACTACCTTTTCCAGGGCGTCGTGGTGCCGGAAGGCGCGCACCGGATTGAACTGCGCTTCGCGCCTTTCTGGTGGCGCGTGGGCTGGTGGCTTTTTGCCGTCGGCCTCTCCGCACTGGTGCTCGGTGCGCTGGCGGCCCGGAGGCTCTATCGTCGAGAGCAGGGGAACAACGAGGTGAAGTATGCCGATTGATGCACCGATTCACGTCAACGAGGCCAATCTTGGGCGCGTGCTTGCCGCGCGCTTGCCGGTCATGCTTGTGTTTTGGCAGAAAAACTGCGCGGCGTGCGAACAGTTGGCGCCGACGCTGGATCGGCTGGCGCGGCGGTATGCGGGCCGCGGCCTGGTGGTGAAAGCCAACGTGGCCGATGAGCCCGCTTTGGCCCGTCGTTTTCAGGTCAAGCGGTTGCCAACGGTGATCCTGTTCAACAAAGAGGGTCAGGAGGCGGCGCGTGCGGTCGGCGCAGGGCCGGAAGAAGCCTGGGCGGCATGGCTGGACTATCTGGCGGGCGCTCGCCGGGAGCGGCCGGCGTTGCCGTCGGGGCCGAGCGCGGCCCTATATCCGGAGACGACGCCCTCGTCGGCCGATGAGGCGCCGCCGCGGGCATCGGCGGCCGACGTCGGTGCGGGCCCCGCGGCCCGGCCGATTACCGTAACCGATGCCACTTTCGATCAACTCATCCGCACGAGCCGTGTGCCGGTGCTCATAGATTTTTGGGCGCCCTGGTGCGGGCCGTGCAAGATGATCGCGCCGACGGTCGAGGCGTTGGCGCGCGAATTTGTCGGCCGCGCGCTGGTGGGCAAGCTCAACGTGGACGAGAATCCCCAGGTTGCCGGCCGCTTCGGGATCATGAGCATTCCCACCCTGTTGATCTTCAAGAACGGCCGGGTCGTGGATCAGATCGTGGGGGCTTATCCGGCGCCAGAGCTGCGCCGGCGGTTGATGCGGCAGTTGTAGCCCCCCAAAAAAGATGTAGGACGAACTTAAGTTCGTCCTACATCATGAGCGCGTAGGGAATCGAACCCTAAACCCGCGGCTTAAAAGGCCGCTGCTCTGCCTATTGAGCTACGCGCCCGACGAACCAAGTATACCACAAGATGCGCGACGCGCCAAACTAGGCGAGGTTTACCGCGTAGCCAGGAGCGACGGTCTGCAACAGGCGTCGTGGGATGCCGTTCGCCTGGGCGATCTGCGCGTAGATCTGCGCGCTGGGCCGGGCCGTACGGCCGCCGGTCGCCAGGTCCAGGGCGTAGAGGCCGAACTTCAACGACCAGGCCGCGGTCCACTCGAAGTTGTCCACCAGCGTCCAATGGTAATAGCCGCGCACATCCACCCCTTCCTGGATGGCCCGCCAGGTTTCGAGCAGGTGGGTGGCGATGAAGCGGCCGCGCACGTCGTCGTCGGCATCGGGCACGCCGTTCTCGGTGATATAGATCGGCTTGCCGTAGCCGGCCAATACCTTCAGCGTGCGATAGAGCCCCCGCGGATCAATGACGCCATACGGCCGGCCGTCGGGGTTGGGATCGCTGAACTCGGCCTGCGGGTCGAAGAAGGTGCGCGCCAGGAACGAGGTCGGCCGGTTCGGCGCAAAGGCGGTCAGGATGGTTGTGTAATAGTTCAGGCCGATGTAATCGCAGGTATCTATCAAATAGGTCACCTGCTGGCCATAGCCGATAAGCGGCGTGAGCCGGCCGTCGGTGATGGCGGCCAGGGTCGAGGTGTTGACGATCTGATTCATGTTGGCCGCGGCCCACCGATCGGCGGCGCTGGTGGGGTCGGCCGGCAGGTGCAGCCGCATGTGATGCGCCAGTCCCACGCGCGCGCCGGTTTGCAGGCGATGGATCGTGCGATAGGCACGGCCGTGCGCCAACAGCATGTTGCGAAGGACGTTGATCGTCCGCCGCAAGCTCCTGACGCCCGGCGGGAAGGCGCCTTCGAAATAGCCGCTGGCGGCATACACGATCGGCTCGTTGATCGTGCACCAGAAGGTCACCTGGTCGCCCAGCGCCTCGACTACGCGGCCGACGAAGCGACTGAAGAAGTCGCCGACCCGCGGATTCTCCCAGCCGCCGATCTCGGCCAGCCAGAGCGGATCGGTGAAATGATGCAGGGTCACCAGCGGCTCCAGGCCGCGCGCGTGTAACAGGCGCACCATGGCGGCATATTTGTTCAGCGCGGTCTGATCGAAAAGGCCGGGTTCGGGCTCGACGCGACTCCACTCGACCGAAAGGCGCAAGCTGTTCAGGCCCAGTTCGGCCGCGCGATCGAAGTCGGCGGCCGCGACGTCCAGGTTCCACCAATCGGTGGCCTGGCCGCTGCGCTGGTTAGCATGGATGCGTCCCGGCTGTTGTTCCCAGGCCGCCCATTGATTGTTGCGGTTGTGCCCTTCGTTTTGATGCGCGGCGGTCGCCACGCCCCATCGAAAGCCGACGGGCATCCGGTAGATCAGGCCATCATCGCTCATGCCGATCACCTTTCTCAGCCGGTCTCCAGTGGCGTTTCAGCCACGGCCGCCGCGTGGGCGGGTCGGCCGAACGCCACCAGCTCCACGCCCGCCTCGCGCAGAAACGCCACGGCGTTTTCGTCCGGATAATCGCCGGCATACACCACGCGACGCAGGCCCGCGTTGATGATCATCTTCGCGCAGGTCAGGCACGGCTGATGCGTCACGTAGATCGTGCCGCCGGCCACGCTCACGCCGTGCAGAGCGGCCTGGATGATGGCGTTCTGCTCCGCGTGCAGGGTGCGCACGCAATGGCCGGCGATCATCAGGTGGCCGACATCGTCGCAATGCGGCAAGCCGGCCGGCGCGCCGTTGTAGCCGGTCGTCAGGATGCGCTTGTCTTTGACGATGATCGCGCCCACTCGTGCCCGATCGCACGTGCTGCGCTTCGCCACCTGAAACGTGATTCCCATGAAATAATCATCCCACGACGGCCGATTATGCGCCATATCTGCCTCATTTTGTGGCTGTCTACCGACGCGTGTGCGCGTTTCCCCTCATCCCGTGCCGAACTGCCGATCCCCCGCATCGCCCAGGCCGGGCACGATGTAGCCGATGTCGTTCAGGCGCTCGTCTACGGCGGCCAGGTGGATGGCCACGTCCGGGTGGGCGTTATGCAACCGGTTGATCCCTTCCGGCGCGCCGATGATGCCGACATATTTGATGCGTTGCGCGCCCCACTTCTTCAGGATGTCTACCGTGGCCACGGCCGTGCCGCCGGTGGCCAGCATCGGATCGAGGATCAGACACACTTGCACCGTCGGCGCGACGGGCAGCTTGTTGTAGTATTCGACCGGCCGCAGGGTGCGCTCATCGCGGAACAGGCCGATGTGCCATACCTCGGCCCCGGGCATCATCTCCCAGATCCCTTCGACCATGCCCAGCCCGGCGCGCAGCACCGGCACCAGGCCGATGGTCTCGGTGAGCTGGCGGCAATGGGCCACGCCCATAGGGGTTTCCACCAGCACGGGCGTCAGGCCCAAATCGGCCGTGGCCTCGTAGGCCAGCAAGATGGCAATCTCGCGGATCAGTTCGCGAAACTTCTTCGGCTCGGTGCACTTGTTGCGCAAGATCGAGAGTTTATGCTGGATGAGCGGATGGCCGGAGACAAAGACGTTATCAGGCAACATATGCGGGCTTCCCTTCTATTTCCTGGGGGATATGCAAAGACGGGTCAGGCCGCCCGACCAGGAGCCGCCTGACCCGTCCTGCTGGATACGACCGCGGGCGGTCGCCGAGTGCTCGTTGCACGATCCGAAGCCACATCCGTCCTGCCTATTGCAGCTCTTCTTCGGTCCTCGCCATCAACCCACGCTTGATCAGCTTTTCGACCTCGACCTGGCACTGGACGCAGAGGGTTGCATCCGGCCGCACCTCCAGGCGCTCGGTCGGGATCTCCTTGCCGCAGCGTTCGCAGATGCCATACTTGCCCTTTTCGATCAGACGCAGGGCGGCTTCGACATCTTCTTTCTTGCGCTCAAGCTGGCTGAGGAGCGCGACGTTTTTTTCGCGTTCGATCAGATCGGGATCCCCTTCTTCGGCATCCACGTCCACTTCGGTCTTCAATGCCTCGCGCAAGCGTTCCAACTCGCCGATCAATCGGGCGCGTTCTTCCAGCAATTTGCGGCGCTCCCGATGGATGATCTGTTCTCGCGTTGCCATGATTCTAACTCCTGGCCCATCCGTATGATCTGTCACCCGTCCGACCCCAAAAGGGTGCCTCCGGCCGAAGTTGGCCTGTTATACCACAAGTCGCTGCGTTCGTCAACCGCAGGGCCCTGGCCGGCGCATTAAAAAACAAATCGGCAGCCCGGCAGGCCGCCGACCGATCTGAACCGATTGTCGGGCTTCGCCCGTCGGGCGTTGCTGCGCGACAATCGCCGGAGCTCCTCGAGGAGGACTCGAACCTCCAACCTTGCGGTTAACAGCCGCTTGCTCTGCCAATTGAGCTATCGAGGATTGCTTTACGAAGACTATTATACTCAATCCGGCCGATTCGTCAAGTCACGCCAGGTAGTCCCGCAGCTTGCGACTGCGAATCGGATGGCGCAGCTTGCGCAACGCCTTGGCTTCGATCTGGCGGATGCGTTCGCGCGTCACGCCGAACTCCTGGCCCACCTCTTCCAGGGTGCGGGCCGTGCCATCCTTCAAGCCGAAACGCATCTCCAGCACCCGCCGCTCGCGCTCGGTCAGGCCGCTCAAGATCTCGCTCATCTGCTCCTTCAGCAGATGGCGACTGGCCTGGTCGGCCGGGCCGGGCAGGCTCTCATCCTCGATGAAATCGCCCAGCGAGCTGTTCTCCTCGCTGCCCACCGGCGTTTCCAGCGACATCGGCTCCTGGGCGATGCGCATGATGCGCCGCACCTTGCTCGCCGCGGCACGGAGCCGGCGATTGAGCACCGGATCGAGCGGTTGCCCCAGCAGGAGCGCCTCTTCGATGGCGCGCTTGTCCTCCGGCGCCAACAGATCCATCTCCAGAGCCACCTCTTCGGGGGTCGGCTCACGGCCCAGCTCTTGCGTCAGCCGACGCTGCACGCGGATCTGTTTGTTGATGCTCTCCACCATGTGCACGGGAATGCGGATCGTGCGCGCCTGATCGGCGATGGCGCGGCTGATGGCCTGGCGGATCCACCAGGTGGCATAGGTGCTGAACTTGTAACCCAATGTGGGGTCGAACTTTTCGACCGCACGCAACAGGCCGAGATTGCCCTCCTGGATCAGATCGAGGAACGACATGCCCCGCCCCACATAGCGCTTGGCCACGCTGACGACCAGCCGCAGGTTGGCCTGGGCCAGACGCTGTTCGGCCTGGCGGCCGCGCTGCTGGATCTGGCGCAACGTCTGGCGGGTCTCCTCGTCCAGATCGGGTTCCTCCTGCAGCCGCCGGGCAGCTTCTTTGCCCTCACGAATGGCGGTCGCCAGCGCCACCTCATCCTCGCTGGTGAGCAGCGCCGTGCGGCCGATCTCGTGCAGATACATCCGTACCGGATCGCTGCTGAAGGTGGGATCGTCCCAGTCTTCGATCACCTGCTCGAGCGGTTGGCTGGTCTCCCATTCGATCTCCTGCTCCAGCTTTTCGTCGCGTTCGATGAAGGGCGCGAGCTCATCCTCTTCAGGCGGCGGCAATGTCAAGGCCTCGGCAATGCCGTCCGGTCCAACCGCGATGCGAACTTCGACCAGGTCTTCGGCATCCAGATCCTCGTCCAGTTCGTCTGCACGCAATTCCTCGTCGAATTCCTCTTCTTCCGGCTCGATCTCAAGCGGCTCTTCCCGCATCGGCTTTGCCGGCGACGCAGTGCGCGCAGAACGGGTAGTCCGGCGTTGTCGCTCAGGGCTCATGGCGATCTGTCCTCAAAAGTAAAGAAACTCTTTCACAGCTCATCCCGTGCCGTTAACGGCGGCCACGCTTCTGGTCTCGCGGGAAGCTTGAGCCAGCGCGCCTGCCATTGTACGTGCATTCAACAGCTTCTGCAACTGTCCGATCTGCATCGAGTAGGATGTCGCCAGTTCCTGGAACGGGCGAAGCTGATCTCGCCGGCCGCTCTCCTCCAGTTCGCCGATCAGGTAGCGAAGCTGCGCGACCTGTTGGCGCAAACGGTCTTGGCGCAGCCGCAACACCAGATCGCCCATATCCTTCAGCAGCTTTTCGTCGGTCAGGTCGGGATGGCGCCGGGCCAGATCCTGTGCTTCCCGACAACGGGGCTGCAACGCCTCCGTCATGAGGCTTACGAGATCGTCCGTGGTTCCGGCCAGCACGACGGCCAGGTTGGCCTGCAAAGCCGTTACGATAGCCCGATTCTCGGTGTCGCTGAAGTCCTCCGGGCCGAGAGGCGGCACGCGGAGCTCGATGAGCTGCGCGTCCAATGCGGCCCACAGGTCGGGCCGCTCGAGCAGATAGCCCAGCAAGAGCATTTCGCGGCGCCGGCCGGCCGATGCGCGATCCAGCGCCGGCTGGAGCGCCGCGGCCGGTCGGGCCGCTTGTTCGCCCTCTGCAAGCGGTCGGTCGGCGCCGGCGACCGACCTTTCGTCGCTGCGCCGCCGCGTCCCGGGCGCGGCGGCCGCACGCAACACCTGTTCGGCCACCAGCCGTTCATCGGCCTGCACCAATCGCGCCAGCCGCTGGATGTAGTGATCGCGCTCGACCGCGTTGCCGATCTCGCGAATCAAAGGCGCCATCCGTTCGACCGCGTTCGCCTTGCCGTGCGCGGCATTCAGATCTTCCTCCTGGCCGACGCGCGCCAGGTAATAATCCACGATCGGCTGCGCCTCGGTGATCACCTGACGCCAACGCGCCACATCGGAGCGGGCCAGCTCGTCGGGGTCGAGGCCGTCGGGCAACGCGGCGATGCGTAATTGCGCCTTGAGCCGGCTCTCCTGGCGCACCAGGCCGGTCGGTCTCACGGTGGGTTGCCACACGCGTTCCATGGCCTGGCGGGCCGCCTCCAGGCCCCGCATGGTCGCATGATCGCCGGCCACATCAGGATCGAGCGCCAGGGTGAGGTTGCTGGAGTAGCGTCTGAGCAGGCGCATCTGCGCCTCGGTGAGCGCGGTGCCCATGCCGGCCACGACGTTGGCCACCCCCACCTGGTGCGACATCAGCACGTCCATGTATCCTTCGACGAGCACGGCCATGTCGGCCTCGCGAATGGCCTTTTTGGCCATATCCAGGCCGTATAGCAGGCCACCCTTGTCGAAGATGGGGGTCTGAGGCGAGTTGATGTACTTCGGCTGTGGCCGCGCGGGATCTTCGCGCAACACGCGGGCGCCGAAGCCGACGGTGCGTCCCTCCACATCGCGGATCGGGATCATCAACCGCCCCCGAAAGCGATCGTAGTAACCGCTCCCGTCCTCGCGCCGGATGATCAGGCCGGCCTCTTCCAGTTCGGCCGGCGTGTAGCCCTTGGCCAACAGGCGATCCTTCAGCGCGTCCCAGCTATCCAACGCGTAGCCGAGTTGCCAGTTTTCCCAGGTCTGGCGCACGAAGCCGCGATGCTCTAGGTAGGCCCGCGCGATGGCCGCCTCTTCCGAGCGCACGAGCAGATAGTGATAATAGGTCGCGGCCTCGGCCACAAGCTGGCGCAGACGTTCGAGCTTCTGTTCATCGGCCGAGGCGGCCTCTGCTTGCGGCCGCAACTCGACGCCGGCACGGGCGGCCAGGAGCGCGAGCGCCTCGCCGAAGTCCAGGTTCTCCCGCTTCATGATGAAAGAGAAGACATCGCCTCCCGTACTGCACGCGCCGAAGCAATGCCACGACTGATTCTCCGGGAAAACCACAAAGGAGGGTGTCTTCTCGCTATGAAACGGACAAAGCCCCTTGTAGTTTCGCCCCGACTTCTTCAGCGGGACATATTGAGAGATCACCTCGACGATGTCGAGGCGTTCCTTGACTTCATCTATCACGCTCATGGATCGTCTGATCTCGCGAACACACGCGCTGTGAGCGATGGAGGGCTGCCGGGCCGTTTCGCCGATGACGTCCGCCGGGTGTATCTCGCGGGCAGAGACATTATACAGAAGGCGGGACAGGGTGTCAATTAACGCGATGGCCGCTGTATCTCTCGTGCCAGGCACTTCCGAAGTGCCTGGCACGTGGACAGGGTGTCCATCAACGCGATGGCCGCTGTATCTCCGCCTGCAATAGCCGGCCTGCGCGGTCGCCGAGGTAAAGCACTCCGCGGTTTCGATCCACGGCCAGGCCGAAGATCGGCGCCGGGCCGCGCGTGGCGATCACGGCCGTCGGCTCCCACGCGGCCCGCCGCAGGTCGTAGGCCAGCACGCCGGCGCCGTCGCCGACCAGGAGCCGATCGCGCGGCGGATCGAGTGCCAGCGCCGCCGCGGCCGCCAAGGGGCGGTCGAGGGTGGCCGGGATGATCTGCTCGACACGCCCCGTCAGGGCGTCCAGGACTGCAATCTGACGATAGCGCGGGGCCAGCAGATAGAGCACATACACTTTGCCGGCCGCGTCATCGGCGACGAGCCCTTGCGGGTGTCCCAGGCCGCCGAGCGAAGTCACGCCGAGCAGCCGGCCGGTGGCGATGTCCAGCCGGCCAACGCCATCGCCGCCGCTGAGCGCGACGAAGACCTGACCATGCCCGGGCAAGGCCGCCAGCGCATATGGCCCCGGCCCCACCGGAATGACCGTCACCGGCGCCAGGTCGCCGGCCGCGAGCACATGCACCGTCCCTTCCTGCGTATCGGCCGCGAAGAGCAGGTCGCCGACCAGGGCCAATCCGCCGGGCTGGGCAAAGCCGGTGGCGACGGCCAACGGTTCCAATGTGCGGCCGTCGAACGCCAGGATCGCGGCCCGGCCGGCGCCGGCCACATACACGCGGCGGTTCGCCGAGTCCACCGCGAGGCCGGCCGGCTCGCGGCCGATCATGGCTTGCGCCAAAATCTGTTGCCCGGCCGGATCATAACGCACGAGTGCATCTCGGGTCAAAGCGTAGAGATCGCCCGTACGTTCATCCACCGCCAACGCTTGCACGCCGGTCAGCGGCCAGCCGGCCGCGGCCGCGATCAATGCCCGGCCGGCCGTTCTGGCGGCGGTTGGACCCGCCGCGGCCTGGATCAGCGGCAGATGCAGGCGATAGCGCCGGGTGGGGGTGGGGATTGGGGACTGGGTATTGGTCGCGGTGGGGACGGGCGTGTGCGTCGCCGTCGCCGTGCGCGTTGTCGTCGGAGTGCGCGTGGGTGTCGGCGTGTGTGTCGGCATCGGTGTGTGCGTTGCCGTTGCCGTCGGTGTAGGCGTTGCCGTCGGTGTGGGCGTGCCTGTCGGCATCGGTGTGTCCGTTGTCGTCGGTGTCGGCGTGTGCGTTGCCGTTGGGGTGTGCGTCGGCGTCGGGGTATGCGTCGCCGGCGGCCGGGGGTAGTTGTCCTCGATGATCGTGACGGTGTCGTCCGCGCCGTTGCTCACGTAGACGCGGGCCGCGGCCTCATCTACCGCAATCCCTTCCTCCGCTCCCCGGCCGACCGGCACCCACGCAAGCCATAGGGTGGTGTCCTCATCGTAGATGTGCAGTTGCTGGTCGTCCGCGCACACTACAAACAAATGCCCCGAACGAGAGTTCACCGCCACCTGGTACGGCGTGCAGTTCAACGGCATGTCTTTGATCACCCGATCGGTCGTCAGATCAATGATGGTCACGCTGCGACCATCCCGGTTGGCGGTGTAGAGCCGACTGCGCACAGGATCGAACGCGATGCCGTATGGCCCGCCGCCGGTCGCGATCTTTTTTTGCAGCGCGCCGGTTGCCAGATCATGTACGGTCACGGTGGCGCCCAGGTGATTTGTCACATAAAAACGACCGCGGTCCCGGTCGAGCGCGATGAACGAAGGATGGCCATCACCGGCCACGGTGGCGATGGTTGCGCCGGTCGGTCCGTAGAACAGGGTGATCGTATTGCTGTCGAAGTTCGCCGCGTAGACGATGCCCGTGGCGTCGTCCACCGCTACGCCGTCCGGCTGTCGGCCGACCCCGATGCGAACCGCCGGCACGTCGGCAGCCACGTTCACCCGACTGACATCGTTGGTGAACTTGTTGGCCACATAGAGCAGGCCGCGGGCGGCGTCGAATGCCGCGCCGTTGCCGCCGGCCGCCGCGCCGAGGCTGATCGTGCGCAACACGACGCCGGCGGCCCCGTCCAATACAGCAACGGTCGAGCTGCGGTGATGGGCAACATAGACCCGCCCGGTGCGGCCATCCACCGCGAGACCATGCGGCTCCTGTCCCACTGTGACGGTGAATACCGGCCGCGCCACCGGTGTGAGGGTGGGGGTGTTGGGGATTGGGGATTGGGTATTGGTGGCCGTGGGCGTCGGCGTACCCGTGGGCGTCGGCGTGGGCGTATCGGTTGGCACCGGCGTCGGGGTGTCCGTCGGCGTGGACGTATCTGTCGGCGTCGGCGTACCCGTGGGCGTCGGCGTGGGTGTAGGAGGGATTGGGGATGAGGTACGGGTGGCCGTGGGGGTACTTGTTGGAATCGTATAGACCGTTACCGGTGCGACGCCCGAAAGCGGCGCAATGGTCGTGTTGCTCGCCCCGGCCTGCACATCGCTCGCGAATGTCCCCGCCCACGAAGCGGCTATGGCCCGAAAGGAAATCGCAAGCCGGTTCGGCGCATACGGATACGACTTATCTAGGCCCAGAACGGCCGGATAGACCGCATGGAGGGAGTTGTCCCCTTCGACCCAGTTCCAGGCGTTCCAGACGCCGGTCGGATCGGAAAGCTCGAAAGAGGCCACGCCGTTCAGCTCCGGCCAGCTCTGCCAGTATTCCTGAAAAGCCCGACGCATGTAATCGGCACGGTTTTGTTCATCTACGACCGGATAACGCCAGTCTACCCGCTGGCCCAAAGCGTAGCCGTTCTCGCTGAGGAACACGGGCACATAGGGCCGTCCCCAGGCCGCCAACACCTGCAGCTCCGGCACGTAGCTGTCAATCGTGATGCGCGCGTCTATAACCGTGCCGTTGTGGATGTTGACCTCGGGCGGATAGTTGCCCGGATACGCATGAGAGGCCCACATGTCGAACGCCCAACGGCTGTTGGGTACCGTGCGAAACATCTCGCTGATGAACGTAGTCGCCGGGATGTCGCCGCCCGGCGACATCGGCGCGTTGAGGATCACGATGCGCGGGTCACCGCCGGTCATGGCACGGATGGCGCCCGCGGTCTGCTCCAGAAACTGGCCGTATTCGGTCGGGTTAGCGGCGCCGCTCCATTCCAGGTTAAGGTTCGGTTCGTTCCAGATCTGCAGGTAGAGGGTATGGCCGTCGCGGCGCGGCAACCTGGAAGCCACCCGCGCGAACGCCTGGGCGATGCTGTTGTAATTGCCCGGCCAATCGGCAGGGGGCTTCAACCATCCTGAACTGCCACGTTCGCCCTGCAGGCGGACGACCGGCCGCAACCCTCGATCGTAGGCCGCGTTGATGAAGTCGGTCCAACAGGGCTGTGGATCGTTGCTAAAGACATTGATGCCGTAAAAGAGTTGTTTGGCAAAAGCATGGTAGCCCATCAGATAGCGCGTGTGATCCAGTTGCCACTGGATGTAGCCGATCTCGCAGCGCTCCTGCACCATCGTATTGATGCCGTAGAAGGAATCCCCGCGGCGCGGCGGCACGGTGAGGCCGCTCCAGGTGAGGTTGCGGCCGGAAATGGTCGGTTCAGCGCGGCCGATCTCGATGCCGTTCCACAAGAGGCGCGCCGAGCCGGATACATAGCTGAAGCCGGCGGGCAAGACGTGCGTCAACCAGGCCCCGGTGGCCGCCACGTCGCCGGCGTTGAGCAAGGCGTCCTGATAGGTGACGGTGCCCCCGGCCGACACCAAAGCCGGGCTCACGCCGGCCGAGAGGCTCACCTCGGGCCATGGCGCGGCCACCTCGCGCGGCGGCGCGGCCGCCGTCCATGTGGTTGCTCCCGGCGCGATCAGCATTCCGGCAACCATCAAAATCAGAGCCAATGCCCGGCCGATATGTGAAACCCCCATGCACCTCTCCGCTTCCTTCACTATTTGCATTTCGACGTTTGGGCCGGTCTTCCGGCTGCCTGGTTCACCGCAGAGACACCGAGAACGGTAGCGCCACAATCTAAGACGGAAGCTCGCCATGTTTGGTTACGGCAACCTGACTTCGCGGCCGCAAACCCCCATTTAGCCACTTCCTCCTCTCTCGCCTGGGGGAGAGGAGGTCAGGGGGCATATGCGTCAACTTAACGTCTACGGTTGCCCCCGTCCCGTCCCCGTAGAAGACCCCTCCCCTACACGGGGAAACCCCTCCCCCGGCCCCTCCCCTACACGGGGAGGGGAGCTATTCTCCCATTGGCATCAAGCTAAGGTTGCCAATAGGCCTGTTGCCGGTCATCACCCTCACCCCTCCCCGGAAAAAAGGGGTTTTGCGGCGGGCGGCGAAGCCGCCCGCCGCAAAACCCATCCTTTATTCCCCCCTCTCCCCTGGCCGCAGGCCAAGGGGAGAGGGGGACAAAGGGGGTGAGGGGCAAAAAATCGGCAGGCGCAGCAAATGCCAGCCTATTCTGAACCATTCTCGCGTTCCAACTTCTGTTGGACGGCTTAGCTTGATGCCTATGGTTGTTCTCCCCCTTCCCTCGTAGGGAAGGGGGTCGGGGGGTTAGGTGGGCCCGGCAATTCCAAATATGCCTTTCGGTGGCGGGTTGGGGGCCATCCCCGAATCCGACCACGAATGCACGAATCACGCAACAGGCCATTCGTGCATTCGTGCCCCATTCGGGGATGGCTCCCGCCTGCTCGCCTTCCT
Source organism: Chloroflexota bacterium (assembly GCA_037445695.1). Lineage (GTDB taxonomy): Bacteria > Chloroflexota > Anaerolineae > CG2-30-64-16 > CG2-30-64-16 > CAKZKT01. Next base: position 24,379 of record JBBIKA010000032.1, read on the forward strand.
CGTCCTTAACGACGTCCGGGCGTTCCTGCACTACTTGGACTTCGCCAGTTGGCAGGCCTTGTTGACCTTTATGAAGACCCAACTCGGAGTCACCCCCAACCCAGCCGGCTCCTAACTTATGGAATTGCTGGGTAGAAACGGCTTGGAGATTTTTGACATTTTGATTCGTAGTATTCTATAATGGCCGTTATCCTCCGACAGACAATCGAATAGCCATATTGTTTGAATACCCGGTGAGCCGAGGGCGACAGGTCGGTTTGCGATTCGTGCGAACGACGACCTGTGGCTTTTGTCAAAGCTCGCGCAGAAGGGTCAACGACCCCCAGTGCCTTGTTCTTGGACTTCCTTAGTAGCTAGAAGGAGAAGGGGGCATGGCGCGCTTCCGGATTCCTCTGCTGTTGTCGTTGCTCTTTCTGGCCCTGGCGTTTGCGGCGGTGCTTCCCGATCCGGGCGGTGCGCAAACCCTTTCGCATCTGGTGATCAGCGAAGTGTTGTATGATCCGGCTCCGCCGGGCAACGAATCCGATCTGGAGTGGGTCGAACTTTACAACCCGACCGATTCATTTGTGAGTCTGGTCGGGTGGTCGTTACGAGACAATACATCGCAAGACCTCATTCCGGCTTTTTCTCTTGCCCCTGGTCAATTTCTGGTTATCGTGGCTCAGGAAGCGGCCTTTCGTGAGCGTTACCCAGGATATACGGGGAACTTGGTCGGCCTGAGCAGTCCCATTGGCAACGGATTGGCCAATGGAGGCGACCGCGTCCTTCTGGCCGATGACCGCGGCAACGTAATTGATGCGCTTAGTTACGGCAGCGACCAGACCGTCTTCGATCCGCCTTGCAAGGCTGTTCCGGAAGGATCTTCTCTGGCACGCCTGAAGCCGTGGCAAGACACCGACAGCGCGGCCGATTGGATCCCTAACGCATCGCCCGACCCCGGACAAGGCAATGCGCCGCCGGCAACGGATACACCGACACCGACCTCGACCGCTACACCCACGCCCACCGACACACCGATGCCGACCGCTACGCCCACGCGCACCGCTACGCCGCTGCCGACGGCCACACCCACGCCCACGGCTACCGACACCGCTGCACCGATACCAACCGCTACGCCTACGGCCACCG
>JBBIKA010000033.1:0-11897 GCA_037445695.1 Chloroflexota bacterium
GCGTGGTAGCCCGGTCGATTTATCGCCGGGCGGGCGCACGGGACGCACAGCGCGCGGGCGCAGACAATTACCGGTTTAATTTTTCAACATTCATCATTCGGCGGTACGCGAATTCATGACGATCACGCCACCGCTTCGAGGGTCGTGCGATACAGGCGCATCGGCGCATCGGCGTCGGTCGAGAACGGCTTCAGCCGCACGCTGAAGGTCGTCTCCTCCGGCTGGAGCAGATATTGCGGCAGCGGGCCGGGGCCGCAGCTATTGCTGCCCAGGCCGCACTGCGCGTGATCCAGATGCAGGATCGTTTCGGCGCGGCGCACCAGCTCGAAGGTGTGCTTCGCCGCGGTGAAATCCTCCGGCGTGTAGTGATGCACGCTCACGTTCAACAGCGGCATGGCGATCGCCAGCAGCCCGGCCCCGCGGAGATCGGTCACGGCCGCCCACCGCACATCCGACTTGTTGCCGTTCTCCTGCGGCAGCACATAGGGCACATACTGCTCCTGCACCGTGCCCGCGTAGACGCCGACCGCCGCGCTCTCTTTGCGATCCACGTAGTTCTCGTGCGGCCCGCGGCCATACCAGGCGAAGCGATCGAAGCGGCCCGGCAGGCGCATCTGCAGGCCCAACCGCGGGAGCACCGGCAGCGTGCCGATGGGCACGACATGGGTGCGGATCACCACGTCGCCCGAGCCGTAGATCGTGTAGAGGTAAGTCACGTCGAAGACCGGCCGCAGGAACACGGGCGCCAGCGTCGCTGCGACCTCGACCTGCACGACCCGTTCGTCCTGGCGTAGCAGCTCCACGCGCGACACCCGCGGCTGCAGGCGATCCAACCCGGCCTTCAGCCACTCCTTGGCGATGTGCACGTCGTTGTCGGTCGGCGCGCGCCAGACGTTGAGCCGCGGCCCCTGCGTCAACAGCGGGATGCCGTTGAACTCCCACGCGACCAGCGCGCCGTAGAAGGTATCGAAGGTCAGGCGAAAGTCCTCACCTGTGACGGTCAGGGCGCGCTTGTCCGTCTGCACGGCCAGCTTCGGCATATCGGCGATCTTGATGACCGGCGGCGCGGGGACTGCCACCGGCAGTTCGAACTGCGCCCAGGCGAGCTGATAGCCGGCCGGGGCCCAGGGCATCTCCTCGGCCAGGACGAAGCTCAGCTCCAGCCGGTAGATCGCGCCAGGCGTATCGCCGGCCGGCAGCCGATCGTACAGGTTGAGCAGCGCCTCCCCGCCCGGCGGCACATCCAGCGTCGGCATGCGCCCCTGCTGGATCACCTCGCCGTCGCGCGTGATGCGCCATCGGCCTTCCAGGTGACGCAGCGACCGGAAGGCATAGCGATTGACGATCTTGACCCGGCCCGCGGCGAGGTCAAGCGCCTCGACATGCACCGGCTCCAGGATCTTCTTGTACTCGATCAGGCCCGGATAGGGGGTGCGATCAGCCCAGTTCAGGCCGTCCACGCAGAAGTTGCCGTCGTTCGGAAAGTCGTTGAAGTCGCCGCCGTAGGCCCACCACTCCTCGCCGCTCTCCGTGCGCCGGCGGACGGCATGATCCACCCATTCCCAGACGCAGCCGCCCATCAGCCGCGGGTAGGCCCGGATCGCCTCCCAATACTCCTTCAGGTTGCCGGGGCCGTTGCCCATCGCGTGGGCGTATTCGCACATGAAGAACGGCAGCGGGTTGTCGCTTTGTTGGCCTTCGTGGATGAGCCGCTCGACGGTCGGATACATCACGCTGAAGACATCCACGACGCCGGCGTACGGCTTGGCGCCGTTGCGATTGCCCCACCCCGTCGCGCCTTCGTAATGCACCGGCCGCGTCGGGTCGGCATGGTGGATCCAATCGGCCATTGCCACGTGGTTGCGGCCGTAGCCCGACTCGTTGCCCAGCGACCACATGATCACGCACGGGTGGTTCTTGTCCCGCTCCACCATGCGGATCGCCCGATCCAGGTAGGCCGCCTCCCACGTCGGATCCTCGCTGATCTGATCCTGGTCGCCGACCGTGCCGAAGCCGTGGCACTCCAGATCGGCCTCGTCAATGACATAGAGGCCGTAGCGGTCGCACAGGTCGAGCCAGCGCGGGTCGTTGGGGTAGTGAGATGTGCGCACCGCGTTGATGTTGTGCCGCTTCATCGAGATGATGTCCTGGATCATGGACTCCAGCGACACGGCATGGCCCAGGTCGGGGTGCGTGTCGTGGCGGTTGACCCCTTGCAGCTTGATCGCGACCCCGTTGAAATAGAAAACGCCCTTCTTGATCTCCACCTTGCGGAAGCCGACATTGACCCGCTGCACCTCGGCGATCGCGGCGTCGGGGCCGTACAACGTGATGAGCAGCCCATACAGGTTCGGCTCCTCGGCCGACCACTTGGCCGGGGCCTTCACGGGGAAGGTGGCCTCCAGCGTGACCTCGGCGCCGGCGTCCAACCCGGCCGGCGCGGCGATCTCCTGCGCCAGCACGACCGCACCGGCCGCGTCGAGCAGTTGCGCCGTCACGCGATAGCCGGCCGCCGGGGCCGCGGCGTAGTTGCGCAGCGCCAACCGGATGTTCAGCGTCGCGTCCGTATACGTCTCGTCCAGGTCGGTGCGCACGCGCACATCGCGCACGTGAACCGGGGGCGTGGCGAAGAGGTAGACATCGCGGAAGATGCCGTTCAGCCGCCACATGTCCTGGTCTTCCAGGTACGCGCCGTCGGACCACTGGAACACCTGCACGGCCAGCAGGTTCTCGCCGGGCCTGACATACGGGGTGATGCGGAATTCGGCGGGCAGGTGCGCGCCCTGGCTATAGCCGACCATCTGGCCGTTCACCCAGACGTAGAACGCAGAGTTGACCCCCTCGAATTCCAGGAACACTTCGCGGCCGGCCCACCCTGCGGGCAGGGCGAACGTCCGGCGGTAGAGGCCGCACGGGTTGTCCTGAGGCACGCGGGGCGGGTCAACGGGATAGGGATAGCGGACATTGGTGTAGTTTGGCTTGCCATAGCCTGCCATCTGCCAGTTGCCCGGCACGGAGATGCTATCCCAGCCGGCCGCGTCGAACGCTTCGGTGGCGAATCCTTCCGGCGCGTCGGCCGGGGTGGTCACGTAGCAGAATTGCCAGTGGCCGTTGAGCAGTTTGAAGAACGGCGACGCCCCGCGCTCGCCGGTCAGCGCGGCGGCCGCATCGGCATACGGCAGCAACGTTGCGTGCGCCGGCTCGCGGTTGCGCTGGAGGACGGTCAAGTCCTCCCAGTCATGTTGGGGTTGATAGAGGATCATCGCAGACAGAGCTCCTTGTGGTCGGAAACGATAGGGATGCGCCCGAACTGGCGCTTGCCACAGAACATTCTATCACAAAGCGTGTTCGGCGGTGAATCTTCGATGGCCATGGAGGGCGCGCTGCCAGAACGGGTGCTAACGAGGACAAAAGCCAAGTTTTGGAAAGGGGCCGGCATGGGCGACCTGCTGGCGCAAGATGCCGATGAACGGATCGAGGACGACGAGTTCCTGCGCGGGGCGAACCTACCGACCTCGCCTCCGTATCTCCGTCGCGCGGTCGAAGATCTCCTCCCGGCTGACCCCGGCGGCCGCGTACATGGCGAAGATGTTCGCGTCGGGCGTCTCCGGCGGGATGGTGTGCGAGGCGGCCAGGATGTAGCCGCCGCCGTCGGCGGTCATCCCCTCGATCAGCCGGGCGGTGGCGCGATATACCTCGGCGGCCGTGCCGTGCGGGAGCAGCTCCTGGGTGTCTACCCCGCCCATGAAGGTGATCTCGCGGCCGAACTCCCGCTTCAGTTCGAGCGGATCCATGCCCGGACAGTTGCTCTGCACGGGGTTGAGCACGTCCATGCCGATCTCGATCAGGTCGGGAATGATGGGCCGGAGCGCGCCGCAGCAGTGATAGGCGACCGGCAGGCCGGCCGCCTTGCCCACGGCGAAGCAGCGCGCCAGGTGCGGCTTGATCTGCGCCCGCCACAGCTTCGGGCTCATCATCATGCCGGTCTGCGCGGCGACGTCGTCGCCGGTCCAGTACCAGTCGAGGGGGAAGCGCCGGCACGCCTCCGCGCCGAGGGCGTTGGCGAAATCGGCGCAGCGGCCGAACATCGTCCAGGCAAGGTCAGGATCGGCGGCCATGTCGGTCAGCGCATCGGCCATGCCCCGCAGCCGCCAATACATCTCGAAGACGCACGGCGACACATCGCAGCCGATGAAGGTGTCCGACGCGCGGGCGACCACCGGCGCCATCAGCGCCAGCAGCGCCTCGGCCCGATCATACGGGAAGCGATAGGCCAGGACTGCTTCACGTGGCGCGCCGGCCAGGGGGAAATGCGCGATCTGGTTGAAGAAGTACTGCTTGACCCAGCGGATGCCCCAGTCGTCGGTGTGCCCCTCGCCGTCGTGCTCGTGGACGATCCCCTCCATGGCGTAATTGTTGTTCACCCACGTCTGCACGATGTCGTTGCCCAGCGCCTCGCCGACGCAGGAGACAGGAATCTCCAGCAGCCCGGCCAGATGTTGGGCCGTGGCGGGATGAAACCACATGAAGATCGGGATCCGATCCACAGGCTGCCGCCGGAGCGCAGCGTGGACGCGTGCCTTTGAATTCATCGCCTGACTGCCTTGTCTACTTGTTGCCTTGTCTCCCCGCCCTACATCCGCCCCTTCAAGAACGGATCCAGCGCATCGCGCAACCCATCTCCCACGAAGTTGAACGCCAGCACCGTCACCAGGATCGCCAGGCCAGGAAAGATCGAAGCCCAGGGCGCGGAGAAAAGGTACTCCTGGCCCTCGTTGACCATCAGCCCCCAGCTCGGCGTGGGCGGCTGCGCGCCGACGCCGAGGAAACTCAGGCCGGCCTCGGCCATGATCGCGCCGGGGATGCCCAGGGTGAGCAGGATCAAGATCGGCGCCAGGCAATTGGGCAGGATATGGCGGAACATGATGCCCGTCCGGCCCACGCCGACCGCCCGGGAGGCGGTCACGAAGTCGCGCTGCTTGAGGGAAAGGGTCTGCGCGCGGACGACGCGCGCGGCGCCGGCCCAGCCCACCACGCTCAGCGCGATGAACAGGGTGAACAGCGACGCGCCCAGGGTGTAGGTGATGACCATCGCCAGGATGAGGGACGGAAACGCCATGACCACATCGCCCAGGCGCATCAGCACCGTGTCTACCCAGCCGCCCCGGAACCCGCCCGTCACGCCGATCACCGTGCCGAAGAGCATCGCCATGAAGGTCGGCACCAGGCCGATCACCAGGGAGATCCGCGCGCCGTAGAGGACGCGGCTGAGAATATCGCGGCCGTAGAAATCGGTGCCGAAAGGATGCGCGGCCGAGGGCGGTTCGAACTGGGCATCCAACTGCACCAGGGTAGGGCTATAAGGCGCGATCAACGGCGCCAACACGGCCACCGCCACCAGCAAGCAGATCAGCCCGGCGCCGAACACGGCCAGCCGGTTGCGCCGGAAGCGTCGCCACACGTCCTGGCCGAAGGTGACCTGCCGGACGGGCGCCTCCAAAATCGTGGCGGCGGCCGGAGATGGGGAAAGGTTACTCATAGCGGATGCGCGGATCGAGATAGGCGTAGCTGAGGTCGGCGAGCAGGTTGCCGACGACCACGAGCACCACGGTCATGATCACCGAGCCCATCAGCAGCGGGAAGTCGCGGCGCTGGATCGCGCCCACGGAGACGCGACCGATGCCGGGAATGCCGAAGACGCTCTCGGTGATCACCGCGCCCGAAAGCAGATCGGCCACCTGGATCGCCATGACGGTCACTACCGGCAGAAGCGAGTTCTTGAGCGCGTGGCGCACCAGGACGATGCGATCGCGCAGCCCTTTGGCGCGCGCGGTGCGAATGTAGTCCGCGTTCATCACTTCCAGCAGGCTCGATCGGGTGAGCCGCGCGATCACGGCCGCGGAGCCGAGGCCCAGGCAGATCGCCGGCATCACCAGATACTCGACCCCCTTGAAGCCGGAGATGGGGAACAGGTTGAGCTTGTAACCGAACACCAGCTGGAAGATCAGGCCGAGCCAGAAGATGGGAACCGAGACGCCGAGCAGCGCGAAAGTGGTGAGCGCATGATCGGCCGGCGTATAAGGTCGGATGGCCGCGACGATGCCGGCCGGGATGCCGACGCCCCAGGCCACCAGCAGCGACGCGGCCGTGAGCGCCAGCGTGGCCGGGAATGCGGTCGCCAGCATGTCGGCCACCTGGCGTCGCGTCTTGTACGACTCGCCGAAGTCGCCATGCGCGGCGTCCCACATGTAGCGCACGTACCGCTGGAGCCACGGATCATCCAGGTGCATCTCCTTGCGCACGCGCTCGACCACGTCGGGCGAGATGTGCTCCTTCATCATTAGGGCGATCGGGTCGCCCGGCACGACCTGGAGCAACACGAAGGTGAGGAAGGTCGTGCCGATGATGACCGGGATGAATTGGAGAAAGCGGCGAAAGACGTATTTTAGCATCATGCACTCTCCTCCCTCTCCTGACGGAAAAGCCTGTGTCTCACGCGGCAGGAGAGGGAGGCAGGGAGGGGTGAGGTCAGTCGCTGATCTCGATCCCGTAGTACGGCATGTTGCTCCAGCCGTTCCACGAGGGCTTGAAGTTCTTCACCTTCGGCTGCACCACGAACAAGTGCTCCAGGTGGAAGAGCGGCACGAACGCAAAGTCCTCATACACGATCGTCTTCTCGATCTCTTGATAGAGCTTGTAGCGCGCGGCCATGTCGGTCATCGAGCGGGCCTTTTCGAGCTGATCCTGCACCGCCTTGTTCTGGTAGTTCCAGGACCGCGACACCGAGTTGCGCGGCGCGAAGAAGGTATAGATGAAGTTGTCCGGGTCGTTGTAGTCGGCCGACCAGCTGCTGGTGTAGCTGCCCAGCTTGCCTTCCTTGCGCGTGCCCGACCACGCCGCCGAGTCCATCTGCTTGATCTCGGCCTTGATGCCCACCTGCGCCAGCATCGCCTGCACCGCCTCGTTCATCTTCAGCGTCGTCGGCGAGTCGGTCGTCTGGTTCAACGTCATCTCGAAACCGTTGGCGAAGCCGGCCTCTTTCAGCAGCGCCTTGGCCTTTTCGGGATCGTACTTGAAGCCGGGCAGCGCATCGTTGTAGCCAGCCAAACCGGGGGCCAGGATGCCCTTCGCCGGGATGCCGGTACCGTAGTAGAGCTTGTCAATCAGCGTCTGGCGGTCAATGGCGTACATGAGCGCCTCGCGCACCTTCGGGTTGTCGAACGGCTTGATCGCCTGGTTGATGCTCATGTAGTAGGTGCCGACGCGCGGGCCGCTGACGATGCGATCCTTCCACTGCGCGTCTTTTTTGAATTCGGGGATCTGCGAGCGGGCGAAGTCCAGGTCGAAGACATCCAGATCGCCCTTTTTGAACATCAGCGCCATGGTCTGCGGTTCGGGCACGACCTTCATGATCAACTTGTCGAACTTCGGCCGGCCGCGGAAATAGTCATCGAAAGCCGAAAGCACCAGCTCGCTGTCCGGCGTCCAGCTTTCCAGCTTGAACGGCCCGGTCCCGACCGGCTTCGTCCCGAAATCTTTGCCGGCCTTGGTCGTCGCCGCCTTCGAGTAGATCGAGCCGGCCGGGGTGGCGAGGTTCGCCAGAAACGGCGCGAACGGCGCGGCCAGAGTGATCTCGACCGTGTTGTCGTCAATCTTCTTCAAACCGCTGACGCTGGTCGCTTTGCCGTCCATGCGTTCTTTGGCGCCGGCGATCATGTCCAGGAAGTCGGTGTTGAGCGCCTTCGTGGCCGGGTCGAGCATGCGGTCGAAAGTGAAGATCACGTCATCGGCGGTGAGCACGTCGCCGCTGTGGAACTTCACGCCCTTGCGCAGGTAAAAGGTGTACTTGAGGCCATCGGCCGAGACATCCCACTTTTCGGCCAGGCCGGGCTGCAGCTCTGACTTCAACGGGCCGGTCGTGACCGCTTCCACCAGGCGGTCGTAGAGGTTGAGAGGCAGGAAGTACTCCTCGGTCGTCAACTGCACATCGGCCGTGCCGGGGTCGGTGTCTTGGGCGACGGTGAGGGTCTTGGCGCCGGTCTTGGCGGCCGCAGGAGGCGCGGCCGGCACGCTGGTGGCCGCCGGCGCAGCCGGGGCAGGGGCAGGCGCCGACGTACAACTGCTCAACGCCAACGCGATGACGGCCACGAGGGCCATCAGACGAAAGAGGGACGGACGCGTGACCATGGTGAACTCCTCCTGACTTGGGTGGTGAGCGGCGCGCAGACGCGTTCTGCGCGGCCGCCAGATGGGACAGCACAATCGCTGCGTCATTGTAGGATACGACCAGGATCACAATGTCGAGAAAACGGCGTCTGCGGTGCGAAACAGGATGCATCCATTATAACAGACGTTTGCCGACGCACAAAACGCTGCGCCGCGGCGCACAACAACACAGGCGTCCACCGACACGCAGTCGGCGGACGCCTGTGCGCAATCCGGGCCCCAGACGCGGCAAGAGCGCTTACCGCTATTGCAACGCCAACCACCGGCGCGCGAATGCGCGTACTGTCTTGGCGATGGCCAGCGCTTCACGAGCATCTTCCAGGGTGGGTTCCTCGCCGGGATAACGCGAGGCAATGGCATGGTCGGAGAGTAGAGTCAGGTGGCGGGGCGAAAAGCCAGTCAGAATGCCTGATTGTTCACATAGCGAGTTGAGCATGAGCAGGTCGTGCGTTTTGGGAAACGCTGCGGTCTTGGACAGAAGCAGAGCTTTCAAATACTTTTCGGCGCTTTGCTGGGCATGAAAGCAGATAGCAGTAAGGGGCGGCCGTTTGCGGCGGATCAACGAAGCCGCCAGTTGCCAATCCTGCTCAGCGTACCTGGCCCATTCCAGGGGATTATCCACGCTCATAGAGCACTACTCCCTTGCCAAGAATCTCGCGCAGGAAAAAGTTGTGCGGCAATTCCTCGGCCAGTTCGTGTGGCGTCTTGACGAGGATGTCCACCGGGAAGAGGCGCGGGTACAGGAGCAATGAGATCGTGACCACGCGTTCGCGGCGGGGCAAGTCCGTATCCCAGACGACCAAAAGATCTACGTCGCTGTCGGACGTTGGCTTCTCGCCGGCGTAGGAGCCAAAAAGGATGATCTTTTCCGGGTGGATCGCGTGCACAATCCTTTCGATGGCCGCCGGCAGGGTCTCGGCCACCGGCGGCAGGCCACACGGACGCACGTGGGAGGCAATCTGGAATACCATTTTCTTCCCTCCTACGCTTATTTTACCCACATTTACGCTTCTTGCCAAAGGGAGCGCAGGTGGCCCTCTCAAGACGGCGGCATGCAGCAGGGCCAGACCTGACCGGAATCGCGCGGCCGGTAAAGCCTCCTTGAGGGTCAACCGATCTCCTGTGCGGCCTCGACTTGAAAATGGCTCCGTCACATGTGCCACGTACTTTGCCGACGCACAAAACGCTGCGCCGCGGCGCACAACAACACAGGCGTCCACCGACACGCAGTCGGCGGACGCCTGTACGCAATCCAGGCCCCAGACGCGGCAAGAGCGCTTACCGCAGGATCAACGGCAAGAACACATCGCCGACGCTGTTGCCGATGAACGGCTGGCCGGCGGTCACCGTCACCTGCACGGTGTCGGTGGCGACGCCGCCCGCGCCGTCATCCGCGCGCACGGTGATCGTGTGCACGCCGACGCTGAGGCTCGCCACGCTGAGCTGCGCGCCCGTGCCCAGCGCGCCGTCCCGATCCGAAGTCCAGCTCACCTGCGCGCCGTCCATCGCGCCCGTATCCACATCGTAGGCGTTCGCCTCCAGGTTCACCGTCGTGCTGATCGGAACCGAGAGCGGCCCGGCCGGCTGAACGATCTCGACCGTCGGCGCGCGGTTGGGCACGACGAACGTCGCATCCGAGGTGTCGCTGGCGGTGTGGATGCCGTCGCTGACCCAGACGCGGAACAGGCCCTGCGCGGCGCTGACGATGTTCCCCGCATCGAGCGCCACGCTGTCGCCGGTCAGGTTCTGCGCCACGGTCTCCCACGAGGCGCCGTTGTCCGGGCTGTACTGCACGTTGAAGCTCAGCGGATCGTTGTCCGCATCGCTGGCCGTCCAGGAGACGTTGATGGTCGCGCCGCCCAACGTCTCGCCGCCGTTCGGCGAGACGATCGTGACGGTCGGCGGGTTGGCGCCGGCGCTGACCGTCGTGAGCACGCCGGTCGGCCCTTCGATCACCACCTGGGTCGTGCCGGCCACGAAGGGCACCAGCTCGCTGATCGCCAGGTAGTCCTCGTCGCGCGCCTGATCCGGCGCGGGGCCGCCGTGGATCTCTTCCGGCGTGAAGGGATAGCGCGCCAGCTCGTTGCCCGCGGCGTTCTGCAAGACGATTGCGTACTCGCCCGGCACACGCGGCTCGATGTCGCCGGCGTTGGGGATCACAAAGAGCGGCTGGAGGGTGACGGTCATCGTGGGGGTGAAGATGTTGCCGACCACGAGCAGCCGATCCGTTTGATCCACCAGCCGTTGATCTATCGCCGCGGCCGCGGTCGTCGGTCCGGCCTGGAAGCGCGACATCAGCGCCTCGTAGGTGAAGTCGCTGACCCACTGGTTGTTGCAGTAGGTCATCACGTCGCTCCAGCTCGGCCCGTAGATGGCGCGATTGCCGATGTCGAAGCCGTAGATGGCCGTGTTGCCCGTCAGGGAGGGGCTGATGCGGCCGTTGGGATAGGGATAGGTCGGGCCGCCCACCGCGCCGCAGAAGTTGGCGTGGCCGCGGCCGTAGGAATGCGCCAGCTCATGCCCGCCATACCAATCACCGTAGGAGCCATCGGTGTCCCAGCCCCACGTGCCCGTGCCGGTGGGGCCGGCGGCCGTCCAGCCGGGCACCGGCGCGCAGCCGCGCATGAAGCCGCCGCCGTCGCTCACCATGCCGTAGTAGTGCGCGCCGAAGGGAATGCCGTTCCAGAAGAAGATCCAATCCCAGACCCGCTTGCCGTACAGGAAGTCGTTGATCTGGCCGCACGTCGGGTTGGTCAGGTTGCCGTCGGCGCTGCGCGAGGCGTTGCCCCACCACTCGGTGCGCCCCCAGACGTTCAGGGTGCGCAGCGGGTAGGCGCGGCGCAGCCAGTCGGCGAGCTGGTTGGCGTGCGAGGCCGGCGCCCAGTAGTCGGTCCCGGACAGACGATAGCCGAAGCGGTAGATCACCAGGTTCACCGCCGGCACCGTCTCGAAGGAAACGGTGGTCGAGCGCTCGTTGTCGGCGTAGGTCTGTTCGACCGGGTTGCGATCGCGCCATGCCGTGTCGGGATTCAGATAGGCTGTGATCGTCACCGTGCCCTCCCGATAGCCGGCGGGCAGCTCGAACAAGAACGAATGGGTGGAGTTGCCGCGGTCGGGCGCAGAGCGCACGCCGATGTAGCCGATCGGCGTGCCGTTGATCGGGCTCAAATAGGTGACGTTGCTCCCGCGCTGCACGCGTAACTGGGCGTAGGTGGTGTGCGTGCCGCTGTTCGAGTGGACATGGAAGCGCACGAAGGTCCGCTTATCGCGCACCAGCCGCACGCTGTTGTTCAAGTCCTGGATCGCCTGCGTCACTTCGATCTTATCCGCGATCAGGTTGATGCTGGGCGTGGGCGTGCGCGTGGGCGTGCGCGTCGGCGTCCTGGTTGGGGTACGCGTCGGCGTCCGGGTCGGCGTGCGGGTAGGAGTGCGCGTCGGCGTGCGGGTCGGCGTACGCGTGGGGGTGCGCGTCGGCGTCACCGTGGGGGTGGCCGTGCGGGTCGGCGTTGCGGTCGGCGTGGGCGTGATCGTCGGGGTATTCGTCACCGTCGGCGTGGGCGTGACCGTGGCCGTCGCGGTCGGGGTATTCGTCACCCTCGGCGTGGCCGTGGCGGTCGGGGTGCGCGTGATCGGGGGCCGATACGGCGCGAAGGTCAGGTCGTCAATGGACT
>JBBIKA010000033.1:11997-20217 GCA_037445695.1 Chloroflexota bacterium
ATGCACGAATGACCGGCCGCGCGATTCGTGCATTCGTGGTTCGATTCGAGGATGGCCCCCCAGGTAAGGGCGGGTCTTTTGGCGAAGCACCGTTTCTGTGTTACACTGATCGCTTGTGAATGAGATGCTTATCCTTGAGTCGAGGGGATCAGGCCTATGAAGCGGCCCTTCTATTATTTCGCTGTTTTGCTGCTCGTGCTCCTGAATCTGGCCGCGGCCGTTCAGGCCGCGCCGTTGGCCCAGGGGCCGAAGCCGGTCATCACCCAGCCCGAACCCGACGCGGCCGTGCGCGGGGTCGTCCAGATCATCGGTTCCGCCACGCACCCGCAGTTCCAGCGCTACGAGCTGTACTACGCGCCCTATCCGGTGCCTTCCGACAACGCCTGGATCTTCATCGGCGATGCCCATTTTCAGCAGCAGCCGGCAGGCCTGTTGGGCACCTGGGCCACGAGCGGCCTGCCCGACGGCGCCTATGTCCTGCGGGTGCGCGTGGTGCGTCAGGACGGCAACTATACCGACAGCGACCCGCGACGGGTGTTCGTGGCCAACAAGCGGCCCATCGAGACCCCCACCCCCGCCGTGACGCGCGAGCCGACCGCGGTGCCTACGCCCTTGCCGCCCACCCCCACCGTGGTGATCGTCGTGCCGACCGTGCAACTGCCCCGGGCGGCGATCACGCCCACGGTCGAGGCGAAAGCCAGCCCTACCCCGCTCATCGGCGCGGCGCAGCCGACCCCGGCCGCCGACGCAACTCAACTGGTGGATGCCGCGCGACTGGTGCGCGCGGCCCGGATGGCCGCTACGTATACCGTGGGCCTCTTCGTTGCCATCGCTGCGTTTTTTGCGGTTAAGGCCGCGCTGGCGTGGCTGTGGCACAAGGTGCGACCGTAACAGGGCGACACGGCATGTTGATCAGGCAACAGGGTGATGGGGTGACTCCGTCGGTTGCTTCGTTGATCCGTTCAGGCGTGGATTCGCTGATTCGTTCGTCTACCTCCGGCCAGCCGACGGCGAAGATGATCGTGGGCCTGGGCAATCCCGGCCCCGAATACGCGCGCACCCGCCACAACGTCGGCTTTCAAGTGGTGGACCTCTTCGCCGAACGGCACGGGCTGAAGTTCGACAAGGTACAAAAGCGCGCTCGGGTGGCGCTCGGTCAGGTCAACCTGGCAAGCGGCTGGAGCGGCCGCGTGCTGCTGGTCAAGCCGCTCACGTTCATGAATGCCAGCGGCGAGGCCGTCGGCCCCCTGGTGAAGTTCTACAAGGTGCCTCTGGCCGATGTGTTGGTCGTTTTCGACGACCTCGATCTGCCCATCGGCCGGTTGCGCCTGCGGCCCGACGGCGGATCGAGCGGCCAGAAGGGGGTCAAATCCATCATCCAGCATCTCGGCAGCGAGGCGTTTCCGCGCTTGCGCATCGGCATCGGCCGGCCGCCCGGCCAGATGGACGCGGCCGACTACGTGTTGCAGCCCTTTGCGGCCGAACAGGAGGCCGAAATGATGTTCGTGCGCATCCGGGCCGCGGACGCGATCGAAACCTGGCTGGCGCAAGGGATCGTCGCGGCCATGAATCAATTCAACGCGGGGTAAGCGGCGCTCGGTGGCCATGAAACTGAACGGGCTTCTCGATTTGGGCGAACGCCTGCCGGCGCTGCGCGAGCTGGTTGCCGCTTTGCAGGAGGGCCGGCCGCCGGCCACGGCCCTGGGCATCTATCATGCCGCCCGGCCCTATGTGACGGCGGTCCTGGCGCGCGGCCTGAAACGGCCTATCGTCCTCTTGACCGCGCGCAGCAACCGCGCCCGTCAGTGGGTGGACGAGCTGCGCATCTGGTTGCCCGATGAGTATCCGGTCCATTTCTTCGCCGATCCCGATGCCCTGCCCTACGAGCGCATTCCATGGGCGCCCGAAACGCGCCAGCGTCGCCTCGAAGGATTGGTGAGCCTGCTGACGGCGGCCGCGTCGCCAGCGGCCGCCGGCCCCCGGCCGCCCATCGTCGTCGCATCGGCCCGCGGGCTGATCCAGGCCACGTTGCCCGTGCGCGAGCTGCGCGCGGCCGTGCGCACCATCCGCCAGGGCATGCCTCTCGATCTGAACCGTCTCTTGCCGCAATGGATCGGCTGGGGCTACGAATCGGCGACCGTGGTGGAGGTGCCCGGCCAGTTCAGCCGCCGCGGGGGCATCATAGACATCTGGCCGCCCAACCTCCGTCGGCCGCTGCGCATCGAACTCTTCGGCGACGAGGTGGATAGCCTGCGCACCTTCGATCCCTCCACCCAGCGCACCCTGGAACGGATCGCCCAGGCGACAATCGGCCCGGCCAGCGAGGCGTTGCCCAGGTTGGGCGAGCGCGCGGCCGATCGGCTGCGCGGCCTCGATCTGGCGCCCTGCCATCCGCCGGCGCGCAGCGAATACGAACGCGAGATCGAGGCGCTGTTGGCGGGCACCGGCTTTCGCAACCTGGAATGGTGGATCCCCTATCTCTATTCGCAGCCCGCGCACCTGCTCGATTACCTGCCTCCGGCCGGCCTGGTGCTCGTGGACGACGCCGCCGAGCTGATCGCCGCGTTGGATGACCTGGAGGGCCAGGCCCGGCAACTGCTACATGACCTGAGCGCCGCCGGCGACCTGCCGGCGAATGTCGTCTCTCCCTGCGTGACGCCCGCCGTCTTGCGCCAGGCGCTGGCCGTCTGCGCGCCGCTCCTGCTCGGCAATAGTACGCTGGACGGTTGGGCCGCCTCGGTGGACACGCCCATAGCGCACGCGTTCGCGGCCGGGCCGCGCTTCGGCGGCCAGATGCGGCCGATCGTGACCGAAGTGGAGCGCGGGGTGCGCGAAGGCGCCGCGATCGTCCTCGTCAGCCGCCAGGCGCAACGCTTGGCCGATCTCTTCGGCGCCGAGCGCCATGCCGTCGTCCCGGTCGAGAACGTCCCCACTCCGCCTCCGGCCGGCCTGACGATCGTCCAGGGCGTCATGGACGAAGGCTGGATCCTGCGCGGCGGGACAGGCGAAGCGAGGGCCGAGCCGAGCCTTGCCTCCGCGGCCGACGGCCCGACGCTCTGGTTCTTCACCGATGCCGAACTGTTCGGCTGGGGCCGGCCGAAGCCGCGGCGGCCCCAGCGCACGCGCGCCGTCGCGCCCGAGGTCTTCTTCGCCGATGTGAAGCCCGGCGATTACGTGGTGCACATCGAGCACGGCATCGGCCGCTTCAAAGGCCTGGTCAAAATGGCCCTCGACGGCGGCGAGCGCGAATATCTCCAGGTGGAATACGACCAGGGCGACCAGCTCTACGTGCCCGTCCACCAGGCCGATCGCCTGGCGCGTTACGTCGGCCCGGGCGAGGGCCCGCCGGCCCTCCATCGCCTCGGCACGTTGGATTGGGAACAGGTCAAGGCGCGGGCCAAGAAGGCCGTGGCCGAGATCGCCGACGAGCTGTTGGAGCTCTACGCGGCGCGCGAAGTCGTTCGGGGCCATGCCTTCAGCCCCGACGTGGCCTGGCAACACGAACTGGAGGCCAGCTTCCCCTACGTCGAGACCGAGGATCAGCTCGTCGCCATCGAAGCGGTCAAGCACGACATGGAACAACCGCGGCCGATGGACCGCCTGATCTGCGGCGATGTAGGCTACGGCAAGACCGAGGTGGCGCTGCGCGCCGCGTTCAAGGCGATCATGGACGGCAAGCAGGTGGCCGTATTGGTGCCGACGACCGTCCTCTGCCAGCAGCACTATACCAACTTCCAGCGGCGGCTGGCGGCCTTCCCGGTGACGGTCGCCATGCTCTCTCGCTTTCAGACGCCCGGCCAGCAGGATCGGGTGCTTTCCGGCCTGGCCAACGGCAGCATAGACCTGGTGGTGGGCACCCATCGTCTGTTGAGCAAGGACGTCGCATTCAAGGACCTGGGCCTGCTCATCGTGGATGAAGAACAGCGGTTCGGTGTGGCGCACAAGGAGCGCATCAAGCAGATGCGCACCGAGATAGACGTGCTCACCCTCACGGCCACGCCGATCCCGCGCACCCTGCACATGAGCCTGACCGGCGTGCGCGATCTGAGCACCATCGAGACGCCGCCCGAAGAACGGTTGCCCATCAAGACTTTTGTCGGCGAGTTCGACGAGACCCTTGTGCGCCAGGCCATCCTGCGCGAGCTGGATCGCAACGGCCAGGTGTACTTCGTGCACAATCGCGTGCAGGGCATCCAGCAGATGGCCGCCCGACTACAGAAGATCGTGCCTGAGGCGCGCATCGCCGTCGGCCACGGCCAGATGCCCGAACGCGAGCTCTCGCGGGTCATGCTGGCGTTCGCCGAGGGGGAATACGACGTATTGGTCTGCACCAGCATCATCGAGAGCGGCCTGGACATTCCCAACTGCAACACGATCATCATCAATCGGGCCGATCAGTTTGGCCTGGCGCAGCTCTACCAGTTGCGCGGTCGCGTGGGGCGTTCGGCCGTGCGCGCCTACGCGTATCTGCTGGTGGACAAGTACAAGACGTTGACCGAGGACGCGCGGCGCCGGCTGGAGGCGATCCAGGAGGCGAGCGAGCTGGGTGCGGGCTTCCGCATCGCCATGCAAGACCTGGAGATCCGCGGCGCGGGCGAGCTGCTCGGCGCGCGCCAGCACGGCCACATCGCCGCGGTAGGCTTCGACCTGTACACCCGGCTGCTGGCGCAGGCCGTGGCCGAGGCCAAAGAGCGGATCGCCCGCGGCGACGCGCCGGAGGCGGAAGACACGGCGCACCACCGGCCGGAACCCGGCACCCGCCGCCCGGCGTCCGCTCTCTGGACGCCGATCGCCCCGGCCGTCACCCTCGATCTGAACCTGACGGCGCACATCCCGGAAAGCTACGTGCCCGAGGCCAACCTGCGCCTGCAGCTCTATCGTCGGTTGGCCGGGCTCTCGACCCTCGCGGCCGTTGACGACATCCGCCAGGAGTTCAGCGACCGCTTCGGCCCGGTGCCCCAGCCGGTCGAGAACCTGCTCTACACGGTGCGCGTCAAGATCCTGGCCATCAACGCCGGGGTCGAAGCGATCTCGCAGGAAGATGGTCAGTTCGTGCTCAAGTCGGCGGCGCTGGAGACGCTGGATCGGGAGCGGCTTCAGCGTCAGCTCCAGGCGCAGGGGGTGCCGGCGCGGGTGGCCCGCCGCGCCATCTGGTTGGAGCCGCGACCGGATGGCGCCTGGCAGCGCGACTTGATCGTGACGTTGGAGGCTTTGTGTGGGAATCGTGTGGTATAATGGGGGATAATTGGGGGATATATCACGGAGGTCAGCTATCTCATGAACGAAGTCGGCCAATCTCTGGACGCGCTCGATACGCCCTTCCTGTGGGTAGATCTCGATCAGCTCGAAGCCAACATCGCGGCCCTGGCGGCTTATTTTCGGGCGGCCGGGGTGGCCTGGCGGCCGCACATCAAGGGAATCAAGGTGCCGGAAGTGGCCCACAAGGCCATCGCCGCGGGCGCCATCGGCGTGACCTGCGCCAAGCTGGGCGAAGCCGAGGTGATGGCCGCCGCGGGCATCCGCGACATCCTGATCGCCAACCAGGTGGTCGGCCCGCACAAGATCGGCCGGCTGGTGGCGCTGCGCCGCAGCGCCGACGTCAAGGTGGCCGTGGACTGCGCGGCCAATGTGCGGGCCCTGGCCGCGGCTGCGGTCGCGGCCGGCGTCGAGATCGGCGTGCTGATTGAGGTGGATAACGGCATGGCCCGCGCCGGCGTCGCTCCCGGCGAATCGGTGGTGGCCCTGGCCCGGCTCATCCACAGCACCCCCGGCCTCCGTTTTGCCGGGATCATGGGTTGGGAGGGGCACGCGGTCGGCATCACCGATCCCGACCTCAAGCGCACGACCGTCGAGAAGGCGGTCGCGCTGTTAGGCGAGAGCGCGCGACTCTGCCGGGCGGCCGGCCTCCCCGTTCATATCGTGAGCGGCGGCGGCAGCGGCGACTACACCATCTCGGCTCACCTCGGCGTTCTCACCGAGATCCAGGCCGGCGGCGCGATCTTCTGCGACGCCACCTATCTGGCGTGGGGCGCGCATACCAGGCCTTCTCTTTTCGTGCGCACGATGGTCACCAGCCGGCCCGCGGCCGATCGGATCATCACCGATGCCGGTTTCAAAGCTTTGCCCGCCTGGACCCGCGCCCCTGTGCCCGTGGGCCTGCCGCCGGCTCAGCCTTATCGCACCTCGGCCGAACACGGCACCCTGATCCTCGACGCGCCGGACGAGCGCATCCGGGTGGGCGACACCTTCGATTGCATCGTCGGCTACGGCGACGCGACCGTCTTCCTCTACGATCGGCTGATCGCGGCTCGCCGTGGCGTGGTGGAAGCGGTCTGGCCGGTGGCCGCGCGCGGCAAACTGAGCTAGGCCGAAGATGGACTATGCCCGCGACGTCTTCATCAGTCACAGCGCAGCCGACCGCGAGTGGGTGGCCGGCTGGCTTGTGCCGCGGCTGGAGGCGGCCGGGCTGAGTGTGGCGGTCGGCTATCGGGATTTTCTGCCCGGCACGCCCCGCCTCGATGCCATCGAGCAGGCTATTGCCTCGGCCCGCCACGCGCTCGTCGTCGTCACCCCCGCCTGGACGGCCGACGAGTGGAGCGCCTACGAAGCTCGCCTGACCCATACCTTCGACCCCAATGCCCGTCGGCGCAAGCTGATCCCGGTGCGCCTGCGGCCGTGCGCGCCGGCCGAGTGCGTCTTGCCGCGGGCCATTGCCGATCTCGTGATGGCCGACTTTACCGATCCGCAACATTGGGACGCGGAGCTGGCGCGGCTGCTGCGCGCGCTGCGGCCGATCGTCCCGCCGCCGGACCGCGTGGCCGCGGGGCCACAGATGGGCGTCGGCCGCTGGTGGGCGTGGTGGCTCAGCTATCATCGTCGCCGCGTGGCGCTGGTGGCATTGGTCCTGATCGCCCTGGCGCTCATCGTTTCCGCGGCGCTCGGGTGGCCGGCCTTTGTCGGTTGGCGCGGCCTGAGCCCGGCCATTGCGCAGGCGTGGCGGCTCTACCGGGCGGGCGATGTGTTGCTCGTCAGCACCGCGACCGACGCCGAGGGATGCGAGTCGGTCGGCCAGGGATTGTGGCGCAGCGCGGACGGCGGGGCCTCGTGGCAGAGCGTGAACGCGCCGTTACGATCGGCCGCGGCCGGGCAAGCGTGCCTCGCGGCCGCCATCGTGGACTTTGCGCATTCGGCCGCCGCCGCGCAGACGATCTACGCCGCGACGACCAACGTCGGCCTCTTGCGCAGCGATGACGCCGGCCTGACATGGGTTCGGGTGGGCCAGGGCGGCCTGCCCGCCGAGCTGGCGCGGGTGACGGTCGCGCCGAGGGATGGGCGGCGCGTTTGGGTGGCCGGCGCGCGCGGGGGATTGTTCGGCTCGCGCGACGGCGGCGCGAGCTGGGAGCGCCTGGATGGGGCCGACCGCTGCCCGGCCGACGGCGAGGCTTTGCCGGCCGGGTTGGTCATCGGCGCGCTCGCGGCCACCGCCGACGCGCTCTACATCGGCACCTGGCTGGACAACTGGAAGCCGGGCATCTACCCGGGGCCCGAGGCGGGCCTGTACGTCAGCCGGGATGGCGGTATCTGCTGGGCGCGGGCCGACGATGCCGAGGGGCGCTACGGCTACGCGGCCCTGCAGGAGGTGACCGGCCGGCCGGGGCAGCTCCTGGTGCTGCTCAAGAGCTATCAGGCCGGAGAAGGGGTCTACCCCTATGAGTTGTGGCTCTTCGTTGCCGGCCAGGGACGCATTCGCCGGCTATGGGCCACGTGCCGCGCGGCCGCGGGATTGCTTGCTGGGCCCGGTGTGGCCGCGTGGAGCGTGGCGACCGACGCGGGCCAGGTGACGACCGGTTCGGTGGATGAGCCGGCCGGTTCTGCGACTGCGGCATGTCAGAGCGCTCTCGCTACGTTATTCGGGAGCGATGCGATCGGCGGCCGACCGTGGCCGCCGGTGCGCCGGTGCGCGTTCCCGCCCGGCTGCCTGTCGGCCAATCTGGCAGCCGACGACCGGGGCACCGGCCTGTTGTTGTTGGCGGGCGATCGGGTCTACCGGTCCGATCGGGTGCCCTGGCCGCAGGCGCTGTGGCCATAGCGGCATCACGACGCGCAGGTTGTCAGGAGGACTTCCGGATGAGTGGTAGGTAAAGATGGTAAGGCGTGGCGGTTAAGGTAGGGATTGGGGATTGGGTGCCGGTCGGCGTGGCAGTGGGTGTCGCGGACGAG
>JBBIKA010000033.1:20317-25006 GCA_037445695.1 Chloroflexota bacterium
GTGGGTGTCGCGGACGGAGTACCGGTCGGCGTGGCGGTGGGGGCCGGTCCGATGGGAGCGGAAGAGTAGAGGCGGCCATCGTAAATGCCGGCAATGAGTTTCGTGCCGGTGGCATCCGATGCGAGCGCCCGCCATCGTTGGTTTGCTGCGCCCCCTGGCTGCTCCTCGTTCCAGGTGTTGCCGCCGTCGGTTGATACGTACAAGCGATCATTATAGATCCCCGCCGCCAGGACGGTGCCGTCGGCGTTCGAGGCAACAGCAATCCAGTTGCGACTGCCAGAGCCGGCCGGGGTGCGTTCGGTCCAGGTCGCTCCGTAATCGGTTGAGGTGTAGAGCCCTCCGCCGTAAGCGCCGACGATCAGGCGCGCGCCATCTGTGCTCGACGCGATCGCGTACCAGGGTTCTTCTGTATCGCCCGCCGGCCGACGTTCGATCCACGATTCGCCGCAATCGGCCGATGTATACAGCCGGCCCCAGTAAACCGCCGCGACCAGGTAACAGCCTGTGGCATCCGATGCGACGGCCTGCCAGTCCAGGTCTTCGTCGTTGCCGGTCGGTCGGCGTTCGGTCCAGTTGGCGCCTCCATCGGCGGAGGTGTAGAGCCTTCCGCTGTTGGCAGCCGCGATCAGGCGCGAACCATCGGCGCTCGAGGCGACCGACTTCCAGTTCACGTTGTTATCGCCGGCCGGCCGACGCTCGGTCCAGGTGTTGCCGGAGTCTGCAGAGGTGTAGAGTCGCCCGGATTCGTATGCCGCGATCAGGTGGGAGCCATCTTGACTTGAAGCAACCGTGAACCATAGGTGAGGGTTACCGTCGCCGGGCCGGCGCTCGGTCCAGGTGGTGCCGGAGTCGGCCGAAGTGTACAGATGGCCCCCGCGGACGGCGACAATGAGGCGCGTGCCGTCCGCGCTCGAAGCGGCTGCGTTCCAGGGCTGATTGGTATCGCCCAGGGGTCGGAGCTCTGTCCAGGTGGCGGCGTAAACTACGGCGAAGGCGACGATCATCGTCATCGTCGCAACGAAACCGGCCGTTA
Organism: Chloroflexota bacterium; assembly: GCA_037445695.1. GTDB lineage: Bacteria > Chloroflexota > Anaerolineae > CG2-30-64-16 > CG2-30-64-16 > CAKZKT01. The sequence continues at coordinate 21,351 of JBBIKA010000033.1, forward strand.
TGCGCGTGTGCATGGCTTTCCTCCTTCTTCTGCGTCGGAAAGCACGTAGTCGGCCTTCCGATAGGAACCATGCGACCGCTCCGCGCTTCGGTCGGCTGGCGTCCCAGGTGGCCCTGTGGACCCGTCGGATGTGGTGTTATTTTACACCACCTCTCCTTGTTTGCCAAACCGGCTATGGGGGGAATCGGCTGAGTGGGGGGATTTTGCGGGCGGCGAAGCCGCCCGCAAAATCCATTCCGCTTGGCCGTCACAGGCAGAAGCGGCCTCCTTCGGCGACGAGCTGGCCTTTGAAGTGTGGAATATCACCGCCGGATCAGCGGCAGATAGAGCGCCGATCGGGCATAGACCCACGTTTTCATGGCCGGGTCGCCCAGCAGGACGAAGGTGCGCGCGGCGCTCAGGCAGCAGGTGCCGCGCGTAAAGAGCTCGCGATATCCCGCCGCCGTCAACGCGCCCAGAGCAACCGAACCCGGCGGATGGCGCCACAGCTCCGCGTCGAAGCCGGCCTCCAGCCGATCATGTCCCCACACGACGCCCAGGCCCGTGGAACCCCAAACGGCCACCGCGCCCCCCGACGCATGCAGCAACAGACGCTCGTCCAGCACCGTTTTGCTGTAGGCGGGCGTCTGGAACGCCGCGGTGAGGCACGTCATGTCGAGCACGATGGGGAGGCGGCTGCCGTTGGTCAGCGTGTCCACGTCGTACAGCCCCAACAGGTAGGGCGGGTCGGCGGCCAGGTCGGTCAGCGCCCATTGCCACTGGTGCGCGTGGCCGATGTAGGTGAACAGCCCGGCGCCGGCGTTCAGCAGCTCCAGCGTGCGGCGGTGCGCTGCGACGGGATCGGCGATGTGCCAGGCCGGCCGCGGGGTGAACGGCGAGGGATCGTAATACATGCGCTGCACGTCAACCCCGGCCGGCTGCCGCGCCGCGGCCGCATCGGCCAGCTCCCACATATTTCCCGCCGGATCGGGTTCGCCCGTCGTCTCGAAGGCATTGTCGGTGACGAAAACGGCGCGGGCGAGCCATTCGGGCAGATGCGGCCCGGTCTCGTAGCCGATGATCTTGCCGATCACCGCGTTCAGGTCGGCGACGCCGTTCACCGGCAGCCGGCCGATCGCCAGGTCGGGCAACAGGTCGTCGAGCGGGTCGTCGCCGTGCAGTTGGGCATAGCAGTTGTCGCAGGCCGTTTCGCCCAGCCAGGGATCCACCATCGCCAGGTAGGGCGGGATGAAGTTGTCGTCGTTGCGGCCGGTGTAGTTGTGCGGGTCGCGCGTGCCATCGCCCACCAGCAGCACGTAGGAAGGCGGCGGGGTCCAGGTGGCGGCCGCGTAGCGCAGGAAGTTGCGGATGGCGTCAGGCGACGTCCGGCCGAAGGCCCACGCGTCGTAGATGTCCTGCACGTCTACGACCTTGACGAGATGGCCCTGGCTCTGGCGAAATGCGACCAGCGGCGCCAACGCGTCGCGAAAGATGGCCGGCGTGATGAAAATGATGTCTGTGCCGGCCGCGGCCGTCAGGTCGGCCGGCGCGTGGCGGCTCACCTGCGCGTCGAAGAGCGTGCCCGGCCCGGCCAGCAGATAAGTGCGAGAGGGGAGGTCATCCTGATAGTCGAACGTGGGCGCGGCCGGCAAGATGAGGATGGCGGGGGCAATCGGGTCGGTCACGTCGTACAAGATCGTGTCGGCCGGCGCGTTGACGATGCGATAATGGTTGAGGCCGGACTGGCCGGTGAAAACGGCGCCCCGGCCGCCGGCATCCAGCGCCACGGTGCGCTGCCAGTGCACGCTATCCAACAGGATCGGGTCGGCCTGCGGCAGGGCGATCAGTTCCACCGCCCCCGCGTCTGAGGTGAATGTGATGACCTGCGTCCAATCGCCCGCGCCGGTCCAGGATACGGTTTGCACCGCGCCGGCCATGGCCGCCCGGAACTGATGCGGCCCGGCGCCGTACGCGCTGCCGGCGATCGTCAGGACGGTCGGCCCAGGGTCGGCCGGCAGAGAGGGGGACAGCGGCACGGTGAGGGTTACGCCCGCGGCGGCCGGCTCGACGCTCAGCTCGGCCGCGAACCAGTGGTCGCCGTCGGGGCCGGGCAGCACCGAATCGTAGAGGGTGTTATGGCGCCACACCCCGCGGCCGATGGCGGTCGTGCTCACCGGCGGATAGCCGGAGGTCGGGTAGCGCAGCGCCATGCGCCGGCCGGGCGTCAGCTCGACCGTCAGCCAGTAGGTGTCGCCGCGGTTCCAGCGGTCGCCGACTTCGGCGGCGTAGAAGCGCAGCTCATCGCCCGGCGCCAGGCGGCCCCCCGCGGCGCCGATGATCTGCAATGCGACCTCGCCGCCGTCGTGCCACAGGTGCAGGCGGTTCGGATCGGTCGTCGCCAGATCGAGCCCCGCGGCCGCCAGCGCCGCGGCCGACACGCGCTGGATACCGGCCGCGGTCACATGGATCACGAAGCAATCCACGAACGCCAGCGGGTTGGCGGGCGGCGGCGCGGCCGCGAGGAAAGGCGCATCCCGCTCCAGCAGCCCGGCCGTGCCGGCCTCGAGCGGCCTGGCGTTGGGGATAGTGGCCCGCAGCGCGGTCGCCAGCCGTGGCCGGCCCGCCTCGACATAAATCGGGCTGACGGCGATCACGGCGATGCGCGTGTCGCGCAGCCGGCCTTCGCGCAGGACGAACACGGGCGCCGGGGGCGGGCCCGGCTCGGGGGTCGGCCGGCCGACCATTTGCGCTGAGATGCGTACGCCGGCGCGGCGCAGGATCTCGTCGGCAACCGGCGGGCTCGCAGGCGGTTCGACCGGCTGAAGCGGGCCGTGCCAGGCCACGCTGGACACGGCTTCGATGACCGGTCGGATGGCCGCATCGCCTTCGATGTGCAATGCGATCAGTTGCGCGGCCGCGGGGTCGGCCGTCGGCGCCTGCCATGTGATCTGCACGGCCGATCCGTCGGCCACGACCGTGACCTGGCCTCCATCCCCCGGTGCCTGGCCGTTCTCTATCTCTTGTGGCGCGGCCTTCAGGCCGCAGGAGGCGGGCTGAAGCCCGCACCACTCCTCGCCGCCGCCCGGCTCCGCCGCGCGAGCAGACAGATCGCCGCCCGTGGGCGGCAGGATGATCGGGGGTTGGCCGAAGGGTGGAATGGGCGTCGTGGCCGTGTTATCCCCCGGATTGATCTCCGGCCCGGGGATCGTCACCCGCGCCTCGTTGCGCGCGTCGGGCGGCTGCGGCTGGCCGTTCGGCCGCGTACGAATGACGATCCGCACGACCTCGGCCGGGGCTAACACATCCACGAGCACCCGCACCGTCCGCCCTTCGACGATCACCACGCCCTTCGTGGTCTGCACCGAGATCAGATCCAGAAACGTCGGCAACGTGTCCACCACCTGCACGCCAGCGGCCGGCGCGGCGCCCACGTTCGTCACCACGATCGTGAATTCGATGATCTCGCCGCTCGACTCGACGATCCGCCTGGCCGTCTTGGAGATGACGAGCTCGGGCAGCGGCGCTTGAGTCGGCGTCGCCGTCGGCTCGGGCGGCCGCGGGGTCGGCGGCACCGGCGTCGGTGGAACCGGCGTTGGCGGGACCGGGGTGGGCGGCACCGGCGTCGGCGGGACCGGTGTGGGCGGTTCGGGCGGCTGCGTCGGCGGCGGCTTGGGCGT
>JBBIKA010000034.1:0-4219 GCA_037445695.1 Chloroflexota bacterium
CGGCCGCGGCCCTGGCCTACTACCAGGCGGATTACGCCGAAGCCGGCGCCTGCTACGAACAGGCGTTGGCCGTCGCGCAGGCTCTCGCCGATCGGCCGGCCCTGGCCATGATCGCGCGCGGCCTGGGGACGGTGGCCCATGGCCAGGGCGATTGCGCCACGGCGTTGCGCCACTACGCCGCCAGCCTGGCGCTCTGCCGGGAGATCGGCGACCGGGCGGGCGAGGCGACGGCGCTGGCGAACCTGGGGCTGGCCGCCTGGCAGCACGGCGACCCTGCGACCGGCCGCGCTCAGCTTGAGGCGTGCCTGGCCCTGCGTCGCGGCCTGGGCGACGAAGTCGGCATCGCCTACGTGCTCCACCTGCTGGCCGACATCGCCTGGAGCGAGGGGCGGCCGGCCGAGGCGCGCAGCCTGAACGACGAGAGCCTGGCCATGCGGCGCCGGCTGGGCGACCGCTGGGGCATCGCCTACTCGCTGGACAGCCTGGCGATCATGGCGCGCGACCAGGGGGATGGGCCGCGGGCGCGGGCGCTGTTCGCCGAGAGCCTGGCGCTGTTCCACGAGCTGGAGAGCCCGCACGGCCTCAGCGATACGCTGGAGCACCTGGCGGGGCTGCTGGCGAACGAGGGCCGCGACGAACCGGCGACCAGCCTCATCGCGGCTGCCACCGCGCTGCGCGAGGCCATCGCCGCAGCCATGCCGCCGAACATGCAACGGGAGCACGACGCGCAGCTCGTCCGCCTCCACGCCCAGCTCGGCGACGAACGCTTCCGCGCCGCCTGGCTCCTGGGCTCCGCGCTGACGACGCCGCGCGCGGTGGTGTATGCGTTGGAACTGATCGCGTTGTGAGGCCCCGGTCAAGCCCCCCTGACAGATTTCCCATACCCGGCGCATCTATGCCCTGTGAGTGATATGAACGCTCACAGGGCATTGTTTTTGAACGGGGTTTTGTGTGAAAGTTCGCATTAAACGATTTTTAAGCGGTGGTCGTGATACGATGGCATCGTAGTATGGAGCGGCTGGACGACCATTACCAAAATTCAAATGATTCTTTCTAGGAGGATGTCAAGTGTCTGACGCAAAATCACTCGGGGATCTTCTGCGGATCCGCTTTGCAAATCTTGCGCTCATCGAGCGCGTCAACAGCAATCTCGGTAGCGCGGTGGGTTTCAAGTACACCAATGGCGCCCTTACCGACGAACCGGCCGTCATTATCTTCGTGCCTCAGAAGCTCCATGCAAGGTGGCTCGCGGCCGATCAGGTCATTCCTGAATTCCTGCAAGGACCCGATGGCCTTACCTGCCGTACCGATGTCATCGAATCTGATCCCAACTTGTTCGAGCTCCCGGACAGCCTGAATCTCGCCTTCTTCAAGGACAAAGCCACGCTGGCTCCCCTTCCTCTGCGGTATATCCGCCAGGCACCGCCTCTCGATGCCAGGAACATTGAGACGCTTCAGGCATTGCATGGCGCGATCGACAGGATTCATCCCGGATCACGGCTGCTGGGCAGAGATAGCCAGGGCAACGGATACGCCGGGACGCTTGGCTGTTTCGTGCGCGATCGCAATACTCAAAAGTTGGGGGCCTTGACAAACTACCATGTAGCCGATCATGTGGGGAATGTCCTGTACTATCCGACCTTCGATGGAGTGCAAGTTGGTGTGGCGACTCGACTCCACGAGTACATTCCCGATGAGAGGCGATTTCCGAGAGTCAATCAGCAGAATGCCTTCTATCGCGTAGACTGTGCCTATCTCGAACTCCTGCCCGATATGGCCGATATGATTGATCCGCATCTGTTTGGGATCGGGAACATCGGCGCGGCCTTGCCTCTCGATCTGAATACGATGGGAGCAGTTGGTCGCCGCGTGATCAGCGTCGGGAGCCGTCGCGGGGTACAGGGCGGCACGATCATGGCATATTCCTACGAGTACGAGGATGGAGATCAGTCCTTCTACACGGACTATCTGATTCTCGGCGATGAACGCATGAGCGAGAATGGCATCCCGTCCCTGCCTACGGCTTTTTCGGATCATGGCGATAGCGGCAAGCTCATCGTGACGGACGACCATCATCACAATGCCGTTGCGCTCTTGTGGGGCGGCTCCTCGGCCCAGTTGCGGCCACAAAGGCAGATGGAGAAATGGTCTTTTGGCATTGACATCAACCGCATTCTGAACTTGCTAGACGTTGATATCCTTTCTTAAATCAATCGGAGGATACTGGAGATAACTATGACTACACCATCCAAACCATGTGAAGAGATGAGCGCGGGTGACTTTTTCGAATCCTGGAGGTTCTTCCTGCAGCAACTCGGCAGCTTCGGCGAAGACTGGATCAAAGGCCGCGGCGGTCTACTGGCCGATAGATTGCTCGACCTGTGGCGGGACGTGATCGGCAGGCTGCTAGAACGCAGCCATGAAATCACCGATGCCGCGAACTCTGATCGCGAGAATCCGCTGTTTTGCCAGATCATCTGGGGGATCGGCGCCTGGGATCCAACCGGTCCCTTTGGCGGCATTGGCGGCGGGGTGCCGGGCGTGTTCGTGCCGGCACGTCTGATCAAGGAGGCCCTCGAGCGCTGGCTTGGGCCACGCTTGTCGGCCGAGACGAACGACTTGCTCAAGGCGCTCAACCAGCTCTTGTGCATGTTGCGGTGTCTATAGGCTTAATAGTGCCTGGCACGTCTAAAAAACACACCGCCGAGGCGCAGAGGGCGCAGAGTTTGGGCTATTCTCGGCATCTCGGCGGTGAGCCAGGCGGCCGCGGGTAGATCGGCCAAAATGCAAAAATGCAAACATAGTGCGGAATAAGCCAATGCATTGAATGCCGAGGGTCATATGATTCATCAAATCAGGTTCACTTGCAGCGCCGTGTTGCTCATTGTCGCCATGCTCTGTCTCTCGGCCAGAGCGACAGCGCAAATCGCGTTGGCGCAGAGCGCACCAACTACGCCGGCGCCAGCGCCGGGCGTCCCCATCCTGCCGGCCAAGCCGACCGCTACACCGACTGCCGCGCCGACTGCCACGCCGACCAGGGCGCCGATCCGATTCTTGATCCAGAGCCACTACACCGTGCCGCAGCAGCCGCGCAGCCAGGAGCCGTTCGACCTCCACCTGGAGCTCAAAAATATCGGCGCGGACACGGCCAACGGTTACACTATCCGCGCCGTGGGGTGCGCGGGCGATATCCTGGTCGAAGGGGCGTGCAGCAAGCCGATTCCGGCCGCCGCGGCCGGACAGAGCGTGTGGGTGGTGTTTCGGCTGCGCCTCATCGGCGCGCTTGACCAGGGGGACGTCAAAGGACTGAACCTGCAAATCGCCGACGATCACGGGGCTGACCTCGCCGATCAACTCGGCAACATGACGGTCAATATCCATTTCCTGCCCGCGCGGACCATCGGGGATGAGACGCCGGCGCTGACACGACCCTTCCCCGGCCCGGACATCACCATCGGCAAGACGTGGACGGCCAGGGCGCGCTCGACGGAGGCGGAACTGCTCACCCCTGTGCCCGTGAGCCTGGGCAACGCGGCGCCCGGAGGCGGCGGGTACGAGTTCGAACTGGTGATCGAGCTGCACAACCAGGGCCCGGTCGAGGCGACGAACATCTTCGTGGATTTTTGCCCCGTTGACGGCGCTTTTACCCCGGTGGGTTCGAGCTGCCGCAAGTTCGTGCCGGCCGATCTGCCGCCGGGCGCGAAAGCCATCGCCTCGCAGACGCTGGCCTTCAAGAACACCGCGACCCCTGCGCCGCGCGGGGCCGAGGTCAAGCTGAAGGTCTCTTACGAATTCTGGTATGTCGGGCAATGGCTGAAAGGCGAGGCTACGCCAACGGTCGCTATTTATCCTCAGGAGTATCCGGCGCCGGCCCTGGCGCCCTATGCCGCGCCGCAGTTGACCGTCAATACAGAGCAACTGAACGTGCGGCTGGGGCCGGGCGTCGCCTATCCCGGCCTGGGCCTGGTTCGTGCAGGCGCTTCGTTTGCCATCACCGGTCGGACACCCGATGCGGGTTGGTGGCAGATCAATTACAACGGCCAGGCGGGTTGGGTCTCGGCGGCTTATGTGATCGTTCGGGGAGGCGAGTATGTGGCCGAAGTCGCCACCCCCCCGGCACCGCCCGCGTCCGGCTCTGCATCTGGCGGCTTGCCACAGGAACCTGCCGCGGCGGCCGCCGCCAACGCTCTGCCCACGGCCACCCCTGCGCCGCCGATCG
>JBBIKA010000034.1:4319-24431 GCA_037445695.1 Chloroflexota bacterium
GCCGATCGAGCTCCTCTACAGCGACGAGGCGGGCCAGACCCACGTCTACCGCGATGAGATCGCGCTCCTCCGCCAGACGCCCCAACCGACGACCGGGCCGACGGCCGGGGCCACGGCCACATCGCCGCAGCGCAGCCGGCCCCTCTGGTTGGGCGCCCTGCTGGGATTTCTGGGGCTGGGCGGAGGGCAACGATGAGGCCACTGTGTCGCCGCGCGCGGCTCTCGCTCAGCCTGGCCCTGGCGTTGTGTCTGAACGTGGCCTGGACGGCGCTTTCGCTGCGCGCCCAGGTGGCCGATCCTGCGCCGACCACGACGCCGCAGGCCGTGACGTTGACCATCGAAAGCCTCAGGATTACACCGGGCAATGTCGTGGCCGGCGATCCCTTCCTGGTGACTTTCAACGTCTGGAACCGCACCGACGTTTTCATCGAGCAACTGGCCCTTACGGTCAGCGATCTCGACGCCGACGCGCTTCTGATCTCGTCCACCGGCCTCAAGACCATCTATTACAACCGGCCGGGCCGCGGCGCTCTGACGGCGACCGAACTGCGGCTGATATATGCCGCCCAGGCCGCGGGCACGCGACGGCTGGCGTTGCGCCTGGAGTACGCCTACTATGCCGCGGGACGATTGGTCTCCGGCAACCAGGTCGAGACGCTTTCGCTCCAGGTGGCCGCGCCGACCGCGACGCCGACCAGGACGCCGACCGCGACGCCCACACCGACCCGCACGCCGTCGGCCACGGCCACGCGGCGGCCGTCTTTGGCGCCGCCGACCGTGGATTATCCGGCCACGCAGATCGTGCTGCTGCAGACCGTGGCCGCCCAGGCCCGACCGGCGCCGATTCTCACTCCCACGTTGACGCCGACTGTCGCGCTCACGTCGCCTCCGCCTCCACCTCCGCCGCAGCCGCGGCCGTTGCCCCCAGCGCGGGGCGCAGTCGTGATCGAGTTCGCGGATGCTCCGTCGCTCGTCATCGCGCAGCAGACGATCACCCTGACGCTGGTCGTGCGCAATGTCGGCGCCGCACCGATCGCGGGCGTCGTTGCCCGTTTTGACACGGCGGCCGGCGCCATCGTCCCGATCGGCCAGAGCACGCAGTGGTTCCTGGATGCGATTTCGGCCGGCGGGCAACAGGCGATGTCCGGGCAATTCTATGTCGTGGGCGATGGCCCTCTCGGCCGGGCGCGGGTGACGGTCACCTACGAAGACGCAGAGGGGGTGCATGAGACGACGGCCGAGCTCAACATCCCCGCGGCCCAGCCCACGCTCGCGCCGCAGCCGACCGTGAGCCCGACGCCGACGCCGCGCACGGCGCCGCCGGCCGAGCCCTGGTGGCTGCGCCTGTTGCGCGCCATTTTTGGCGGCGGCAAATGATCGGCCAACCTGGAGGCGCTATGCACAGTCAGACAGTTTGCGGCCGCAGGCTGGCCGCCGCGGCCGCGCTCGCCGCGCTGTTTTGCGGCATCTTGTGGATCGGGGTCGTTCATGGCGCTGCGTCCGGATCGGCGATGCATCCCGCGGCTGCGCACGAGAGCGTCATCGCCGGCGCGCGGCCCTATACCGTGACCGCCCATGCGATCCATCTGCCGCTCATCTTTGGCCCGCGGCCTCAGCCGCTGCTGCAGCCGATCAACAACGGCGATTTCGAGGCGGGGCGCGTCGGCTGGAGCGAGTACTCGTCGTCAGGGCAGGCGCTCATCCGCTCCCTGGCGGGATCATATCCGCCGGCCCATGCGGGCAGTTGGGCGGCCGTCCTGGGCGGCCAGGATGACGGAGTGGCCATGTTGTCGCAAGGTGTCGCCATCCCGGCCGACCGGGCGTGCCTGGAGTATTGGCAGTGGACCGTTTCCGGCGATGCCTGCAACGCCGACTACGGCGGGATCGGGGTCAACGGTCATTGGCTGGACGTGTTCAGCCTCTGTTCGGGCACGGCGACGGCGGGGTGGGTACGCCGGCAGGTCAGCATGACCGGGTATGTCACCAATGCCGTCGTCATCAATGTAGCGGTCGTGAACGATTACTCTGTGCCCAGCACGTTGTACGTGGATGACCTCTCGTTGCAACCGACGGCGCAGTGCGCTGCGGGCGCAGCCCAGGCGCGCGGGGCGATGGCCGCGGACGATCGCCGGCTGCAAGCGATGCGGGGCCGGGCCATTGAACGGCCTTCATTCTGGTTCCAAAAGTGAATTGTAAGATTGGGCGCAGCGGCGCTGATTGTACATGGGTTTGGGGTTTGAAGAGATCGAAGCACAAAATAAGAGTCGAGAGAGGATACAATGCGAACGGAGCCTATTGACACCTTATCTGCGGCCGGCGGCGGTCGCCCGGCCGGCCGCGTTCCACTGGCGGTGATCGTCGCCGTCGGCCTGCTGGCCACGCTGTTGGCGTTCGTGGGCTGGGCCGCGCCCGCCCGCGCCAACACCTTCGTCGTCACCAAGACCGCCGACACCGCGGACGGCGCGTGCGACGCGGACTGCTCGCTGCGCGAGGCGATCAGCGCAGCGAACGCCAGCCCTGGCGCGGACATCATCACCGTGCCCGCGGGCGTCTATGCGCTGACGATCGGCGCGCTTGAGGTTACGGGGCCGACGACGCTCAACGGCGCCGGGGCAGGCGTGACCGTGATAGATGGCGTATCTGGAGCATTCAGCATTTTGAGGATCACCGGTTTGGAGGGTGCGCCTATCGCAGTGACGATTGCCGGGATCACGCTCCAACACGGCGATAGCGGCATCAAGGCAGACTATGTTGACCTTGTTGTGACCCAAACTGAGGTCATCAGCAACACCGCCTCGTACAGCGATGGGGGTGGCATTAACATCTCTTCAGGGAACCTTGTCGTCCAGTCCAGTCTTGTCGCCTTTAATATAGCCAACGCACAGGGCGCGTATTGGGGAGCCAGCGGCGGCGGTATCGCGGCCTCGGGGGCAAGCGTAAATATCAGGAATAGCCAATTACTGAGCAACACCGCGGCCAGTGGCGGCGGTGGCGTCATTGTCTTCAGCGGCGCCCTCACTGTTCTCACCAGTACTATCAGCGGCAATACAGTCTTAGGTTCAGGTGGCGGCGTTTTTGCTGGCGCCGCATGGAGCGGGGAACCTACTTCACTGCACATTCAGAATAGCACGATTGCAAACAATATAGCCGGCAGCGGCGGCGGTGGTATCCAGGCTTACGCCGAATCGTTGGTCTTGCAAGACAGCACGATTACCGGGAACACGGGCGGCGGTGGCGGCGGCGTCCAGGCCAATGTGAACGGCCACGCCGCGATCGTAAACACCGTGGTCAGCCACAATACGGCGAACAATGGGTATGCTGGTATGGGCGGCGGCGGGTTGGCGCTCATCACTCAGGCCGGCCTGGAGATCACCGACAGCACGATTGAATACAATGCTGTGACGGATAGCAGAAGCGGCGGCGGGTTATATCTCGAGAGCCGCGCAGGGGAGGGTGCTCCTGCCGCGACCGCAATCATGATCCGGGACAGTCGCTTCGCCCACAACAGTGCAGGAAGCGGGGGCGGTCTGTACATTGATACCGGCGTCGCCGTGAGCCTCACGCGCACGACGATTGTCGGGAACCAGGCCGTGCGTGAGGATAATCCTCCCTCGGGTGGCGGCCTGGAAATCTATGGCGCGGGCAGTATCGCGCTGGTGGACAGCACGATCAACGACAACGTCGCACACCGTCACACGGTGACGCCAAGCGGCTGCGGCGCGCCAGGCGGCGGTGGCATCTACGCTTCTACGTCGCTGTTCATCACGCGCACCCTCATCAGCAACAACCGCGCGGTGGTAGATGCCGCGGCTTGTAGTGCAGCATCGGGCGGTGGGGTAAATGCTTTATCTGGCACAGACACGCCGGTGATAGTCGCCGATAGCCGCTTCATCGGCAACACCGCCGAGACCGGAGGTGGCCTCTACGCCGGATTGGTCACACTGCGGAACACGGTCTTCATCAGTAACATGGCCACCACGGGCGCCGGCGGGGGGATCTATAGCGCCTGGGGCGGCACAGCGATTTCAGTGACTCTCCAGGGCAACGTCGCCGGTGATGCTGGCGGCGGCATCTATGGCGATGTGGCGTTGAGTCAGAGCCTTGTGAAAGACAACACCGCGGGCGGGAATGGCGGCGGCCTCTCCGGTGGCGGCCAGGTGGTGAGCAGCACGATCACCGGCAATCACGCGGCCAACGGCGGCGGCATCAACGCCGGCACCATCGAGATCATTGCCAGCACGCTCAGCGCCAACACCGCCATTACCGACGGCGGCGGCATCTACGTGCCGTATGCTGGTCGCGGTGGGCCGATCGTCAACGTGACCAACAGCACCCTTAGCGGCAACAACGCCGGCCGCCAGGGTGGCGCGTTCTCAGACTTCGGCGGCCTGAGCGTGAGCGGTCGCTTCATCTCCCGGGCGCACTTCCGTAGCACCTCGATTATCAGCAACACCGCGCCCGCCGGCAGCGGCGGCGGATTGTACCATGCTGGCCACTACGGCGATGAGGAAGGCCCGCAGCAGCTTACGGTGGAAGATGTGTTACTCGCCGGCAATACCGGCGGCAACTGCGGAGGGGCAGTGAGCGCCGAAGGCTTCGTCTCCCGCGGCCACAACCTCTCCAGCGACGGCAGTTGTCCCGCCCTGATCGGCCCCGGCGACCTGAAGAAGATCGCGGCGAAGGTCGGCCCGCTGGCGAACAACGGCGGCCCTATGCTGACCCACGCCCTGCTCGACGGCAGCCCGGCCATTGACGCCGGGAGCGCCAACTGCCCCCCGACCGACCAGCGCGGGATCGGCCGGCCGCAAGGCGCAGCCTGCGACATCGGCGCGTACGAGTGGCAACCCACGACCCCCTACCTGCACGTCGCGCCCGCTGGCCTGACCTTCGTCGCGGTCGCCGGCGCGCTGTCGCCGCCCGGCCAGCCCTTCACGATCACCAACACCGGCCTGGGCGCGCTGGCCTGGACTGCGACTGAAACCACCCCCTGGCTGAGCGTCAGCCCCGGCAGCGGCGCGGCCCCGGCCAGCCCCAACGCCTCGGTCAATCAGGCCGGCCTGGCCGTGGGCGTTTACACCGGCACGATCACAGTCGCCGCGGCCGGCGCGGGCGGCAGCCCGCAGAGCGTGGCCGTGACGCTGCGCGTGATCCGGGTGGAGGACGTCATCGGCAACTGGGACTTCGAGCAGGGCCGCGTGGCCTGGAGCGAATCCTCCACAACGATGGGGCAGTTGATCCGGCCGGCGGCCGAGCTCCCCGCGCCCATCACGCCCCACGGCGGGGGTTGGGCCGCGCTGCTAGGCGTGAACGATGGTGAGGTCAGCGACCTGTCGCAGCCGATCACCCTGCCGACCGGCATCTCGCTGACCCTCTCCTTCTACTACTACGCCGTTTCCGTCGAAACGGACTGCACCTTCGACACCGTGGAGGTGCGCCTGGATGAGGCGGTCGTGGATCAAATCGGCCTGTGCCAGGCGAACAACACCAACGGCTGGCAGCAGCGCAGCGTCGAGTTGGGCCAGTTTGCCGCCCCGCGGCTGCCCGTCCTGCACTTCCGCGTCGCCAACGACCCGTCGTCGGACCCCAGCCGCTTTGCGCTGGATGATGTGCGACTCGAGAAGCCGCCGTCGGTGTACAACCGCTTCGTCTATCTGCCGGCCGTGCGAAAGTAGCAAACCCGATGGCGACCTCGCGCTCTGTTTCTCACCTCTTCACCGTCCGCCTCTGGCCCGCGTCGCGGGCCGATGGCGAGACGGCCTGGCGCGGCCAGGTGACGCACGTCCTCAGCGGCGAGACGCGCTACTTCCAGGAATGGTCGGTGCTGGTGGATTTCCTGTCGACGATGCAGATGGGCGCCCCATTGATGCGGCCGAAAACCGATCGGCATGCGGCCGAGAACTCGGGAGATGACGAAGGGGACGCATAGATAATGGCATATTCCTACGGGTACGACGGTTGATCGTCTGGCGCCAGGGATCAATAAATCTCCCGTGCATCCCGCGGCAACGATCGCACAGGCCGCAGGTGTGCGCTGACCCGCGCATCGTCGCCCTGGGGATATGCGGGTGGCCGTCCACGAATGGGGCACGAATGCACGAATGGCCTGCCGCGCGATTCGTGCATTCGTGGTCGGCTTCGTGGACGGCCCTCTAACGACGACTCAGCCAGGTGCCGAAGCGAGCGCATCCAGCATGGCGCGGATGCGCTCGGCGGCGGCGACCGTGCGCGTGAACTCCGGCGGCCGCAGCGCACCCCCCATGAAGACGCGCGCGTTGCGATAGACCATCGGCCCCTCGACGGTGGCGCGACCGCTCACGTGCACCTCGCGAGCGGCCGTCGCCGCCACGATCTTGCCGATGTTGCGCTCGGTGATGCCCCCGCCCGGCATCACCACGATGCGCCCCCGCGCCTGCTCGTGCAGCGCCGCGATCTGCTCGAGGCCCTCCAGCGCCGAACTCTCGCCGCCGGAGGTGAGCACGCGCTCTACCCCCAGGCCGATCAGCTCTTCCAGCGCGGCGGACAGATCGCACGTCATATCGAACGCGCGATGGCACGTCACCGCCAACGGCCGCGCCAGGGCGATCAGCTCGGCCATGCGCGGCCGATCTATGGTCCCCTCGGCCGTCAGGATGCCGAAGACCACCCCGTCCGCGCCGAGCTCTTTGGCGACGCGCAGATCGTGCTGCATCACCGCGAACTCGGCGGCCGAATAGCAAAAATCGCCCCCGCGCGGCCGGATCATCACCATCAGCCCGATCGTGAGCGCCCGCCGCACCGCGGCGATCATCCCCGCACTGGGGGTTATTCCGCCCTCCAACAGATCGGCGCACAGCTCGACCCGCGCCGCGCCGCCGGCCTGCGCCGCCAGCGCCGACTCGACCGAATCAACGACGACTTCTAGCTTTACCGTATGGGCCATAAGCACAGTATAACGGAAAGTGTGGACCGGACCAAGATTGGGCATCCCGCCGATCTTGCGTTACAATTCGTCCGTGAGCCATTCATCCAGCGGGAGCATACCATGACCCCACGCGAGTTGACGGCAGAACAGCTGCGGCGTCACTGCGACACGGCGCACTTCCCTTTCGCCACCACCGCCGAAGCACCCGAATTGGAAGGCATCATCGGCCAGGAGCGCGCCACGCGCGCCCTCCAGTTCGGGATCGAAATGCCCTATCCGGGCTACAACATCTTCGCCATGGGCCCGGCCGGAGCCGGCAAGACGAGCATCATCACGCGCTTTCTGGAAGATTGGGCGGCCGGTCGACCGATCCCCTCGGATTGGGGTTATATTCACAACTTCAAAGATCCCGATCACCCGAAGGCGATCCGCCTGCCGCCGGCCGGAGGCGTGCGCCTGCGCGATCAGATGGACGCGGCCCTGGCGAACCTGGCCGAGACCCTGCCGAAGACCTTTGCCAGCGATCAATATGCCGAGCACCGCAACGCCATCGGCCGGGAGTGGGCCGAGCAGCGCGATCAGCGCCTGCGCCAACTGGACGCCATGGTGCGCCAACAGGGCTTCGCGCTCGTCAATCTGCCGACCGGATTGGGCATCGCACCGGCGCGCAACGGCCGGCCGCTCACCGAAGAGGAATTCAACCGGCTGTCGGACGCCGAGAAGAGCGCGCTCAACGAGCGGGGCCAGGTGTTGCAGGAGGCGCTGGAGCGCGTCATGCGCCAGTTGCGTGAGCTCGAAGAAGCGGCCCAGGAACGGCTGGCCAACCTGGACCAGGAGGTCACGGCCCGCACCATCCGGCCGATCTTCGACAAGCTGGCCGCCGAATACCGCGATTGGCCCGACGTGCTCGCCTATCTGGCCGGGGTGCAGGCGCACATCGCCGAACACGCCGACGATTTCAAGGTCAAGCCCCGCGCGGCCGAGGAGGAAGCGCCGGAAGGCGCAGACGCCGACGCGGAGGCGGCACCCTGGGGGCAGCCGCGCGCCGATACGCCGCTCGATCAGTATCGCCTGAACGTCATTGTGGACAACAGCGGCTTGCGCGGCGCGCCGGTCGTCGTAGAGACCAATCCCACCTACGCCAACCTGATCGGCCGCGTAGAGATGCGCGCCGAACTGGGCACCCTGGTCAGCGACTATCGCCACGTGAAGGCGGGCGCGCTCCACCGCGCCAACGGCGGCTATCTGGTCCTCGACGCGCGGGTCCTCCTGCGCCAGCCGTTCGCCTGGGAGGCGCTCAAACAGGCGCTGCGCAATCGCCGCATCCGCATCGAAGAAGGCGCGCAGACCGGCGTGCTGGTGGCCGCCACCCTCAGCCCGGAGCCGATCCCCCTCGACGTCAAAGTGGTGCTGATCGGCGATCCGGAGACTTATTATCTGCTCTACGCCTACGATGAGCAGTTCGAGAAGCTGTTCAAGGTGCGCGCCGACTTCGCGTTCGAGATGGACTGGACGGCCGAAAACGAGACGCGGCTGGCGCAGTTCATTCGCAGTCGCGTGGAAGACGAAGGGTTGCTCCACTTCGACATCAGCGCGGTCGGCAAGGTGATCGAATATGCCAGCCGTCTGGTCGAAGATCAGCGCAAGCTCACCACCCGGCTGGCGCACGTCAACGACATCGTGCGCGAGGCCTCTTTCTGGGCCGGCCGCGCCGGCCGCCAACTGGTGATCGCCGCCGATGTCGCCCGGGCGATCAACGAACGGATCTATCGCTCGAACCTGTACGAGGAGCGGCTGCGCGAGGCGATCACCGACGGCACGATCATGGTGGACGTGGCCGGCGCGGTCGTGGGCCAGGTCAACGGCCTGGCGGTCGTCGAGCTGGGCGACTATGCCTTCGGCCGACCCACGCGCATCACCGCGCGCGTGTTCCAGGGCCGGGCCGGCGTGATCAACATCGAGCGCGAAGCCCGGCTTTCGGGCCGCACGCACGACAAAGGGGTGCTGATCCTATCGGGCTTTCTGGGCGGCCGCTTCGCCCAGGACAAGCCGCTCAGCCTTTCGGCCAGCATCGCGTTCGAGCAATCCTACGAGGGGGTAGATGGCGATAGCGCGTCCGCGACCGAGTTGTACGCGCTGCTTTCCAGCCTGGCCGACCTGCCGATCAAACAAGGGATCGCGGCCACCGGCTCGGTGAACCAGCGCGGGGAGATCCAGGCCGTGGGCGGCGTCACGCTTAAGGTGGAGGGGTTCTTCGATGTGTGTCGGGCCATGCCCGGCGGCCTCACCGGCGAACAGGGCGTGATCGTGCCGGCCGCCAACGTGGCCAACCTGATGTTGCGCGAAGACGTGGTCGAAGCGGTGGCCCAGGGCCGGTTCCACATCTACCCCGTGCGGACGGTGGACGAAGGGATCGAGATCTTGACCGGCGTGCCGGCCGGCGAGCGCGGGCCCGATGGCGCCTATCCGGCCGACTCGGTCAACGGCCGCGTAGACCGCCGGCTGCGCGAGCTGGCCGAGAAGCTGCAACAATTCGGCCAGCCCCCGCGCAACAACGATCGGGAGAAGCCACCGCCGGCCGAGGAGCCGGCCACGGAAAAGCCGGACGAAAAAACACCCCCCACGCCGGAGCTTCCCGGAGAAGAGGCGGCCTGAGTTGATCGGTGATGCATGGCGGGCCTCATCATTCTTTGGTGACCCGCAACGTCAACCCTTCCTGGCCGGTGACGATGACCCGTTCGCCGACGTCGATCGGCCCCGCTTCGGCGCGGGCGCGCCATAGCTCGCCCTGCACGAACACCATCCCCTCCGGTTCCAGGGCCTGGCGCACTACGGCCCGCGCGCCGATCAGGCTTTCGCTGCCGGTGACGGGCGGCCTGCGTTGCGCCCACAGCGCCTTGGCGATCACAAAGGCGAAGAAGGCGCTCGTGGCGAACGCCAGCCCGATGATCGTGGCCCACGGCACGGAGAGCTCGGGCGTGTTGAAGAGCAGATAGGCGCCGAACACGAAGCTGGCGATTCCGGCAATCGTCAGCACGCCATGGGTCGGCGCCTTGATGTCGAGCACGAACAGGACGAACGCCAGGACGATGAACCCCAGGCCGGTCCAGTTCGCGTTCAGGGTGCCGAGCGCGTAGAAGGCCAGCAGCAAGCACACCGCGCCGATGGCGCCGGCCACCCAGCCGCCCGGATTGGACAGCTCGAACAGGATGGCGTTCAGGCCGATGGTGAGGAGGATGGCCGCGATGGCCGGATTGGTGATCGTGTTCAGGAGGCTCTCCAGCGGATTGAGCGGGATCTCCTCGACCGGTCGGCCGACGAGCTGCAACGTCACCGTCTTCCCGCGCACCGTCACGGCCTTGCCGTCCAGCTTGGCGAGCAGCTCGGGCACATCGCGGGCGACGGCGTCTATCACTCCCAGGGCCAGCGCTTCATCGGCGGTGGCGGCCGCGGCTTCAGCAACCGCCTTCTCGGCCCAGGCCGCGGCCTTCTCGCCCCGGCGGCCGGCCAGGTTTTTGATGTCGGCAACCAGGATGTTGGTGGCTTTGGCCTTCAGGGTTTCGGGCAGGTCGGCTCCTTCGGTGCCCACCGGACTGGCCGCGCCGATGCTGCTGCCGGGTGCCATGGCTGCCGCATGGCCGGCCAGCGTGATGAAGGTGCCGGCCGAGCCCGCGTGCGCGCCCGCCGGCGCGACGTAGACGATCACCGGCACGCTGGCCGCCTGTATGCGCTGCACGATCTCCTTGGTGATGTCCACCGAGCCGCCGGGGGTGTCCAGTTGCAGGATCACGGCCGGCGCGGCGGTCGCCTCGGCATCGGCGATGGCGCGATCCAGATACGACACCAGTACCGGCGTCACCGGCCCCTTGAAGACCGCCAGCTTGATCGCCGCGGCCTCCTGGCCATAGGCCCGACCGATAAACGCCCACATCAACCACCACACCAGCAGCCAGATACTCAGCTTTCTCCCTCTCATCGGCACTCCCTCTTTTTCCTATTCGCGAATGAGCGACCAGAGATCATGCACCAGAAACTGCTGAAAATCGGCGATCTGTTCGCTCAGCCGCGGGTGTGTCAACATCTCAGGCCGCGGATCCACATAATAAACACCATCCAACCGATTCAGGGCTACTGTATAGCCAAGAAAATGATTGCTCTTGAAAGTCGTATTAATGCCGAAGATACTGTTCCCCCGACGAGCCCGCTGAACATCGTGCAAGAAGATAGCTACCACTGGCACATCACGACCCAATAGCTTGCTCAACAAGTACTTGTCGAGGAAAATTTTGTCTATGCGGTCTTTACTGGTGGTTTTCACAGAGCCCACAACCTCAGACGGGTAGATAAGCCTGGTCTCGGCAGCGAAAATGGCTTTGTTGCGCGAGAAAACTATATCCAGTTCATAAGACATCTCATAGCCGGGATGGCCAGGGATCGGGATGTTAACCGTGCGTGGCTCGCATTCTACGCCTACCTCTTGAATCACCAGTTTAACTAGCCCTTCAAAAAGTTGCCCGGCGCGTTTTCTGGCTTGATTTGTATCGGTGAAGGTGTCGCTGATGCATCCGATGGCTTGCTGCACCGTATAGACGACCTGGTTTATCTCGCGACTGGCAATGTAATGGGCGTCAAGTATCTTATCTCTGGCCGTGTTTTGGTGTTTTCTCAGATCGGCCAGAAACGCCATAAATCGTGCGAATGTCGCGTCAAGAGCCGTAGCCGACTCGATGAACAGATCGGTGTTCAACGGCCGTGTGATTTTGTGATCGAACTCGCGGCCATACTGAAAAAAAGATATAATTGGGTTGGGTTGGCGAAACGATGCGAGTTGGCCTTTCTCGGTCGAGAAAGGACAGAAATGCCCGTCCGATGGTCAGGTAGTCGGTCAGCGACTTGAAGGCCGACCGGTCGCGGACGCTTTCCTGAAGATCCCCCAGCGTCACTGTGCTCATCGAATAGCCTTTCTGCGCGCCGCGTTTTGCAAGTCATATTCTATCCATTTTTCAACTGGCCAGTCTTCAACCAATTCGATGCGTTGTGCTGCCCATCGGCAGTATTCTAGGGAGATATCTACTCCTTTCCAGCGGCGCTTAAGCTGTTCCGCCACGACTGCCGTCGTTCCTGAACCCAAGAATGGGTCCAGCACCAGGTCGCCGGGATTGGAAGAGGCCAGCACGATCTTGCGCAACAACTCTTCGGGCTTTTGCGTGGGATGTGGTGTCTTCTCGTGCATGCCGTTGCAGGTTGTTGGAATCTCGATGACATCTTTCGGTTTCGCGCCTCTGGGATTGGGTCGCCAAAGACGATTCTTGTTGTTGCCCCGGCCATATTGACTGGTCTCGGCCTGAGGATGTTCCGGATATTTTAATGTGTGATTGCCATAAGGGATCCGTACATCGTCTGTATTGAAGGTAAACTCGCGGCTTTTGCGAAAATGAAGAATGCTTTCATGTGAACGACCCCAGTCGTTGCCGAGATTGGCTTTGTTCTTGTAGTGCCAAATCAGCCAGCGGCAGCCTCGGAAAAAGCGCGAGGCCGGCAACTTGAGATCGGCGAGAATTTCAGAAAAGCCACAAATATAAAGCGTACCCGTCGGCTTCAATACTCGTGCTGCCTGCTCGATCCACAGGAGCGACCACTCCACATACTGTTGTTGGGACTCAAAAGTATCCCATTCAGCTTTGCCGATGTTGTACGGTGGATCGGCAAAGATCAAATCGGCCGATTCAGAAGGCAACAAACGCAACCATGCGATGGCATCGCCCACCCAGATTTCTCCGTTTGGGTGGGTGTAAAATAGAGTGGGCACTTGTGGATCCAGGCGCGCCGTGTCGAGATCGGCATACCGTCCTTTGAGCAATGGTTGACCGAAAAAAGTGGGAATTTCTGTGTGACGAGCGTAAGTAGCCGATGGCTCACGCGTCCATGGTGTGCTCATGGTCGTTTACCTCCCCAGCGTCCCTTCACGCGCTGTACTTGGCCGCTACCGGCATGCGCCGGCCCGTTCCGAACGCCTTCGATGTGACTTTGAGGCCCGGCGCGGCCTGCCAGCGCTTATACTCGTTGCGATCCACGGTGCGCAGCACCCAGGCCACGGTCTGTGGATCGAAGCCGGCCGCGATGATCTCTGCTTTCGAGCGCCCTTCGTCTATGTAAAGCTTCAGGATGCCGTCCAGCACCTCGTAGGGCGGCAGGGTATCCTGATCGGTCTGGTTCGGCCGCAACTCGGCCGAGGGCGCCTTGGTCAAACAGGCCGCGGGGATGATCTCGCGCTCGCGGTTGATGTAGCGCGCCAGCTCGTAGACCATCGTCTTGGGCACATCGGCGATGACCGCCAGGCCGCCGCTCATATCCCCGTACAACGTGCAGTAGCCCACGGCCAGCTCGCTCTTGTTGCCGGTGGTGAGCACCAGGTAGCCGAATTTGTTCGAGAGCGCCATCAGATAGTTGCCCCGAATGCGCGCCTGGATATTCTCCTCGGTGATATCCGGCGGCCGACCCTCGAAGAACGGCGTCAAGACCTTCAGATATGCCTCGTGGACCTCGGCAATCGGAATGGTCAGAAAGCGGATGCCCAGGTTGGCCGCCAACTGCCGCGAATCGGCCACGCTGCCCGCCGAAGAGAAGCGCGAGGGCATGGTCACGCCGAGCACATTCTCGGGGCCCAGCGCCGCGGCGGCCAGCGCGGCCACCACGGCCGAATCAATGCCGCCCGAAAGCCCTAATACCACCTGCCGGAAGCCGGTCTTGCGGGCATAATCCCGAATCCCCAACAGCAGCGCCTCGTACACCGACTCAATGAGCGGCTGAACCGCATAGGCAACGACCGGCAGGGGCGCGGCCTCCGGCGTCAGATCCACGAGCTGGACGTGTTCCCGAAACGCCGGCAAGACGGCCACCGGCCGGCCGGCGCAATCCACGGCCAGGCTACGGCCGTCGAAGATCAGTTCGTCGTTGGCGCCGACCTGGTTCACGAAGAGGAACGGCAGCCGATGCCGCGCCGCGTGGCCGCTCACCAGGCGGAAGCGGATCTGCTCCTTGCCGGCCCAGAAGGGGGACGCCGAGATGTTGATCAGCACGGTGGCGCCGGCCGCGGCCAGCTCGGCCACCGGATCGCGCTCATAGGGCATGCGCAGCCAGAGCTCCGGGTCGGTCCAGGCGTCTTCGCAGATCGTGATGCCCAACACCTCGCGACCCAGCGGCACCACGGCAATGGCCGGCGCGGGATCGAAGTAGCGCGCTTCGTCGAATACGTCGTAAGTGGGCAAGAGCGATTTGTTCTGCTGGAACAGCACGCGGCCGGCCTGGATCAAAAGCGCGGCGTTGTAGAGCCCCTTGCCGTTGGGCCGGCCCGTGGGCAACGGCGCACCCACCAGGAACGCGCGCCGCGGGTGCGCCTGCGAGATGGCCAGTAACTGCGCGACCGCCTCCTGGGCCTGTTGCACGAACCAGCCGCGCTCCAACAGATCGCGCGGCGGATAGCCGCAGAGGAACAGCTCAGGGAATACGACCAGATCGGCCGCAGCCGATTCGGCTGCGGCCAGGGTCTGTTCGATCTTCGCCAGGTTGCCGGCATAGTCGCCGATGGTCGGATTGAGTTGGGCCAACATTACTTTCATGGGCGAATTACCCCAGGGCAGATTGACTTCAAGCGCATCATAGCATACACTACCCATAGCGTCAACGCGCAACGTCCGGTAGCCGGAGGAAGGACACGGATCGGCCGATGACTCTGATCATTGACGGGCATAACCTGATCGGCGCATTGCCCGACATTCAACTGAACGACCCGGAAGACGAGGCCCGGCTTCTGGCGCGACTGCGCGGCTACCGGTCGGTCACGGGCCGGGACATGGTGGTCTTTTTCGATAGCGGCGATCTGCCCGTGCCGGCCGGCCGCGCGGCCCACCTGTCCAGCCCGGGCATCGCGGTGTACTTCTCCGGCCCGGGCCAGACCGCCGACGACGCGATCGTGGAGTATCTGCGCGGCCGGTCGCAGCCCGGGCAATATGCCGTCGTGACCAACGACGCGGAGCTGAGCCGCCGGGTGCAGGCGCTCGGCGCGAGCGTGCTGCGCGCCGGCGACTTCAGCGTCAAGCTGGCGCGGCGAGCCGAGCCCGCGCGGCCAAAACCCGCCGGGCCGCTGCCCGATCCGCGCGATCCGGCGTTCGCCGATATCTATCAGGGCTTCCTGGCCGCCGAACGCGGCCGCGCGGCCGAACCCCGCGCGGGGCCGGTCGAAACGGCCGAATTGCAGTCCTATATCGAGGAGCTTTACGGTGAGGATGTCGAGGCCGCGCAAAAGGCGGCGCGGTGGTTGGGTCGCTGCGGACACCCGGCCGCCCTGGAGCCGCTGCGCGACGCGCTCACCCACGAAGATGTGCGCGTGCGGGCCGCCGCGCTCCTGGCGCTCGGCGACCTGGGGGAACGCGCGGCCCTGCCCGATCTGTGCGACCGGCTGGCGCACGATACGGGCAGCATGGCGCGCGAGGCCGCCGCGCAGAGCCTGGCCCGCATCGGCGACCACACCGTCCTGGCTGCGCTCGCCACCGCCGCCAGGGCCGATCCGAAGAGCAAGGTGCGCAAGGCCGCGCTGGCGGCCCTGGCGCAGATCAGGGCGCGCATCCGGTGAGGAGGCCGGTGCGCAGCCGGGCCGGCCTTACACCGTGGGCAGGCTCCGGCGCATGATGTGGTAGTTTTCGAGCGCCTTGCCCGCGCCGAGCGCAACGCAGGCCATGGGATGCTCGGCCACGAAGCAGGGCACGCCGGTCTCGTTCGTCAGGAGCCGGTCCATGTTGCGCAACAGCGCACCGCCCCCGCTCAACACCATGCCCCGATCAATGATATCGGCCGCCAGCTCGGGCGGCGTCTTCTCCAGCGTCTGCTTGACCACGCTGATGATCGAAGCGAGCGGCTCGGCGATCGCCTCGGTGATCTCGCCGGAAGTGAGGGTGATCGTCTTGGGCAGGCCGGCCACCTGATCGCGGCCGCGCACCTCCAGGGAAAGCTCTTCGGGCAGCGGCAGCGCACTGCCGATCTGGATCTTGATCTCCTCCGCGGTCTGCTCGCCGATGATCAGGTTGTACTTCTTGCGCACGTAATTGATGATGGCTTCATCGGTGCGGATGCCGCCCACGCGCACGCTGCTCCACACCACGATATCGTTCATCGAAACCACGGCCGCTTCGGTCGTCCCGCCGCCGATGTCCACCACCATGTTGCCGGTGGGCGTGCTGATGGGCAACCCCGCGCCATAGGCGGCCGCCAGCGGCTCGGGAATCAGATACGCTTCTTTGGCGCCGGCCTGCATCGCGGCATCGTGCACCGCGCGGCTCTCGACGCTGGTCACCCCGCGCGGCACGCTGATCATCACGCGCGGCTTGAAGAGCGGGTTGCGGCCCACCACCTTGCGGATGAAATAGCGCAGCATGGCTTCGGTCACGACGTAGTCCGCGATGACGCCTTCCCGCATGGGCCGCGCCACTTCGATGCTCTCCGGCGAGCGGCCAATCATCTCGCGCGCCTCCTGGCCCACCGCCACGATCTTGTTGTCGCGAATCGAGATGGCCACCACCGACGGCTCCCGCAAGACGATCCCGCGGCCGCTTACATAGACCAGCACGTTCACCGTGCCGAGATCAATGCCGATCTGTCGTTCAAACATGAAAGCTCCTGGCAAGGGCGCCGCGCACCTCGACGCGCGGCGCTTCAGATAGATGGATTATATGCGAAAGAGGAAGGCTACGCAAAAAACAAAACGTGCGATGCAACCGACATGCATCGCACGTTGCTTGTCTGCCGCGGCCAGATCATTTTTCCTGTGCGGAGTCTAGCGCCTGGTCGGTCGCAGGCCCCACCGGACGCCAGCCGGAACGACGCTGTGCCACCTTCAGGCGGATGCGAGACCGCTTGAGGGCGTAGAGGGCGCGCTCTAGATCCACGCCGGCCGGCCGTTCGCGCAGGCGCTCTTCGGCGCGGCGCCGGGCGGCCTCGGCCCGCGCCAGATCTATCTCGTCCGAGCGTTCGGCCGAGCGGGCCAGGATCGTCACCCGGTCCGGCAACACTTCCATCCAGCCGCCGCTGACGGCGAAGTAGAGATCCTCCTGGCCGGGGATCTTCACGACGATCTCGCCGGGCGCCAGCACCGTCAACAGCGGCGCGTGCCGGGGCAAGATGCCCAACTGGCCTTCGCTGCCCGGTGCCAACACCTCGCTCACCTCGCCGGAGAAGAGCAGGCGATCTTGCGAAACGAAATCAAGCCGCATGGTAGACATGGTACGATTCCCCGAGACGTCTCGTCTCTCTGCTGACGCGGCGTTCGGCGCAAACGCGGCGCCGCGCGCCGCGGGTTACAGCGTCTTGGCCTTGGCCACCGCATCCTCGATGGTGCCGACCATGTAGAACGCCTGCTCGGGCAGATCGTCGTAGCGGCCTTCGAGGATAGCCTTGAACCCCCGCACGTTGTCTTCCAGCTTGACGTATACGCCCGGCTGGCCGGTAAATGCTTCGGCCACGAACATCGGCTGGGTGAGGAAACGTTGGATCTTGCGCGCGCGCGCCACGGTCAGGCGGTCATCTTCGCTCAGCTCCTCGACCCCCAGGATGGCGATGATGTCTTGCAGGTCCTTGTAGCGTTGGAGGGTGCGTTGCACCGCGCGCGCCACATCGTAATGCTCCTGGCCTACCACCAACGGATCGAGGATGCGGCTGGTCGAGGCGAGGGGGTCCACGGCCGGGTAGAGCGCCTGCTCGGCCAGGGCGCGCTCCAGGGTGATGGTGGCGTCCAGGTGCGCGAAGGTGGTGGCGGGCGCGGGATCGGTGTAGTCGTCCGCGGGCACGTAAACCGCCTGCATCGAGGTGATCGAGCCGGTCTTGGTGGAGCAGATGCGCTCTTGCAGCTCGCCCATGTCGGTGCCCAGGGTCGGCTGATAGCCGACCGCGCTCGGCAGGCGGCCCAACAACGAGGAGACCTCGGACCCGGCCTGGACGAAGCGGAAGATGTTGTCAATGAAGAGCAGCACGTCGCGGCCCTGGTCGCGGAAATATTCGGCCATGGTGACGCCGGTCAGGCCGACGCGCAGCCGCGCGCCTGGCGGCTCGTTCATCTGGCCGAAGACCATGACCGTGCTGTTGATCACGCCCGACTGGCGCATCTCGTGCCAGAGGTCGTTCCCCTCGCGGCTGCGCTCGCCGACGCCGGCGAACACCGAGTAGCCGGCATGGAACTTGGCGATGTTGTGGATCAGCTCCTGGATGATGACCGTCTTGCCCACCCCGGCGCCGCCGAAGATGGCCGTCTTGCCGCCCTTGGTGAACGGGGCGATCAGGTCAATCACCTTGATGCCGGTCTCGAAGACCTCGGCCTGGGTGGATTGTTCGACCAGCGCCGGCGGCCGGCGATGGATCGAGTAGTAGTCGGCTGCTTCGATCGGCTCCGGCGAGTCAATGGTCTCGCCCAGGACGTTGAAGATGCGGCCCAGGGTGCCCGGCCCCACCGGCACCTTGATCGGACCGCCCGTGGCGATGACGGGCATTCCCCGGCGCAAGCCATCGGTGCTCGACATGGCAACCGAGCGCACCCAGCCGCCGCTGAGCTGCCCCTGCACCTCGCAGACCAGTCGGCTGCCGTCGTCCCGTTGGATCTCCAGCGCGTCATAGATGTCCGGCAGCTCCTCCGGCTTGAATTCGACGTCCACAACCGGGCCGATGACCTGGACGAGTTTACCGATCGCACCGCTTTTGCCCATAGTTCATTTTCTCCGTTCAAACGCAATGGTCTTAGCTGACCTGTTGGAGCGCGTTGGCTCCCCCCACGATGTCCAGCAACTCTTTGGTGATCGCTTCTTGCCGCGCCTTGTTATAGGAAAGGGTCAGGTCGGCGATCAGATCGTTGGCGGCGTCCGTGGCGTTGCGCATGGCCACCATGCGCGCCGATTCTTCGCTGGCGATCGCCTCATAGAGCGCCTGCAAGACTTGTAGTTCGGTCAGGCCGGTCAAAAGTTCGCTCAGGATGGCCGTCGGGCTGGGCTCAAAGATGTAATCGGCCGTTCCGGCCACCTCGGTGCTCGCCGGAGTGATCGGCAGCAACTGGCGGATGACCGGCTCCTGACGGACCGTGTTGATGAAGTTCGTATAGCCCAGATAAACCGCGTCGAAGTGGCCGGCCATGAATTCATCAATGACGATCCTGGCGACCGGGCCGACCGTCGCGGCCGAAGGCCGGCCGCCCAGGTCAGCGAAGGTGAAGTCGGCCTGCAGCGGCGGGCCGTGGCGTATCATCCAGTCCCGGCCCTTGCGGCCCACCGTCACCAGGCTCACCTCTTTGCCCGCGGCCTGCCACGCGGCGATCTGGGTGGCCGCGACGCGGATCATGTTGCTGTTGTATGCGCCGGCCAGTCCGCGGTCGGCCGTGATCAACAGGAGGCCCACCTTGTTGCCGTCCCGCTTTTGGAGCAGCGGATGGGCCGCCGTCCCGTTGGGCAGCCGGGCCAGATGGGTCAACACCTCCCATGATTTTTGCGCGTAAGGCCGCGTGGCCAACACCTGTTGTTGGGCCTTCCGCATCTTGGCGGCCGCCACCGTCTCCATGGCCTTGGTGACCTTGGCGATGTTTTTAACGCTGCGGATGCGGCGGCGGATTTCGCGTGTGCTGGGCATACACCGTCCCCAAAAATGGCTTTACACCCCGAACGTCTTGTTGTAGTCCTCGATCGCCAGCCGCAGCCCCTCGATGGTGGTCTCGTCCAGCTTCTTGGTGGCGGCGATCGTGCGGCCGATGTTCGGATGCGCGGCGTCCATGTAGCGCAGGAACCCTTCTTCCCAGGCGCGAATCCTGTCCAGCGGCACCTTGTCCAGGTAGTTGTTGGTGACGGCGAAGAAGACCATCACCTGCTTCTCCATGGGCACCGGCTGGTATTGCGGCTGCTTCAGGATCTCGGTGATGCGCCGGCCGCGGTCGAGCAGGCGTTGCGTGGCGGGGTCGAGGTCCGAGCCGAACTGCGCGAAGGCGGCCAGCTCGCGGTATTGGGCCAGCTCCAGCTTCATGCGGCCGGCCACCTGCTTCATGGCCCGCGTTTGCGCGGCGCCGCCCACGCGACTGACCGAGAGGCCCGGGTTGACGGCCGGCCGGATGCCGGCATAGAAGAGGTCGCTCTCCAGGAAGATCTGGCCGTCGGTGATCGAGATGACGTTGGTCGGAATGTAGGCCGAGA
>JBBIKA010000035.1:0-24163 GCA_037445695.1 Chloroflexota bacterium
GTGCGCCTGGTGGTGATCAACGCGTGCCACTCGCGGCCGCAGGCCGAGGCCATCGCTCAGTGCGTGCCGGGGGTCATCGGGTTGAAGCAGCAGCTCGCGGACGACGCGGCCATTGCCTTCGCGGCCGCGTTCTACAGGGCGCTGGCTTACGGTCGCAACGTGCAGGCCGCCTGCGACCTGGGCTGCAACCAGCTTGAGCATCAATATCCCGGCTCGCAGCACTCTGACGGGGGGTTTGGGGGCGGGCTGGGGGCCATCCCCGAATCCGACCACGAATGCACGAATCACGCAACGGGCCATTCGTGCATTCGTGTCTCATTCGTGGATGGCCCCTCTGGCCGTCCGCCCATTCCCACCCATTCCAATTGACAGGCTCAAGCAGATCGTTTGGCGCAAGGGTGTGGGCCATCAGACGCTCATGCGGATGTGGATCGTGGAGCGGATGGCGCTGGAACAGTCGTAGTCCTACAACGCCAGCGCCTCCTCCCACGCGGCGCGCGGCCGCTCCCAGGCGCACGCGAGGTGCGGCAGGAACGGCATCGCGCCCCACTTCTCCTTGAAGCCGCGCACCCCGGCGTTGATCCCCAGGCCCAGGTTCAGATAGCGCTTGCCCGCGGCCCGCGCCAGCTCGATCAGCCGCGCCAGCAGCAGGTCGGACGCGCCGGGCACGTAGCACTCTCGCGCGCGGAAGTTGAAGAGGTAGAAAGCGTACTCCCCGGCCGCGCACGTTGCGATGTCGAACGCCACCAGTCGACCGGCGGCATCGCGCGCCTCCAGGATGAGCGGCGCGCCGGGACGATCCATCCCTCGATCCTCCCCTTTTGAGCGCAAAAGCGGCGCGGAAGCGCCGCAATCCAAAGGCGCGCCGGGACGATCCATCCCTCGATCCTCCCCTTTTGAGCGCAAAAGCGGCGCGGAAGCGCCGCAATCCAAAGGTGCGCCGGGGCGACCCAACTCCCCCTTCCCTGCGCCTAACCCCCCGGCCCCCTTCCCTCCGAGGGAAGGGGGAGAATAGCTCCCCTCCCCGTGTAGGGGAGGGGCTGGGGGAGGAATCTCCCCGTGTAGGAGAGGGGCTGGGGGAGGGGTCTCCCCGTGTAGGGGAGGGGCCGGGGGAGGGGTCTCCCGCCGGCCTCTCGCCTGACCCAACAGGCCGGCTAAAGCCGCGATTCCGGACACCAGGCGACCCTTCCGCCCCGCATAGCGCTCCAGCCGCTCATAGATGAAGCGCGTGCTCTCGTCTACCGGCGTGTGGACCAGGAACGCGTCTACCAAGCCGCGGTGCTCGCGGTCCAAACCGGCGACCCGGCGCACCGTCAACTCGCGTTCGGCGCGGCGCAGCAGGTTGCGCAGCTTCTTGTCGGGCCGCACGTCCGCCAGGTCGAGCCGGTAGTAGGCGTCGGGGGATGAGGCGGGGCAATCGGCCAGGGCGGCGGGAAGGGCCGCGGCCGTGATCGCGATCAGCCGCGGTCGGATGCGCGCGGCCGCCGTGTCCAGCGCGGAGAGCCACGCGGCCTCGTCACCGGCGCCGCTCAGCGGATAGCCCACGAAGATCAGCCGATCGTCGGCCGCGTAGGCCAGGTAGTCGCCGAACAGGTAGGGCCGCGCCGCGGTGATCGCCGTGACGTACGCGGGCAGGTGCTCGGGCACGTAGGCGTGCGCTTCGATGTAGCGGCGCTGCGCGGAGGTGATCATGCCGTCACCTGCGTCACGGCCCAGCCGGCCTCTTCGAACAGCCGCGTCATCCCCGGCACGTGGGGGAAGCCGATGAAGGCGACCGCGTCTTCTCGCTCGCAGACGGGGCGCATGGCCTCGAACATGTGATGGTCGCGTTGGCCCACCACGGCCGGCCCGCGCGTGACGAAGCCCGAGGTCAAGGCGATCAGCCCCGGCAGGTTGCCCGCCAGGAAGAGGCGGACGTACTCCCTCCGGTACGCGTCCCAGCGCGCTACATCGTTGAGCTGGCGCACAATCCGCTCGATCGGGATGCCATCCAACACGGCGAGTTGCTCCTCCAGCGTCTCCAGCCAGCGGATCTGCTTGCCCAGCTTGCGGGCCACCTGATAGCCCTCGGCGTCCAGCGAGTAGCGCCAGCCCAGGTAGGTGGCCCAGATGGCGAAGAACGCGGCCCACGGCCGCACCCCCTGCGTGTACGCCCGGAAGGAGATCGGTTCGCGCGGGGGGATCAACCAGGCGTCGCCGCGGTGATCCTGCCGCTCGCGCAGGATCTGCTCGATCTTGTCCACTGCGGCGAGGTCGAGGCGCTCGGCCAGGTCGTTCGAGCCGGTCCGGCCGTATTCGGCGATGCGTTGCGAGCTTTCCTCGTCCAGCGGCCCTTCGAAGAGCACGGTGCGCACCGGCCGCAGCAGCCGCGCGAAAGCCCGGGCGTAGCTATAGGGGAAGAAATGGGCCGTGCCCACGAGATGCGAGCGCCGATCGCCCCGCTCGACGCGCCATACCATGCGGAGCGGCCGTTCGGCCCAGGGCCAGGAGATCATGCACACCTCCTCAATTTGTAACTGCCTACCTTGCTCCTTCTCCTCGCCCTCTCCCCTCTCCTGGCCGAAGGCCAGGAGAGGGGAGAGGGAAATCATGGGGTTTGCAGGCGGCGGCAAAGCCGCCGCCTGCAAACCCCGCTCTTCTTCCCCCCTTCTCCCCCGTTTCGGGGGAGAAGGGGGGAAAGGGGGATAAGGGGGTCAAAATGGGTCTACAGACCGAAGATGGTAGGCAGTTACTTTCGCTTGAATCCGGTCATAGCTTCCATTCCAGAAGAAGGTCGGTCATCGGATGGGCCGTCTCCTCGCGCCACTCGCAAAACTCATAGGCCAGATAGGGCACGCCGCCCCACTTCTCCTTGAAGCGGCGGATGCCCGCGTTGACCCCCAGCCCCAGGTTGAGCCATCCCTTGCCGGCCGTCTGCGCCCGCTCGATCATCGCAGCGAAGAGCAGGTCGGATGCGTGCGGCACGTACAGGCGTCGTGAGTACGCGCCGAGCACGTAGACATCGAAGGCGGCCGCGGCCCGCTCCACCACGGTGAACGCGACCAGCCGGCCGGCCGCGTCGCGCGCCTCCAGCACCTCCGCGCGGGGAGAGCGGGCCACGTAGTCGGGCATGGCGCGATAGAGGCCGGCCACCATCGGCGGGAGGGCCGCGCGCGCCAGCAGCTCAGCGGTCAGCGCCCGGTGTTCGGCCGTGAACGCCCGGCCCGCGGCCACGGTCAACGCGGCCGCGGCCACGCGCACCTCGCGGCGCAGCGCGGATTTGATCTGCGCGGGCAGGGCGAGCCGATAGTAGACGTCCGACTGTCGGTCGCGGCAGCCGGCGGCCAGATCGGCCGGCACCTCCGGCCCGATGAACCAGAGCACTTGGGGACGGAACAGCGCCCGGGCCTCGGCCACCGCACTCATACAGTCGGCGGCCAAGCGAGGCCCGTCCAGCGGATAGCCCACGAAGATCAGCCAGTTTTCCTTGGCCAGGCAGAGGTAATCGCCCAGCAGGAACGGCTGCGCGGCGGAGACGCCGGCCATGAGCGCCGGGATATGCTCCGGCACGTAGGCGCGCGCCAGGATGTCGGCCTCCTGCTCAGGGGTCAATGCCCTGGTCGGCCGTTCGGCGGCCGATCGGAAGGAACCCAGCCGGCGCAGGCGCGTCGCCCATGACGAGAGCCATGTCATGCCACTATCATGCCACGAACCGCAAGTTGATGCAACTGCCAGTTGCCCAAAACGCGATTTCCCTTTATACTGCTTCACCGTGCCAAAGCGCCGGCCGGGCCGGGCGGGCATCCCAAAACATTCGCACCGCCCACACCGCCACCAATCTACCAATCTACCAATTTACCAATTTACCAATTTACCAATTTACCAACCTACCAACCTACCAACCTACCAGAGGACCATCCATGGACATCACCTTCAACACCTACTACACCTACGCCCAACTCACCGAACGCCTGGCCTGGTTGGCCGAACAACATCCCGGCATCATGCAAGTGACGACCCTGGGCCAGAGCTTCGAAGGCCGTGATATTCCGTTGGTGGTGTTGACCAATCGGGAGACCGGCCCCGACACCGAGAAGCCGGCCTTTTGGCTGGATGCCAACATCCACGCCACCGAGCTGACCGCGTCCATGGCCGCGCTCTACTTCATCAAGAGGGCCGTCGAGGGCTACGGGGCCGACCCGAAGATCACGCGCGTGCTGGACGAGGCCGCGCTCTACGTGGTGCCGCGGCTCAACCCCGACGGCGCGGAATGGGCCCTCGCCGACAAGCCGAAGTTCATCCGCTCGGGCACGCGGCCTTATCCGTTCGAGGAGAAGCGGGACGGCCTGCACCCGGAGGACATTGACGGCGACGGCCGCATCCTGCAGATGCGCATTCCCGACCCGACCGGCGACTGGAAGGTCTCGGAGCGGGACCCGCGGCTGATGGTCAAGCGCGGCCCGGACGAGGAGGGCGGCACGTATTACCGGGTGTTTCCCGAAGGGCTGATCGAAAACTACGACGGCCACATCATCACCATGGCGCCGGCGTTCCATGGGCTCGACTTCAACCGCAACTTCCCCGGCGCGTGGCGGCCTGAAGGGGCACAGCGCGGGGCGGGCGATTATCCCGGCTCCGAGCCGGAGATTCGGGCGGTGATAGACTTCATCGCGAAGCACCGCAACATCTACGGTGCGCTGACCTTCCATACCTATAGCCGCGCGATCTTGCGCCCCTTCGGCACCAAGAGCGACGATGAAATGGACACCAACGACAAATGGGTGTTCGAGGCCATCGGCGAGCGCGGCACCGCGCTCACCGGCTATCCGTGCGTGTCGGTGTATCATCACTTCCGCTATCATCCCAAAGAGGTGATCACCGGCGTCTTCGACGACTGGCTTTTCGATCACAAAGGCATCTTCGCCTACACCGTAGAGATGTGGGACCTGGCGACGGCCGCCGGCGTGGAGACCAAGAACAAGGAGAAGCAGTTCATAGATTGGTTCCGCAAGCATCCGGTGGAGGACGACTACAAGATCGTGGCCTATGCGGACGAGCACGCGCCCGGCGGGCTGGTGCCGTGGTATGAATTCGATCATCCCCAGCTCGGCAAGGTGGAGCTGGGCGGCTGGAACACCCTCTACACCTGGCGCAATCCGCCCCCTGCGCTGCTCGAGGCCGAGATCGCGCCCCATGCCGACTTCGTGTTGGCTTTTGCATCTCTGGCCCCCCGGCTGGCCTGGCGCGAGGTCAAGGTCACCCCGCTCGGCGAAGGCAATTATCATCTGCTGGTCGTGGTCGAAAACAGCGGCTTCCTGCCGACTTATGTCTCGCAACAGGCGCTGAAGATGAAGGCGGTGCAGCCGGTGCGGCTGGAGCTGGAGCTGCCCGCAGGAGCGACCGTGCTCGCCGGCAAGCAAAAGCAAGAGATCGGCCACCTGGAGGGGCGCTCGAACAAGCTGGAAATGGCCTATTACGGCGCTTCGCCCACCGACAACCGCGGCAAGGCCGAATGGCTGATCCGCGCGCCGCAGGGCGGGACGTTGACGATCCACGCCGGCGCGGAGCGAGGCGGCACGCTGCACCGGCAGGTCCTCCTCGCGTGAGGGCTGTGCAGCTCGTAGATCTGGCCCGGTTGACGCCGGGCCAGATGGCCGCGGTCGTCGCCATCTATCGCGAGGCGTTCGAGGCGCCGTGGGAGATGCCCGCGGACGCGCTGGCCGAATTCGCGCGCGTCCGCGGCCGCGAGAGCACGCTGGGCCGGGCCACCGCGGCCGTAGCCGGCGAAGAGGCGATCGGCCTGGCGCTCTCCAGCTACCTGCCGCGGTCGAACCTGTTGCATCTGAAATACCTGGCGGTCGTGGCGACCCAGCGCGGCCGCGGGGTGGGCGCGCTGCTGCTGCGCGATCAGGTCGCGGCCGGCGAAGCCATCGCGCGGGCGCTCGGCCGGCCGGGATGCCGGGGGGTTCTGTTGGAGGTGGAGGTGCCCGACGGGCCGCCCCCCGGCGCCGACCGCGCCTTGCGTCGCCGGCGGATCGCCTTTTACCGTCGGCAGGGCGCCCTCAGCACCGGCATTCCTTTTCCGCGGTCCCCTTGGGCGCCGCCGGAACAGCCCGATTGGGAGATCATGCTCCTGCCCGGCTCGGCCTGGCGCGAGACGCTCGACGGCCCCGTGCGCCGCGCGCTGGCGCGCAGCCTCCAGGTCGAAGGCTACGGCGTGAATGAGGAGGTGCCCTGGTTGGCGGCCTATCTGGCCTCTTTGGAGCCACGCCCTGTTTGCGACGCGCGGGAGGCTATGCTATAATCTCCCTGTAACAACTGCCGTCGCAAGCACCGATCCTCAGGCACGCTTGCATCTTTCCGGCATCCAGCTCCAGACGTCGCCTGCTCGGGGAGAATACAGGAGGCGGAGATCATGATTGAAGTGACGATTGACAGCGTGCGGGTCAGTTTGATGTCGCAGCATCGGATTGTCGTGTTGAAGGAGATAGATTCGCCCCGGTACCTGCCGATCTGGATCGGGCCGTTCGAGGCGGACGCGATCACGATCGAGCTGCAGGGCGTCGAGGTGCAACGGCCCTTGACTCACGATCTGCTCAAATCGGTCATCGAACACCTGGATGCCGAGATCCTCCAGGTGACGATCACCGATCTGCGCAACGACACGTTCTACGCGGAGATCAGCTTGCGGGTCAACGGTCGGCGGATCGCGATAGACTCTCGCCCCAGCGATGCGCTGGCCCTGGCCGTGCGCGCGCATGTGCCGGTCTATGTGGCCGAGGAGGTGATGGATCAGGCCGCCATCACGCCCGAACCCGACCTGGAGAGAGGCGAATCGGAAGCCGAACAGGCCGAGAACGCGCCGACCTCCGCGCCCGAAGCGTTCCGCGACTTCCTGGAAGGCCTCGATCTGTCCGACCTGCAATAGCCCGACGTGGGCCACCCATATTCGCACCGGTTGGTGATCTTTCCCGGCTGGGGCATGCCGCACCCTGGTTGAAGCGCCCGCCTTGCTTCTGGCTTGGCGGCGTTTCTGTCGTATGCCTGCACGCCGGCCGGGCCCATGGACATGGCCCAGGCAACCGTGAACGGTGAACCATGAACCCACCCGACAAGACCATTCCGGCCAACCCGGAGGCCGAAGAGGCCGTCTTGGGGTCGCTCCTGATAGACCCCGACGCGATCCTCAAGGTGGCTTCGTTCCTGGAGCCGGATGACTTCTACCGCGAGAAAAACGGTTGGATCTATCGGGCCATTCTCGATCTGCACGAGCGCCGCGAGCCGGCCGATTTCGTCACTCTGGTGGATGAGCTGGAGCGCCGCGATCAGCTCCAGCAGGTCGGCGGCACCGCGTACATCACCTCGCTGATCAACAGCGTGCCCACGGCCGTCCACGTGGAGCACTACGCACACATCGTCGAGCGCACGGCCACGCTGCGCCGGCTCATCGCCGCGGCCGGCCAGATCGCCGCGCTGGCCTACGAAGAGGCCGAGGATGTAGACGAGGTGGTGGATCGGGCCGAGCAGTTGATCTTCAACGTCTCGGAGCGCCGCATCCGCCGCGACCTGACCCCCGTGCGCCAGATCATGCACACGGTGGTGGATCGGCTCGATTATCTGCACCGCCACAAGGGTGACCTGTTGGGTGTGCCGTCGGGCTTCAGCAAGCTGGACAAGTTGCTCGGCGGCTTCCAGAAGTCGGATCTGATCATCCTGGCGGCCCGGCCGGGGGTGGGCAAGACGAGCCTGGCGCTCAACATCGCGGTCAACGCGGCCAAGCGTTACGGCCAACGCGTGGCCTTTTTCAGCCTGGAGATGAGCAGCGAGCAGCTCGTGCAGCGCCTGTTGGCGGCCGAGACCGGCATCAACCAGCAGAGGTTGCGGCTGGGCGAGATCAACGACGACGAGTGGCCGATGCTCATGGAGGCGGCTGGCGTGCTCTCGGAAACGATGCTCTTCATTGACGACACCCCGGCCGTCTCGGCGCTGGAGCTGCGCACCAAGGCGCGGCGCTTGCAGGCCGAGCACGGGCTCGACATGGTGATCGTGGACTATCTGCAATTGATGCGCAGCGACACCCGCTCGGAGAACCGCGTGCAAGAGATCAGCTACATCTCGCGCTCGCTGAAGAGCCTGGCGCGCGAGCTGGAGGTGCCGCTGATCGCGCTATCGCAGCTTTCGCGCGCGGTCGAGTCGCGCAGCGATCACAAGCCGGTTCTGTCCGATCTGCGCGAATCGGGCGCGATCGAGCAGGACGCCGACGTGGTCATGTTTATCTATCGCGAGGAGATGGTCAAGGAGAACACCGAGCGCAAGAACATCGCCGATGTGATCGTGGCCAAGCATCGCAACGGCCCCACCGACACGGTGCCGCTCTATTTCGATAAGACGCTCACGCGCTTCGCGGACCTGGAACTGACCAAAGAGCCGTTGGATTATTGAACATATGAACGGATCCATGCAGGGTTTTCCGGGCTTTCCGGCCGGCAAGTTGCCCGTCACGCCCATCCCGAATCTTTTCTTCAGCGACCTGTTGCCGTGGATAGATCATTTGGCCGAGCTGAAGGTCACGTTGCATCTGTTCTGGCTGATCGGCCGCAAGACGGGTGCGCTGCGCTATGCCCGGCTGGACGAATTGCTGAAGGACGAGCGGCTCCTGGCCGGCCTGGGCGAGACGCCCGCGGCGGCCGAGGCCGCGCTGCGCGATGCGCTGGAGCGCGCGGTGGCGCGCGGCACGTTGCTCCACCTGATCGTGCAGCGCGCCGGGGTCACGGAAGAATGGTACATGGTCAACAGCGCCAACGGCCGCGAGGTGGTGGAGAAGCTCCGCAGCGGCGAGCTGGACGTGTTGGCCGACAGCGCCGAGGATGTGCAGCTTCAGGTGGAACGGCCGACCATCTTTGTCCTGTACGAACAGAACATCGGCCTGCTGACGCCGATGATCGCCAACGAGCTGCGCGAGGCCGAACGCCACTATCCGGCCGAATGGATCGCGGACGCGTTTCGCGAGGCCGTGGCGATGAACAAGCGCAACTGGAAGTACGTGCTCAGCATCCTCGAGCGGTGGCGCGTCCAGGGCAAAGACACCGGCCGCCGGCCGGTCGAGGTACCGGAAGATGCCGAGGCGCGGCGGCGTTACTACGTGCCTGAAGGCTACGAAGAGCTGATCGAACACTGAGGGCGAGATGAAACGCGTGGGCGAGATCCTGAACAGGATGCAGCCGGCGGTCGGCTCGGCGGCCGCCGGCCGTGAGGCAAGGCCGCAGCCGGCTGCGGCCGGCGCAGCCGCCGCGGCCGACGTATGTCCGATCTGCAAGGGCAAGGGCTTCCTGGTCTACGACGTGCCGCCCGGCCACCCCGACTTCAGCAAGACGATGCCGTGTCGGTGCACCCAGGCGCGGTTGACCGCGGAACGGATGCAGGCGCTTCAGAAGATGAGCAACCTGGGCGCCTTGAACCGTCTCACCTTCGACACGTTCATCCCCGACGGGGTCGGATTGCCGCCGAGCCTGAGCTTTAACCTGCGCGAGGCGTTCGAGCGCAGCCGGGCTTTTGCCCAGAATCCGACCGGCTGGCTGGTGCTGGTCGGCGGCTACGGCTGCGGCAAGACCCATCTGGCGGCGGCCATTGCGAACTACCGGGTGGCGTTGGGCCACGCGGTGCTCTTCGTGGTCGTGCCCGATCTGCTCGATCATCTGCGCGCGGGCTACGCGGCCGACAGCACGAGCAGCCTCGACGAACGGCTCGAGGAGATCCGCGAGGCGCCGCTGCTGATCCTGGACGATCTCGGCGCGCACAATGCCACCTCCTGGGCGCAGGAAAAGCTCTTTCAGATCTTGAACTATCGCTACAACAGCCGGCTGCCCACCGTGATTACCTCCAACCAACGGCTGGAAGATCTCGACCCGCGCATCACCTCGCGGCTGGCCGACCCGGATCTGAGCCAGATGTACGAGATCCTCGCGCCCGACTTCCGCCAGTCGGGCGCGGGCCGCGTCGGCTCGCAGCTCAGCTCGCTGGCGCTCCATGCCGAGCAGACCTTCGAGAACTTCAGCCTGCGCGCCGACGAGCTGGACGCCGAAGAGCGGGACAATCTGCGGCGGGCGGTCAACCTGGCGCGCGCGTTTGCCGAACATCCGGCCG
Source organism: Chloroflexota bacterium (assembly GCA_037445695.1). Classification (GTDB taxonomy): domain Bacteria; phylum Chloroflexota; class Anaerolineae; order CG2-30-64-16; family CG2-30-64-16; genus CAKZKT01. The sequence continues at coordinate 10,123 of JBBIKA010000035.1, forward strand.
GCTGGCTGGTGTTCATCGGCACCTTCGGTTGCGGCAAGACGCATCTGGCCGCGGCGATCGCCAACTACCAGATACAGGTCGGCCAGACGATTCCCATGTTCGTGGTTGTGCCCGATCTGCTCGATCATCTGCGCGCCACCTTCAGCCCGACCAGCACGACCACCCTGGACAAGCTCTTCGAGCAGGTGCGCACCGCGGGCCTGCTCGTCCTGGACGACCTGGGGACCGAGAGCGCCACGCCGTGGGCACGCGAGAAGCTCTTCCAACTGTTCAACTACCGCTATGCCGCCCGACTGCCGACCGTGATCACCACGTCCAACCCGATTGATCAGATCGAGCCCCGGCTGCGCACGCGCATGTTGGACGCTGCGCGTTGTACCGTCTTCGTGATCTCCGCGCCGGCCTACCGGGGCGGCGCGGGGCAACAGGCCGCCAAGCGCGGCGGCCGCAAGCCACGCGCGGCCGCTTGATCCCCCTTCCTCCTGGCCTTGAAAAGCACACCCCCTCAAATTTGACGACTTGGCCCATCTTGAGTAGAATGGGCGTCGTTAGCACTCAAGCAAAGAGAGTGCTAATCACTCGAAGCCAATGAGTGCCAGACTGTTCAAGCAATCTCATCTCATACCATAGGAGGCTGTTGGACCATGAACATCAAGCCACTTGCTGATCGCGTCGTCGTCGAACCGATCGAGCAGGAAGAGGTCACCGCGGGTGGCATCATCCTGCCCGAGACCGCCAAAGAGAAGCCGCAGCAGGGCAAAGTGCTGGCCGCCGGACCGGGTCGGCTGGACGAAAAGGGCAAGCGCGTGGAGATGGAAGTCAAGGTCGGCGATAAGGTGCTGTACGCCAAGTACTCCGGCACCGAGATCAAGCTGGACGGCAAGAAGCTGTTGATTTTGCGTGAGTCCGACATCCTGGCGGTGTTGGCCTGATGACAGCCGCCGCCAGACCGCTTGCGCTCGTGCCGGGAGGCTCCCGTCGTCTGCGGCCTCTCCGCGACGGCCGGCGGTCAGATTGATGGCCAAACATCATTTGCGAAAAGGAGTTTTTGAACCATGGCAGCTAAGCAATTGCGCTTTTCCGAAGAAGCTCGTCGCGATCTCAAGATCGGTGTGGATACCCTGGCCGAAGCCGTGAAGGCGACCCTCGGCCCGAAGGGCCGCAATGTGGCGCTGGACAAGAAGTGGGGCGCGCCGACCATCACGCATGACGGCGTGACCGTGGCCAAGGAGATCGAGCTGCAAGATCCGTTCCAGAACATGGGTGCCCAGCTTCTGAAGGAAGCGGCGACCAAGACCAACGACATCGCGGGCGATGGCACCACCACCGCCACCGTGTTGGCCCAGGCCATCGTCAATGAGGGTCTGAAGAACGTTGCGGCCGGCGCCAACCCCATGCTCCTCAAGCGCGGCATCGAGAAAGGCGTGGCTGCTCTGTCGGCGCACATCAAGTCGCAGGCCATCAACATCACCACCAAGGAAGAGATCGCCGCGGTGGCCGCCATTTCCGCCCAGGATCAGGAGATCGGTAACCTGATCGCCGAGGTGATGGAGAAGGTCGGCAAGGACGGCGTCATCACGGTGGAAGAGGCGAAGGGCCTGCAGTTTGAGACCGAGTACGTCGAGGGCATGCAGTTCGACCGCGGCTACATCAGCCCCTACTTCATCACCAACCCCGAGGCGATGGAGGCCCAGCTCACCAATCCGTATATCCTGATCACCGATAAGAAGATCTCGGCTGCGGCCGACATCGTGCCGCTGCTGGAGAAGCTGGTCCAGCTTGGCCGCCGCGACATCGTGATCATCGCGGAAGATGTGGACAGCGAGGCGCTGGCGACCCTGGTGCTGAACAAGCTGCGGGGCATGCTGAACGTGTTGGCCGTCAAGGCGCCGGGCTTCGGCGATCGGCGCAAGGCCATGTTGCAGGACATCGCCATCCTGACCGGCGGCACGGTCATCAGCGAGGAGCTGGGTCGCAAGCTGGAGACCACCATGGTCAGCGACCTGGGCCAGGCCGACAAGGTGATTGCGGACAAGGATAACACCACCATCGTCGGCGGCAAGGGCGATCCGGCCGCGATCAAGGGCCGCATCGAGCAGATCCGGGTGGAGATCGAGAACACCACCAGCGACTACGACAAGGAGAAGCTGCAGGAGCGCCTGGCTCGCCTGGCGGGCGGCGTGGCGATCATCCGCGTGGGTGCCGGCACCGAGGTCGAGCTGAAGGAGAAGAAGCATCGCGTGGAAGACGCGCTGAGCGCGACCCGCGCGGCGGTTGAGGAAGGCATCGTGCCGGGCGGCGGTGTGGCGCTGCTCAACGCCATCGAGGCACTCGACGCGGTCGAGAAGGGGCTGGAAGGCGACGTGCTGACCGGCGTCCGCATCCTGCGCAAGGCGCTGACCATGCCGATGGCGACCCTGGCCGAGAACGCCGGCTATGACGGCGCGGTGGTGGTGGAGAACGTCCGCCGCGAGCAGAAGAACAAGCGCAACAAGCGGATCGGCTTCGACGTGATGGCCGAGGACTACGGCGACATGGTCGCCAAGAACATCATTGACCCGGCCAAGGTCACCCGCGGCGGCCTGGAGAATGCGGCTTCCATCGCCGCCATGATCCTGACCACCGAGTGCCTGATCACGGAGATTCCGGAGAAGGAAAAGCCGGCTGCTCCGGCCTCCAACCCGGACATGTATTGATGACCCGCTGAAGCGGGCCTACGCGGTCCCGCGTTGATGCTTTTCCCCGCCTCCGAGCGGAAGGCGGGGAAAAGGGACAAGAAGGGGATGTTGCGGATGGCTGTATTGTCCGCCACATCCCCTTTTGTTTTGCGGCTCTCCAGCTTCTGGCGGGACAAGAGGCATTTCGGCAATTCTGGATGCAGTAGGCCCCCCACCCCTGACCCCGCCCCCCGCAAGCGGGGGGCGGGGAATCCCTTGAAAGGGGTATTTTGGCCACCTTCGGCGGCCAAAATACCCCGCTATTAGCTCGCCCCTTCCCCGCTTGGCGGGGAAGGGGCCGGGAAATGGGGCCACGCAAGTAGGGGTGTGGCATGCCACACCCCTACTACCGTCTTCCCACCAAAAGCCGCAGAGCCTGTCTTGCTCTTAATCGGGGAACAAGCACGGCGTCGCGTGACGGACGACCGCACGGCCATAAGGGGTCGGGGGTGGGGGCCAATGCGGCAAAATGCAAAATCCAAGCTAACAAAGCAGTAGCTGGTTGCAGGATGTCTCCTAATCAGGTAGAATGTACCTGTGGCCAGCGAAGATCGAATCAAGAAGAGCCTGACGATATGATCATCTATCTCGATCATTCTGCAACAACACCGGTAGACCCCCGCGTGGTCGAAGCGATGGCGCCGTTCTGGACCGAGATCTACGGCAATCCGTCGAGCATCTATGGCCTGGGCCGCCGCGCGGCGGCCGCCATGGAGGACGGCCGACGACGCATTGCTCGCATCCTCAACTGCGGGCCCACCGAGATCGTCTTCACCGGTTGCGGCACCGAAAGCGACAATCTGGCGCTGCGCGGGGTGGCGTTGGCCGCCGCGGCCCGCGGCAAGCGGCATCTCGTCACCACTCCCATCGAGCATCACGCCGTGCTCCATACCGCGAACGACCTGGCCGAACACTACGACTTCGAGGTGACCCTGGTGCCGGTAGACCGCTATGGCCAGGTGGACCCGGATGCCGTGGCCGCCGCCATCCGGCCAGATACCGCACTGGTCAGCGTCATGATGGCGAACAACGAGGTCGGCACGCTCCAACCGATCGCCGAGATCGCCGCGCGCGCCCGGGCACGCGGGGTGCCCTTCCACACCGACGCCGTCCAGGCAGGAGGCCACCTGCCGCTCGATGTAGAGGCGTTGCAGGTGGATCTGGTGTCCCTGTCGGCTCACAAGTTTTATGGCCCCAAGGGGGTCGGCTTGCTCTACGTGCGTCGCGGGGTGCGCCTGTTGCCGGTGCAGACGGGCGGCGGCCAGGAACGCGGCCGGCGCTCGGGCACCGAGAACGTGCCCTACATCGTGGGCATGGCGACCGCGCTGGAACTGGCCCACGCCGAGCGCGAGACGGAATCGCAGCGGCTGCGCCTGTTGCGCGACCGGCTGATTCAGGGCCTGATGGCCCAGATCCCCGACCTGATCTTGACCGGCCATCCGACGCAACGCCTCCCCGGCCACGTGAGCCTCCTGGTGCCGGGCGCCGAGGCCGAGGCGCTGCTCATCGCGCTCGACATGGCCGGCATCGCCGCGTCGTCCGGCTCGGCATGCGCTACCGGCTCGCCCACCCCCAGCCATGTGTTGACCGCGATGGGCTATAGCCCGCAGGAAGCCATGAGCGCGCTGCGCCTGACCTTGGGCCGAGCCAACAGCGAGGCCGACGTGGATTACGTGATCGAGAAGCTGGCCGAGATCGTGCCGCGCGTGCGCGGCCGGCGCTGAGGACCAGGCCAATGGGCGACAAAGTCGTAGTGGCCATGAGCGGCGGCGTGGACAGCTCCGTCGCGGCCGCGCTACTGGTCGAACAGGGTTATGACGTCGTCGGCGTGATGATGCGCCTGTGGGCCGAAGAGCTCCCCGCGCCCGCGTTGCGTGCTTCTGCCGCCGGCGGAGATGCGCCGGAAGCGGCGCGGCAGACCAACAAGTGCTGCGCGCCCGAGGCGGTCTACGATGCGCAATGGGTGGCCGATCGGTTGGGCATTCCGTTCTATGTCATCAGCGTCGAGCAGCCGTTCAAGACACAGGTGGTGGATCTCTTCGTGGCCGAATATGCGGCCGGCCGTACGCCCAACCCATGCTTGGTCTGCAATCGCCAGATCCGCTTCGGCTATCTGCTCGACTATGCGCGGCGGCTGGGCGCGCGCTATCTGGCCACCGGCCACTACGCGCGCATTCGCCGCGATGACCAGGGGCGCTTCCAGCTCTGGCGCGGGGCCGATCGCAACAAAGATCAGTCTTATGTGCTGAGCGTGCTCGGCCAAGACGATCTGGCGCAGACCCTTTTTCCGGTCGGCGAATTGACCAAGCCCCAGGTGCGCCGGCTGGCGGCCGAACGTGGCCTGCCGACCGCCTCGCGTGCCGAGAGCCAGGACCTGTGTTTCGTCGCCGACGGCGACTATCGGGGTTTCCTGCTGCGTCAAGCGCCCGACATGGCGCGACCTGGCCCCATCCTGGATCGCAGCGGCCGCATGTTGGGTACGCACCGCGGCTTGCCCTTCTACACCGTTGGCCAGCGCAGTGGCCTGGGCGTGGCCGCGACCCGGCCCCTCTATGTGTTGGAACTGGATCGCGAGCGCAATGCCCTGATCGTCGGCACGGCCGAGCAGCTCGGCAAATGCCGGTTGCGCACCGGGCCGGCCTGGTGGGTGGCCGGCGAGCCGCCTTCCGGCCCGTTCGAGGCCGAGGTGCAGATCCGCTATCGGGCCACGCCGGCCCCGGCCGTTGTCACGCCGACCGCGGACGGCGGCACCGTCGTGAGCTTCACGGCAGCGCTGCGCGACATCACGCCGGGGCAGGCGGCCGTCTTCTACGTCGGCGATCGGTGCCTGGGCGGCGGTGTGATCGCCGAGGCATGGGACTAACTTGAAAATGGCCCAGCTCACGTGCCAGGCACTTTGAAAGTGCCTGGCACGTGAGCGCGAGCGCTGTTCATTTTCATTGCGCATTGTGTTCTGTTGCGCATGAACACATGAACAATTGAGACGATTCCAAATGGATCTGATCGGTACCCTCCTTGACCTGCTGCTCTGGCCGGCGCTCTGGTTGAGCGCGCTCACGGGCGCCGCGTGTGGCCTGCTCTTTCACCTGTGGCGGGGTGGCGGCTGGCGGCGCCTCGCACTCGACTTGATCGCCGGCGCGCTCGGCTTTGGCGTGGGCCAGTTTGCGGCCGACCTGTTCGGCTCCCTGCCGCTCATGATCGGCGAAGTGCAGATGATCCCCGGCCTGGTGGCGGCGCTGGCCGCCCTCATGATCGCGCGTCGTCTCCGTGTTGCGCGTCCGGTCGCTTTGTGATACACTATGTTTGTCTGGAGGTTGCCCTATGTCTGTTTTGACCGCTATCCGCGACGTGTCCATCATCATCCTGGCCGTTTCCTCGATCGCCGTGATGGTTTTGTTGGCGGTCCTGATCTTTCAGGTCATCCGCCTGATTCGGATGCTCCGCAACGAAGTGTTGCCGATGTTGGAAGCGACCCAGGAGACCTTGGGCACGGTGCGCGGCACGGTGACCTTTATGGGCGACCATGTCGTACAGCCGGTCGTCAAAGTATCGAGCTATGCTTATGGAGTCAAGTCGGCGCTGAAGGCGCTCTTCGACGGAAAACCTGCAGACAAACGTCCGTAATCCTAGAGAAAGGAGATGCTTCTGATGAAGGGAGTCATTTTGTTCTTGCTGGGAGTTGTGCTGGGGGCGGCCGTCGGGGGGTTGACGGCTTTGCTGTTGACGCCTTACTCGGGCGATGAACTGCGCCGGCAGATCGGCGAACGCAGCGGCGAACTGAGCGGCCAGTTTGAGCAGCTCAGCGAACGCGGTCGGATCGTGCTCCAGGAGAACGTGAAAAAGGCCCAGGAAGCCGTTCAGGAAGCGCAAGCCCGGCTGAGCCAGATCACACCTGCGGCATAAATCCGCTCTCCCAGGGGTTTGGCGGCGGCTTCGCCGCTCCTTCAGAGCCCTTCCCCCTGTTTCCCACCTGACAAATCACGTGCCAGGCACTTCCGAAGTGCCTGGCACGTGGGCGCTATTCATTGGCCGTCGTTCAGCGGCCAAAACGCCTCGTGATCAGCTCACCCGCCGGCGTAGAGGGCCTGCAATGCCATCGGAAACTGCTCGATGAAATCGCGCGCGAGCATGCCGACCGGGCCGCGCGCGCGCTGCGCCAACAGGCCGGCGTGGCCGTGCAGATAGGCGCCGACCACGGCGGCCTCAAAAGCCGATACTCCCTGCGCCAACAACGCCACGATCGCGCCCGCCAGGACATCGCCGCTGCCGGCCGTAGCCAGCCACGGCAACGCAAAGGGCAAGACGGCCGTGCGGCCGGCCGGCTCGGCGATCACCGTATGCGCGCCTTTCAAAATGACGATGTGACCCCACGCGGCCGCATAGCGCTGCGCGGTCTCGATGCGCGCGCTGTTGATCACTTCGGCCGTCGTCCCGACCAGCCGGGCCATTTCCCCCGGATGGGGCGTCAGGATAGAGCGCGGAGGCAGGCGTGCCGGCCAATCGGGCTCGCCGGCCAGGATATTCAGTGCGTCGGCGTCCACGACGATCCGGCCCTGCCACCTCTCGCGATCTAGGCCGTCGGGGCCGAAAAGCCCCATCACGAACGCACGGGCGTCCTGGGCGGTCGTCAGGCCGGGCCCCACCAGGAGCGCATCGTAGCGGGCCAGAGCCGAGAGGACCTCGGGGAGATGCGCGGCCGTGTGCACGCCGGCGGCCCCGGGCAACGGCAACCAGGTGATCTCGGGCAGCGCGCCGGCCAGGATCGCCTGCACCGGTGCCGGCACGGCCAACGTCACCAAGCCGACCCCCGTGCGCATCGCGGCCATGGCGCTCAGATGAGCCGCGCCGATGTAATTGAGCGAGCCGGCCACGATCAGCGCCCGGCCAAAAGTGCCTTTGTGCGCATCGCTCGGCCGTCGGGGCAACCAGGCGCCAAGCCGGCCGGCCTCGACCAGTTCGGTGGTGAGATCCCGACTCAGTTCGGCCGGAATGCCGATGTCGCTCACGACCAACAGCCCGCAATAGCCCGCGCCGGGATATTGGAAATGGCCCCACTTGGCAAAGCCGAAGGTGACCGTCAAATCGGCCCGCAGGGTGTGCGGATCGAGCGCGCCGGTATCGCAGTTGAGCCCGCTCGGACAATCCACCGCCACGATCGTCGGCACCGGCCAGAACTGGGGAGGCGAACCGCCCTCCTCTTCCTCAGCCCACTCTTCCTCCTCGTCCCATGCTTCGTCGTCTGCCGGTTGGGAGCGCCCGGCCGGTTCGTCCTTCTCGTCCTCGGCCTCGAACTCGTCATATTCGTCTTGCAACTCGAATGATTCCGAACGCGGATCGCGTTGAGGTGACGTTCCGAACGAAATAGCCTCCAGGATCGGAAAGCGCGGCAGGCCCTGTTCGAAGTCGTCCTCGGCTTCACCGGCCGGATTGCGGCGCGCCTCCAGCTCGGCGCGGACGATATCGAGGAGCTGTGCCAGCTTGCCTTCGATGGGCCGCGCTACGCCGGTGCCCAGCAGGGCATCTATCACCAGGGAGGTTTGCTGCAACTCGGCCCGCAGTTTCGCAAACTCGGGATCGTTATCGGCATACAGGATCGTGATGCCGCGGCGCTTACGCCGAAACCGCCGCAAGTTTTCATCGCCCCTGGCCTCGCGCTTCCAGATGTACAGGGTGATCGGGTGGCCGTGTTCCATCAAGTGACGGGCGGCAACCAGGCCATCGCCGCCGTTGTTGCCCGGACCCACCAACACCAACACGGGCGATTCGGGAGTACGCAGGACAAACGCCTTACAGACATTGGCCACCGCCTGGCCGGCCCACTCCATCATCTGAGCGTAGGAATGGCCGTGCGCATCGGTCTGTTGCTCGAGCTGTCGCATCTGGGCGACGTTCACGATCTTCATGTGCCCCTCAACTTTCTTGCGATGTGCTTTTCGTCGGTCCCACGGTCTGGCGGTCGGGGGCGTTGCGCGCCCAGTAGCCGGCCAGCAACCCCATCCCGGCGACGATCGGCGCCAGAAGCGCCAAATAGATCACGCGCAAGGTCGCCGAAGGGGATCCGCCGATCGGATCGAGCGGGTGCCGCAGGACGCCCGTTCGCTCGACCAGGGCGAAGACGGCGACGGCCAGCAGCAGATTGGCGATCGCGGCAAAGCGCCGATTGTCGAGCAGACGATCGGCGGCGATGACCACCAGGCCGACGGCAATCACCTGCAACGTCATGGTGACGCGCGGCTCGCCCCAGGCCACCCACGGCCCCCACGTCAGCCGGGTGGCCGGCATGCTCACCAGGAAATGCGCCACCCAATAGAGCCAGCCGCTCCACAAAAACGCCCTGCTCCAACGCAGGAGCTTTGCGTCCGACCGCAGGCTTTGGAAATGCGGCGGCATGACGCCGCTTGGGGCTTGCCTGCTCCAACGCAGGAGCTTTGCGGCCACCTGCAGAAGATAAGCCGCGGCCACCAGCCCCGCGGCCCAAAAACCGATCATGCCGGCGCGGCTCAGCGCGCCGTGCAAATAGACCAGCTTGATAACCGGCCCCAGGGTCTTCTCCGGAGGCATCCCCAACAGAATGAGGCCGGCGATCAAGACGCACAGACCGTAGCGAAACCAGAAGCGACGAGTGAAATCCAATCGTTGCATGGGCCTATTCTACGATGCCCCGCGTCCAAAGTCAACCGACAGAACGTAGAAACAACGCGGCCCAGGTCTGCGAGGTACGGGCAAACCTCCTGGCCTGGGCCGGCGAACCGATGACGATGTCTTCAGATTGACGTTGTTAGCGCTTGGCCGATAGCGCCTGCGCCGAACGGCCGGATCGCGGGCCGCGGAACGGGCGCCGCGTCACGCGGCCGCCAGGGCGAGCGGCCGGATCTCTTGCTCCAACCGGTCCCCCAGCGCGTCGGCCGCTATATCGAGGTCATATTCGGCCTGAAGCCCCAACCAGAATTGGGGCGAGGTGCCGAAAAAACGCGCCAGCCGCAACGCCGTATCGGCCGTGATGCCCCGCTTCTTGAGCACGATCTCGTTGATGCGCCGGGCATCCACACCGATGGCGATCGCCAGACGATTCTGGCTGAGCCCCATCGGCTTCAAGAACTCTTCCAGTAGCACCTCGCCGGGATGCACCGGCTGTAGCTTCTCGTCAGACATCGCTTGCCCCCTCAATGATAGTCCGTGATCTCCACCTCATAGGCGTTTCCATCGTCCCATCGGAAACAAATACGCCACTGATCATTGATTCGTATGCTGTACTGTCCTGCGCGATCGCCGGTCAGTCTTTCCAGGCGGTTCGCAGGCGGAATGCGCAGGTCGTTCAACGAACTGGCATTATTAAGCATACGCAGCTTGCGCAAGGCCACCTGTTGGATGTCAGATGGCAATTTGCGCGAGCGTTGTCGTTCATAGATCAGTCGCGTTTCTTCGCTTCTGAAAGACTTGATCACAAGACTATTGTATAGCGCTTCTCGCTAAGCGTCAAGCGTCAAGCGTCAAGAGAGATCGAGACTATGCTGTCCCAAGGTAACTGTTCACCGTTATCCCGCGAATTGCGCTTTGGGAGCGTACCCTCCCCCCTGACCCCCTCTCCCGCCAAGCGGGAGAGGGGGAACCCCGTCAAGGGTGGGGTTTTGGGGCCGCTTTGCGGCCCCAAAACCCCACCATAAAGAACTTCCCCGCCCCCGCAAGCGGGGGCGGGGTTAGGGGTGGGGGCCGTACGACGTAACTGTGAACATTGACGTCCCAAGACTCATTCGCGTTGGATGACCTCCTGGAGGTTCCCTGCCGCATCGAAGATGCGCACCTCCAGCGGCATCTGGCCCGTCAGCGTGTGGGTGGCGCAGCCGAAGCACGGATCATACGACCGGAACGCCATCTCCACCCGGTTCAGGATGCCCTCGGTGATCACTCCCTTTTTGATCACCGCCTGGGCCGCCTGACGCACCGAGATGGCGATGGGCGCGTAGTTGTTGGTGGTGCCGACGATCAGGTTGGCCTTCTTGACCACCCCGCGCTCGTCGGTGACATAGTGATGGGTCAATGTGCCGCGTGGGGCCTCGACGATGCCTACGCCTTCGGTCGGCTTCTCGGTGGGCAGGTTGCGCACGTACGGGTTGGTGATCTCCGGGTCCTGGCACAGCTCCAGCAGCCGCTCGGCCGCGTAGAGCAGCTCGATCAGCCGCGCCCAGTGGGTGGCCAGGGTATGGTGGACCGGCTTGCCGCCCAGGGTGGCGTAGAACTCCTCGTAGGCCTCTTGTGCGCGCGGGGTGGCCATGCCATCGGCCGCGTTGAGCCGCGAGAGGGGCGTGGCCTGATAGACGCCGCTGTCCTTGCCCGCCACCAGCCCCTTCCAGCCGACCCTCTTCAGATAAGGGAACTTGAGATACGTCCACGGCTCGACCCGCTCGGCCACCACCTCCAGGTACTCATTGGGGCTGTACTTGACGAACTCCTTGCCGTCCGGGCCAACCACGCGCACCTTGCCGTCGTAGAAGTTGACCTTGTTGTTGGCGTCCACCGTGCCCATGTAGTAGGTGGGCAAGGTGAAGGCCTCCGAGAGGATCAGGTCCACGTAGGCTTTGTTTTTGAGCACTACATCCTTGAAAAGCTGGAGGGAGAAGAGGCCGAAGTCCACCAGCTCGTGGGCGGTCTTCTCGAACTGTGCCCGCTCCTCCTCGGTGATGCGCTTCGCCACGCCGCCGGGCACGCCGAAGGTGGGATGCACCTTGCGGCCGCCCAGCGCGCCCACGATGTCCATGGCCTTGCCGCGCGCCTGGATCACGGCCGTGCCGGTCTCCACGCCCACCTTGTGGATCAGGCCCAGGATGTTGCGCTCAGCCGGCGGCGCATCGGGCCCCAGCACGAAGTCGGGCGCGGCCAGGATGTAGAAGTGCACGGTGTGATCGGCAACGTAGAACGCGGAGTAGAAAAGCTCGCGCAGCTTCTTGGCCGTGGGCGGCGGGTCCACGTGATAAACGGCATCGCACGCCTTGGTGGAAGCCATGTGGTGCGCCTCGGGGCACACGCCGCAGATGCGCGGGGTGATGTCATTCATCTCCTCCACCAGCCGGCCCTCGGCGAACTTCTCGAACCCGCGCAGCTCCGGGATCACCATGTACGCGTTGGCGACGTCGCCCTCATCGTTCAGGAAGATGTCAATCCGGCCGTGGCCCTCCAGCCGGGTGATGGGGTCAATGCTGATTTTTCGCATGTGTTACTCCTTGGACGGGTATATTGGTAGATTGGTAGATTGGTAGATTGGTAGATTGGTAGATTGGTAGATTGGTAGACTGGTAGACTGGTCAACCGACCTCCCAAATTACCAAATTGCCAATTTACCAAGTTACCAATCTACCGTGCTACCTTCGCCCGATGCAACAGCGACGCGGGCAGGCTAAAGCGGTAGAACGTGCCGATCGGGTCCAGGATCTCGCTCACGATGCGCCGGGCCTCCTCTTCGGTATCGGCATCCACCACCGACGCGACGGCCGCCAAGAGGGACGCGCCCTGGTCGCAGACGTTGGGCGGCGGACCGTAGCAGCCGCGGCACGGGATGTCCACCTTGGTGCAGAGCGCGCCGCACCCCCCGCGCGTCGCCGGCCCGGCACAGATGATCCCCTGGTCGAAGAGGCATTTCGTCGAATCGGGGATGATCTCGTGGTAGCGGTAGAATTTCTTGATCCGCTTCTCCTCGCGCACGTGCCTGCACTCGTCGCACACCGTCTTCTCGCTCGCACCGACCACGCTCCCCTTGGGCGGCAGCTTGCCCGCGACGATCGCCTCGATCACCGCCCAGATCTGGGGGTCTTGTGGCGGGCAGCCGGGCAGGAAGTAGTCTACGTCGGTCACCTGCGCCAGCGTCTTGACCGTGTTGTAGAACTTGGGGATGTGGATCTCCCCTTCGGGCAGGGGATAGGCCGTTTGCGGCACCACCCGGTTCGGGTTGTCCACCGATTCCGATTCCAGATAGACGCGGCGGAAGACCGCTTCGCGGTCGAACAGGTTGGCCAGGCCCGGAATGCAGCCCTCGTAGGAGCAGGAGCCGAACGCCACCAGGATCTTGGACTTCTTGCGCAGCAGGTGGGCCAGGTGCTCATTCTCCGAGGTGCGGATGGCGCCGTTGAAGAAGCAGACGTCCATGTAGCCGTCGGGGTACGACTCCACATCCTTGTACTTGAAGTCGGTCGCCACCGGCCAGAAGACGATGTCGGCCACCTGGTCCACGATCAGCAGCTTCTCGCGCAGCTCGACGACGGCGATCTCGCAGCCGCCGCAGGAAGCCGCCCAGTAGAGGCCCAGCTTGAGCTTTCCATTTCCCGGCATGGCTCAATCCTCCTTGCTCGCGAACTGCTGCTTCCAATTGAGCGGTCCCAGCGCCCGCACGCGCTCGGTGAACTCGCGCGTCAGCTCGGCCCATTTGGGCGCCTCCGCGCCGGAGATCCAGCCCCAATGGAAGCGCTCTTTCTCGATGCCATACTGCTGCAACAACGCCTCTACCAGGGGCATACGGCGGAAGGTCTTGTAGTTGCCGTTGTTGTAGTGGCAATCCCCCGGCGGATGGCAACCGGAGACGATGACGCCGTCGGCGCCCTCGGCGAATGCCTTGAGGATGAAGACCGGATCCACGCGGCCGGTGCACATGAGGCGGATGATGTCCACGTTCGGTGGCTGCTTCAGCCGCGAGACGCCTGCCGTATCGGCCGCGGTGTAGGTGCACCAGTTGCAGAGAAAAGCCACGATGCGGGGCTCGAATTTGCCATTTGTGCTCATGTATCACTCCTTTGCGGGAGCCCGCCGGAGGCTGAAGCCCTCCGGCTACGACGTGCAAGTCCCCTCAAGGGGGCTAGATCACGGTCCGACGTCTTCCCTTTCAATGCGTTCCATATCAGCGATGATCTGACCGCTGCAGTGGTGCTCACGCTGCGAAAGCACATACTGCACAACCTGAGACAATGACCGCTTGCTGAATGAGAGGATGCCATAACCCTCTTGCCAAGCAAACGGTCTCTTGTAACCTGACAGATGCGTCACCCAATGTGAACTCGCGCCTTTGAGCTTTCCGACATAGTCGCCTATGGCAATGCGCGGCGGAATCGAGACGACAATATGACAATGGTCCTCTGTGCCACCTACCGCATGGACGATACCGCCTAGTTCAAGCCCTTTACCGCGCAAATACTTGTGGAGCTCTGGCTCCAGCTCCGCGCTGATCAAAGGCTCACGGTTCTTGGTGGTCCAAATTACATGGTAGTAGAGTTGCCAATAAGCCATATGGTGATTTCGCTTGTAAGGCCGCCGGAGGCTGAAGCCCTCCGGCTACGACATGT